>NZ_JBWKEC010000003.1:0-446557 GCF_056435645.1 Amycolatopsis sp. NPDC043889
TTTTTGTTCCGTCGCAAGAACAATCATCCCAAGCCAGAGGGCATTTGCGTACCCGGACACACCCCAAACACCCACATCACACCGGTGGATCCAGGCTCAACGTCCCAATTCCTACATCGTCGCGGAGGGGCGGCGGCTCCATTCCCCACTCGCGCCGGGGTCACGCCGCTCAGCACCCACCATCCCCAAAGGAACTACAAGCATCCTGCGCGTAAGGAGCCCCCTGCCACCCCGAAACCCCCACGGTTCGCGAAGCGTCCTGAACGACGAACCGCCACGCACCGGAATAATCGTTGTCGTACCACCGATTCTCCTGCCGGAAGGTCACCGCGTCCGAAACGGAATATCCCCGGTAAGGCGACCAGTCCGGATAGGTCCCGAAGTTCGCCAAGAGAGCCATCCGTCCGCAAAAGCCCGAGCAATCGGACCCGTGAGAGAACTTGTTGCCGTGGATGGAGACCCGCTGGGTCTTCCACCGGCAGTCGTCGTACAACGGCCGAGAAGTGATCCCCGGCGAAGAGCAGGAGGAGACCGAAGGGACGAGGAGGGTGCAAGAGCCGGAAGACGTGTTCGCCGGGCTGTTGCAGAAGCGGTCCGCGTTCTCCCACAGGGTGATTCCGGACCAGTTGTCCTCGAAGACGTTGTCGACGATCTCCACCAGCGAAGTACGGGCACGAACACGCGGCTCGCCGCCGGACTCCGAAAGGTAGATCGTGCCGACCGGGAAATCGTCCCCGCGAGAAGCGAAAGCGCGGCCTTGCACGAGCGTGTTCCTCCGGAAGGTGTTCCCGCGGACTACGACGTTGTAGGAGATCTCGTAGAACAACGCCTCGGCCTCGTTGTCCTCGATCAGGTTGTCCTCGATGAGGAAGTCGTTGTTGTTCGTGTCGGCCCAGAGCCCGGCACCGTGGTTGTGGTGGACCCAGTTGCCGCGGATGTCGGCGCCGTTCACGGCCCAGAATTTCGCTCCGCCGCTGCAGCCGCAGCCGGGTTCCTTCGTCTCCCAGTCGTCGGTGTTGTTCCCGGTGATCTCGTTGCCCTCGACGAGCAACCCGGTGATCCCGTCGCCCGCCCGATAGGCGTTGATGCCGTACTGCCCGTTGTTCCGCAGGCAGTTCCGGAGGATCTCCTGACGCGGACCCGCCATCATCGCGGCACCGCGGTTGTCCTCGATGGTGTTGCCTTCGATGGTCCAGTGTTCACCGGAGTCGTGGTTCACCACGCCCTGATCGCGCGGCGCCGCGAAACCGCGGATCGTGAGGCCGCGGATGACGACGTCGCGAGCCCGCTGGGTGAACGCGTAGCGGTTGACGCCGCCACCGTCCAGTACGGCGCCGGGTGCGCCGAGGTAGGCGTTGCCGTCCTTGGGGATGACTTGCCCGAACTCGTCCGGGCCGAGGGTGTGCTTGCCCTCGGTCAGCCAGAATGTCGTGCCGGCCGGGAGTTCACGTGTCTTCGCGGAAAGGTCGATCCCCGGGGAGATCACCACGGCGCCGTCCGGTTCGCCCGGGCTCACCGGTCCCGCGGCGCAGGCCGCGACAGGAGCCGCCGAAGCCGTGACGACTCCTGTCGCGATCAGCATCAGAACAACCAGGAACGCGGGCATGAAGGCAACGGTAAGCCACTATGGACGGTCCCAGGTGGACACTTACAGGTGAACCTTCAGCAGGTCACCGGCTCTCCGAACCCGCTGCAGCCGTCCTGCAGGTAGGGCGCAGCCTGCCATTGCGCCGCGGTCAGCCGCCGTGACGTGTCGTGGGCGACGAACGTCCAGGGCCCGTAGTACTGGTTGTCGTACCACCGGTTGTCCTGCCGGAAGGTGATCGCCTCGGAGATCACGGCACCCCGGTATGGCGACCAGGCCGGGAAGGTCCCGTAGTTCGAGAGCACCGCCATCCGCCCGCAGAGGCCGAGGCAGCCTTCCAGCGACGAATCGAACTCGAACGTGTTCTCGTGCACCGAAACGCGCTGCGTCTTCCAGCGGCAGTCGCCGTACAGCGGTTCGGTCTTGATACCCGGATCGGAGCAGGCGGACGTCGGCGAAACCCAGGCCGTACAGGACAGCGTCGACGTGTTGGCCGGGCTGTTGCAGAACCGGTCGGCGTTCTCCCACAGCGTGATCCCCGACCAGTTGTCGGAGAACATGTTGCCCCGGATGTCGATCCGGCTGGTCCGGGCGGGCAGTCCGGGCTCGCCGCCCGATTCGCTGAGGTACACCGCGGCGACCGGGAAGTCGTCGCCCTTGGCGGCCCGGTTGCGGCCCTGCACCAGCGCGTTCCGGTTGAAGGTGTTCCCGATCAGCTCCAGGTTGTAGGAGATCTCGTAGAACAGTCCCTCGGAGGCGTTGTCCTCGATCAGATTGTCCTGGATGAGGAAATCGTTGTTGTTCGTGTCGGCCCAGAGCCCGACACCGTGGTTGTGGTGGACCCAGTTGCCGATGACATCGGCACCGTTCACGGCCCAGAACTTCGCGCCGCCGCTGCAACCGCAACCGGGGATCCTGGTCTCCCAGTCGCCGGTGTTGTTCCCGGTGATCTCGTTGCCCTCGATCACCAGACCGGCCAGCCCGCCGCCGAAACGGTAGGCGTTGATGCCGTACTGGCCGTTGTTGCGCAGGCAGTTCCCGATCACCCGCTGCCCTGCCCCGGTCATCATCCCGGCGCCGTCGTTGTCTTCGATGACGTTGCCTTCGATGGTCCAGCGTTCGCCGGAGTCGTGATTGACCACGCCCTGGTCCCGTTCGGCGACGAAACCGCGGATGGTCAGCCCGCGGATCACCACGTCCTTGGCCTGCGTGGTGAAGGCCGCGCGGTTGATCCCGCGTCCGTCCAGTACGGCGCCGGGTGCGCCGAGGTAGACGTTGCCGTCTTTGGGCATCACCTGGCCGAACTGGTCGGAACTCAGCGTATGCGTGCCCGGTGCCAGCCAGAACGTGCTCCCCGGCGGGCTGAACCGGGTCTTGTCGGTCAGATCGGTGCCCGGATCGACGACCTGGGCGCCTTCCGGGGCGGAAGGGACGCCGACGGTCGTGCCGCACACCCCTCGAGCCGGCTCTTCGGTTGCCTCCGCTGTGATTTCAACGGCGACCTGGAGCAGTAGCACCGACAACGCCACGCGCAGCGTGCGCGAGCCGGCCGAGCGATACGCGATCCCTGAACTCATACCCTTCTCCGAAATACCGGCTTCACCGGACGGCCACCCAGCCACGGTGCCGGATCTTCCGCGTCGAGCGCTTTGCGGTACACGAGGCAGGCCTGCGAGACCACTTCGACCGTCCGGTCGATGTCTTCTTCGGACAACGCGCTGCTGACCACGAACGACGGTCCGAGGACCCCGCCCGTGACCAGTTGCCGCAGGAACAACGTTCGGTAGTCCTGCGACGGTTTCTTCTCGGCGTCGAGCGTGCCGAAGACGAGGTTGCTCGCCCGGCCGCGCACGACGACGTGTTCCCCGACCCCGGCCGAGGCCGCGACTTCGCGGACCCCGGCGGCGAGCCGGTCGCCGAGCGCGTGCAGCCGCGCGGCGATGCCTTCTTCGGTGTAGGTCTCCATGACCGCGATCGCGGCTGCCAGCGAATGCGTTTCGGCGCCGTGCGTGGTGGACAGCAGGAAGACGCGCTCCTTGGCGGTGCGGAGTCCGCCGAGTTCCATCAGTTCGCGTTTGCCCGCCAGCGCCGAGACGGCGAATCCGTTACCGAGTGCCTTGCCGAACGTCGAGAGATCCGGCGTGACGCCGTAGAGACCCTGCGCTCCCGCCTCGGACCAGCGGAAACCGGTGATCATCTCGTCGAAGATCAGTACGCAGCCGTACCGGTCGGCGAGTTCCCGCAGGCCGACGAGGTACCCGGCGGGCGGTTCGAGCTGGGTGGACGCCTCCAGGATGAGGCAGGCCACCTGGCCCGCGTTCTCCCGCAGCAGCCGTTCGGTCGCGGGGAGGTCGCCGTAGGGGAACGACACGGTGAGATCGGTGATCCCGTCCGGGATGCCCGACGACATCGCCGTGGTGCCGATGAACCAGTCGTCGATGGAGAAGAAGGCGTGGTCACGGCAGATCGCCACGAGCGGCCTTCCGGTGGCGGCCCTGGAGAGCTTGACCGCGGCCGTGGTGGCGTCCGAACCGTTCTTGGCGAACTTGACCATCTCGGCGGTGGGCACGGTTTCGAGGAACTTCGCCGCCGCCCGTTCCTCCACAATGGATGGACGGGCGAAGTTGGCGCCCCGGTCGATCTCGCGGTGGGCGGCTTCGCTCACCCGCGGGTGTACGTGCCCGAGGCTGACCGCGCGCAGCCCCGAGCCGTACTCGATGTAGGAGTTCCCGTCGACGTCCCAGACGTGCGCGCCGAGCCCGTGCGAGATGACCGGCGCCAGGTTCTCCGGGTACTGATCGTCGCCCTTGGCGTAGGTGTGCGCCCCGCCGGGGATCATCGCGTGGAGGCGCTCGTTGGCCCGCATGGATCGGGGAAGCTGACGGGTCATGCTCTCACCTCGTGTTCTGTAGTACCTGGTGGCGGATCTGAGACGAATCCGCGTGGCCCGCCTCGCCGAAGACCCGCTATCGCGCCGGCAGGACGCCTTCCCGGTCACCGCGAGGTGGGAGATCAGGCGGCGTCCCGCCGACGTCCATCGAGGACGCGGGTCCACCGATGGACGCCAGTACCGCGGAAAGCGGGAGCGCGGCTCGGTCCCGCTCCGACATCAGCGCCACCGGAAGCGGCCACGGGATCGCCAGCTCCGGATCGTCGTGGGCGATCGCGACGTCCTCGGAAGGGTCGTGCGCGCGGTCGATCCGGTAGGAGACGTCGGCGTACTCGGTGAGTGCCTGGAATCCGTGCGCGCAACCCGCCGGGATGTACAGCGACACCTGAGTCTCCCCGGACAGTTCGAACGTCTCCTTGCCGAGGTACGTCGGTGAATCCGGCCTGAGATCGACCACGGCGTCGAAGACGGCGCCCCAGGAGCAGCGGACGAGTTTCGCCTCACCGAGCCCCGCGCGGAGGTGCATCCCGCGCAGCACGCCCTTGCGGGAACGGGAAACACTGTCCTGGAGGAACCCGTCCGGGTCGATCCCCGCCGACCGGACGACGTCGGCGTCGAACGTTCGGCAGAAGAAGCCGCGTTCGTCGGCGTGCGGGGTCGGCTCGAACAGGTACGCGCCCGCGATGGCGGGCACCGGGATGATCTTCATCGGACTCCCATCGGCAGGACGGCGGCCGAAAGTGCGGCGAACTGTTCGTCCAGCAGCCGCTCCTGCTCCGCGCTTCGTTTCGCGACGATCTCGGTCAGTTCGCCCGCCCTGGACTCCAGTTCGGCGAACTGGCGCACCAGCGCCTCGAAGTCGATCTCCTTGGCGGATTGGCAGAACTCCCCGAGCCCGAGCGTGGACATGAGGACCTCGTTCTTGCGGGCGTACCCGACGGACAACGTCGGCTTCGCCAGCTTCAGCGCGCACAAGACATTGTGGTAGCGCGTGGCGACGACGGTCTCGACCGTCGACATCGTCCGCATCACGTCATTCAGCGTGGCCGTGTCGGCCGCGGTGACCAGCGGGGATTCCAGCTTCCGCATGATCTCGCCGACCACCTGCGCGTCGGCCCGGTCGCCGATGAACAACCGCACCGGCCGGCCCTCGGCGACGAGGACGGCGACGAACCGAGTCATCTTGTCCACATAGGACCCATAGATCTCGGCGGCGCGGGCCCTGTCGTCGTTCCCGCCGTGATAGGCCATCACGCCGATTCCGACGGAACGGGGCACCACCGGCTCCGAAGTCGAAGAGAGGGCGAAGGCGAGGTCGGGGTAGACGCGGTCGTTCGTGACGTCGGTGCCCATCGCGCGCATCGCTTCCCGCGACGGCTCGTCCCGGTAGGACCGGAACGACGCGAGCCGCGCGGCCCAGCCGAGGATCGTCCGGGTGGACCGGTGCGTGCTCACGGTGGCGCCGACACTCACCAAAGCCACCTTGGTGCCGACCAGACGGCCGGACGCCGAAAGCAGCAGCAGTGCGTACGGGAACCCCCACGGACGCAAGGGAAGGGAGGTTTCGAGGACACCCATCCCCGGCACGATCACCACGTCCTGGCGCCTGACCCAAGCCGTCGTGCGGAAGATGTCGACAAGTTTCCCGAAGCCCTTCATGGCGATGGAAAACGGTCCCGATGCTGTTCGGTACTCACCTTCGTACCAGTTCAACGCGGTCGTCTCGAGTCCGTACCGCGCCGCGACGACTTCCGGACCGCCGCACATCACGCTGAGCGCGGCGTCCGGATGTTCCGTGCGCAGATACCCGAGAACCGCCTCGAAGGAACCGTCGTTGCCGAGGTTCCCCGATCCGAGGAGTCCGAACAGCCCGATTCTCACGGGCGAGGTCAAGAGACTCGTCCCTCCTGGCCTGCGACGACCGACGCCACGGAGACCTCACGCGGGCCCAGTTCGGCCTCGGCCTGGTCGGGCATCCGGCCCATGGCCGGGTTCCCCGCCCGGTTCAGCATCCATTGCCGCAGATAGCGGAAGCATTCGCGCTTCTCCGCGCCGGTGATCGGCGCGTTGCGGATCGCGTTGACGTAGCCGAGCACGTACTCGCCGAGCAACCGGACCATCGGGTGGCGGAGCTTGTCGGCCCGCTTCGGGTCGAGGTTGGCGGCCCGCCTGCGCACGGTCGGGTGCTCGTGCTCGGAGCGGCCGGGGTGGTCACGCCGGAAGTACAGCCAGTCGGGCACCTGGTGGAACGGGCCGTGCAGGGCGAGTTCGGAGATGATCGTGCGGTCCGCGTGGTGGTAGCTGTCCAACGGTGCGACGCGGCGCAGCACCTCGGTGCGGATGACCGCGCCGTCGTCGTCCCCGCCGGGTGCGAACAACGTGCTGCGGAAGCGTTCCGCGGCGTGCGGCGAAGCCGTGTTGAGCGGGTACTCCAGTGCCTGCGTGACGACGGCCTTCTCGTCGATCATCGCCGTCCACGAGTGCGAGAGGACGAACTCGGTGTGCTCGTCGAGCGCCTCGACGCACCGTTCCAGCAGGTCGCATGCGTAGAGGTCGTCGTCGGACGCCCACTTGAACAATTCGCCGCGGGCGACGTCGACGCAGTAGTTGTGGTTCGGCGCGCAGCCGATGTTCACCGGCTGGCGGACATACCGGACGCGGGAATCCATCTTCGCGTACTCGCGGCTGATCTCTTCGGTGCGGTCCGAGGACGCGTTGTCCGAGATGATCAGTTCGAAGTTCTCGTAGCTTTGGCCGAGGAGTGCGTCCAGCGATTCGGCGAGGTAATCCTCGCCGTTGTAGACAGGGAGCCCGATGCTCAGCCGAGGAGCGGTGCTCATGACGTCCTCATTTCTTCCTTCTCCGAAGTTAGGTGCTCTTTGAGGGCGGAATGGAGCTGAAGCCACCACACCGCCGATCCGCTGGTGATCGCCAACGCGACCCCCCAAGCGGATCCGGACGCCCCGGCCAAGAGGGCGCCAATGAGCCCGAAACCGACATAGCCGGCCGAGTTGATCAGCTGGGCGCGAAGGCTCCTTTTCGCAGCGCCGAGCGCACGCAATCCGGCGGCCGCCCCGGTGTTGAATCCCGCCGCGGCGATACCGATGGTCACCGGGAGGATCAGTTCGGAGGCGGGAGCCCAGACGTCGCCGAGGACGAACCGGCCGGCGTCGTGGGGTACCAGAAGCAAGGCGAGACCCCAGACCAGGGCGGCGGCCGCCTGGCCCGCGCCCAGAACGGCGCAGAAGTGGCGTAGGCGATGCGGGGCTCGCTGGAGCACTCGCGCACCTTCCGCCACGGTGACCAGGGAAAGTCCCATCAGAAGAGCGAAGAACGGTCCGAGCAGCAGTTCGGCGCCGCGGACCTCGCCGACGCTCTCGAGTCCGGCGATCGCGCCGAGTCCGTACATGCGCAGCTGCGTCGAGCCGCTGTTGCTGACGTTTTCGATCAGGTAGCGGGTGCCGAGGTCTCGGTGCCGCTTGAGCCAGCCGAGCGTGCCGCGCGGATCCGGCCGGACCCCGGCCTGCAGGCAGCCGTATCCGGCGGCGACCGCCCCGGACAGGCCCCACGCCAGGATGAACGCGACGACCGAGTCGAACCACCGGTGGGCGATGAACAGCGCCGGGATCAGGGCGACGCCCCAGACGACGTCGTTGACGAACGCCTTCTTCCCGTGCCCCGCCGCGAAGAAGGCGAACCGCCACGCGTCCTGCAGCAGCAACGTGGGGATGACCAGGCCGAGCGCGACGAACGCGCCGCCGATGGGGCCGCCCACCACAAGACCGGCGACCACACTGACGGCACCGGCGAGGACACCCGCGGAGAGCGCCGTCCCGGTCGCCCTGGCGGTCGCCGTCCGCCAGGTCTCGGTGGGCACCCCGGAGAAACGCACCATCAGCGGATCCGTCGTCAGCCCGCGCGACAGGTTGAGCACCACGCCGTAGCTGACCCAAGCGAGGCTGAACATGCCGAAGGCGAACGTGCCGAGCGAGCGCGCCACGAACAGCCCGACCACGAAGTTGGTGATGCTGGAGACGGCCTGGTCGCCGAGGCCCCAGCTGAGCCGTCCGGCCATGGCCCGGACGGCTTGGGAACGCAGAAGTGATCGCATGGGGCCTCTAATTCTTGAGCAATCCGGCGTCGTGCAGTGCCTGAGCGGCGGCGACGACGGAATCGAACGGCAGCCCGGACCGATCGGCGACGTCGAGGAGGCTGTGCTCGCCGTCCGAGAGGTTGAGCACCCAGAGCATGGCCATCTGGGCATGCTTGGCGTCACTTCGCCCGCCGAGCGAGTCGTACAGCCCGCGCTTGCCGAGTTGCGGCTCGCCGAAGGGGCTGAGGTTGACGTAGCTGCGGTTGCGGTCGAGGACGGCGAAGGTGTCCCGCAAGGTCTGAAGGGTTTCCTCCATGGCCGCGGTGGAAACGAAATCGAGGTTGTCGGCCGAGGTGTGATATTCGGGATAACCCGCGTACGGCGTCCTCGTCAGCGAACCGATGCCGAGATTGAAACCGGGGGAGCAGAACTGGCGCTCGTCGTAGCCGTACGGTGAGAAGTCGACGATCTTGTGGGCGCGATCGGCCAGGACGTACGCGAGCACACGGTCGATCTCGGCGTCGCCTCGGCGGCTTCGCTTGTAGGTCAACGATCCCGGGTCACCGGCGCACGCCAGCACGAGCCCGGCCTTGATCCGGCCGACGCGGTCGTTGTTGCGCGCGAGCCAGGTGATGGCGCCGATCGTGCCCGGCATGAACAGGAACCGGTACGTGTAGTGGGGCTTCTTCAGCGTCCGCGCGAACGCGGCGGCGATCGCGATCCCGGCGACGTTGTCGTTCGCCAGCGAGGGATGGCAGGTGTGGCAGGAGATGATCACTTCGTCGGTGACTTCGCCCGGTACGACGTGTTCGGCGTAGGTGAGGCTCCCGTTCGTCAGCGTGGAGTCGATGTGGACCTCGTACTCGCCGTCCGGCATCGCGTCGAGGGTCTCCTGTGCCAGGCAGAAACCCCACGTCGGCGAGTAGTAGCTGGTCCGGTACGGCACCAAGGACGGTTGATCGGGCAGGGTGTGCAGGTGTTCGCGCAGTTCGGTGAGTGGCATCTTCCGCGAGACCGGGACGCTGTAGCCGACGACGTGCAGATTCGACTCCCGGAAGTCGACGACCTTCCGCCCGGAAGGGTCCTTCACCCAGGCGTCGCGGATGTTCCACTCCTGGGGAACGGTCCAGTCGAGCACCTGGGTCCCGGTCGGCACCTCGTGGACGTCGAGCGGGATGTGCTCGCCGAGGATCTCCAGCGTGGCGCGGACGCCGTCGCCGGTGATGCTGCGGCAGAGCGGATACAAGCGCTCGACCAGCTCGCGCAGGTCGGCGCCCGTGTCCAGTGGCTTGCGGGTCATCACCGTCGCCGCAAGGTTTCGTCGATTTCGCCGGCGGCGGTCCGCGCGTTGAGCGTGGCCAGCCTGGTGAAGCGGTTCTTGAAGTCGTGCGCGGTCAGGCCGTGCGTGCGGTAGGCGTAGATCAGGTCGAGCGCCCCGTCCTTGACCGACCACTCGCATTCGAAGCCGGGGATCGCGTCGCGGAAGCGGGAGAAGTCGACGCGATAGGAGCGCGGGTCGCCCGCGGACTCGCCGGTGATCCGCAGCTTCGCGCTGGGGACGGCCTCGACGACCTGCTGGGCGATCTCGGCCACGGTCACGTTGTTGCGCTCGGTGCCGATGTTGAAGGCCTTGTCGTGGACGGCCTCCTTGGGCGCGACCAGCGCGGCCTCGAAGGCGCGCGCGATGTCCTTGGCGTGCACCAGCGGCCGCCACGGCGTCCCGTCCGACAGCACCAGGATCTCGCCCGAAACGTGGGCGTGCGCGGTGAGGTTGTTGAGCACGATGTCCGACCGCAGCCGCGGCGAGAAGCCGAACGCGGTGGCGTTGCGCATGTACACCGGGGTGAAATCGTCGTCGGCGAGTTCGTGGAGGTCGTCCTCGACCCGCACCTTCGACTCGGCGTACGGCGTCACCGGGCGCAGCGGCGCGTCTTCGTCGACGAGGCCGTCTCCGCCCGAAGCCCCGTAGACCGAGCACGTCGAGGCGTAGAGGAACCGCTTGACTCCAGCGTCCTTCGCCAGCTTCGCGAGCTTGACCGAGGCGTGGTGGTTGATGTCGTAGGTGAGCTCCGGCGCCAGCGACCCCAGCGGGTCGTTGGACAGCGCGGCGAGGTGGATCACCGCGTCCACCCCGGTCACGTGCTCGGCCGTGACGTCGCGGAGGTCGACTTCGTAGCCCTTGGGATCGTCGGGCTTCGGGCCCAGCACGCAGGTGTCGAAGAGACCGGAGTCGAGGCCGACGACCTCGTGGCCTTCGGCGGCCAGCACCGGGGCCATCACCGTGCCCAGGTAACCCTTGTGCCCGGTCAGCAGCACACGCATGGCTTTCAGCCTTTCGGAGTGAGGTCGAGCGTCAGTTTCTTGAGGTCGAAGGCCTCCGCGTAACGCCGCCCGCATTCGATTCCGCGGATGCGGGCGAGGCCGAGGAAGGCTTCCCGGTCGTACCAGGGCCGGTGCCGCTGAGAGGCGTAGTGCTCCTGCAGCAGCCGGACCTTCTCTTCGGCGCGCTCGGGCGTGAGCGGTACGTACGCGGTGGGTTTGGCGAGGTCGCCGTCCCATTTCGCGATCTCGTACTCCAGTTGGAGATGGGTGCGGAACACCGTCGGCACCAGCGTCGCCAGCCCGCGGTGGTCCTGGTGCGCGTCCGCCGTGCGCGGGGAGAGTACGAGGTCCGGGTCGGTGCGGCGGCGCAGCTCTTCCAGGGCGTTCTTGGCCTCTTCCCAGTGCGCGGGGAACCGGCCGTCGGGGAGTTTGAGCACGGTGACCTCGACGTCGGCGCCCTGGCAGAAGGCCGCGAGCGCGGCGCGCTCCTCGGCCTCCCGTTCGGTGCCGCCGCCGGAAAGGACGAGCACGTCCACCCGGACACCGGGGTTGGCGGCGCAGAGGGTCAGCAGGGTGCCGCCCGCCCCGATGGCGATGTCGTCACAATGCGCGCCCAGCGCGACGATCCGTTCGAGCCCGCCGGTACCGAGTCCGATCACGCGATGCTCACCGGAGCCGGTTCGTTTTCCCACAACGCCCACGGGCGGTCGCCGTGCGCGTAGGCGTCGTCCAGCTGGACGCGTTCCTTGACGGTGTCCGTCGGCTTCCAGAAGCCGCGATACGGGTACGCGAGCAGCTTCCCCTGCTTGGCGAGTTCGCCGCAGCCGTCGGCCACCAGGTCGCCGCCCTCGGGGATGTGGTCGAAGATCTCCTGGCGCAGCACGAAGTACCCGCCGTTCTCCCACAGCGGCATCTCGCTGACCGGGGTCAGCGCGCCGATCCGGCCGTCCTCGCCCATCTCGACGCAGTGGAACGACGACTGCGGCGGTACGACCATCATCGACGCGCCGGCGTCGGATTCGGTGAACCGCTCGATCATCTCCGGCAGCGGGGCGTCGGTGAGGACGTCGGCGTAGTTGGCGAGGAACATCTCGTCGCCCTCGAGGTACGGGCGCACCCGGCGCAGCCGCTCGCCGATGGCCGATTCGAGGCCGGTCTGCACGAAGGTGATCGACCAGTCCGCGATGTCGGTCGACAGCAGTTCCGCCTTGCCGTTGCGCAGGACGAAATCGTTGGAGGTGGTCTCCCGGTAGTCGAGGAAGAACTCCTTGATGTGGTGCGCGCCGTAGCCGAGGCAGAGGACGAACTCGGTGTGGCCGAAATGCGCGTAGTACCGCATCACGTGCCAGATCAGGGGTCTGGGGCCGACCATGGCCATCGGCTTGGGCACGTCGGACGCGTCACCGTTGCGCATCCGCATGCCGTAGCCGCCGCAGAAGAGGACTACCTTCACGACTTCACCTCGACGATTTCCAGGTGCGGGATGGGAAAGACCAGTTTTCCGCCCCATTCGTCCACAAAGGACAGTTGGGCGGTCAGCTCCTTCCGGAGGTTCCACGGAAGGACGAGCACGTAATCCGGCTCGTCGGCTTCGATCCGTTCGGGTGGCAGGATCGGGATCCGGGTCCCGGGGGTGAACCGGCCGTGCTTGTACGGGTTCCGGTCGACGGTGTACCGCAACACGTCCGGGCGGATACCGCAGTGGTTCAGCAGCGTGTTCCCCTTGCCGGGGGCGCCGTAACCGACGACGGTCTTGCCTTCGAGCGCCGCGTCGGTGAGGAACTTGTTCAGCTCGAGCCGGACCTTGGTGACCCGCTCCGAGAATTCGGTGTAGCCGGACATTTCGTGCAGTCCGGCGGCTTTCTCGGCGTCGAGGACCTGAGTCATCCGCTCGCTCGGTTCGCCGGCGACGGCGTCCGGGCGCGCCCACAACCGGATCGAACCGCCGTGGGTGGGCAGGAGTTCGACGTCCACAACGGACAATCCGCCGCGCGCGAGGGCCCGGCGCGCGGATTCCACCGTGTAGTACTGGAAGTGCTCGTGATAGATCGTGTCGTATTGATTCTCCTGGATCAGTGTCAGCAGGTGCTGGACCTCGATGCTGACCCAGCCGTCGTCGGCGACCAGGGCACGGAGCCCGTGCGTGAAACCGATGATGTCCGGAATGTGTGCGTAAACGTTGTTCGCCACTACGAGGTCGGCCGGACCATGTTCCTCACGGACGTCGCGTCCGGTCTCGGGACTGAGGAACGCGGTCTTCGTTGGCACCCCGGCGTCACGCGCGGCTTGGCCCACGTTCACCGAAGGTTCCATGCCCAGACAGCGGATCTGCTGCGCCACAACGTGTTTGAGCAGATAGCCGTCGTTGCTGGCGACCTCGACGACGAACGAGGACTCGTCGAGCCCCAGCCGCTCGACGGCGCCGTCGACGAAGGTCTTCGCGTGTTCGACCCAGGAGTCGGAATACGACGAGAAGTACGCGTATTCGGTGAACGTCTCTTCCGGGGTGATCAGCGGCGGGATCTGGGCGAGCCGGCATTCGGTGCAGACTTGCAGGTGCAGGGGGTAGGTCGGCTCCGGCTCCGCGAGCTGCTCCGCGGTCAGGAATCGTTCGCACGGCGGTGTCGCCCCGAGGTCGGCGACACTGGCGAGATGGGCCGAGCCGCAGAGTCGGCAGGTGGTCATCTAAGAGGCTCCTTGGCTCGCGTCACGTATCCCAGACGTCGGCACCTCGGGTCGCCTCGTTACATGCCTTTCAGGGGACTCACGCTTCCGTCTCACAACCGAAACCTGTCGTCTCGGCCATCCGCGCAGACGTCTCCGCCATCCGGGCGCGGGTACCCCCGGCGGATCGCGTTTAGCGGGCTGAACGCGATCCGGCCAGACCCGCGTGAAGGCCCCCTTCCCCTCGGCTGAGCCGAGGGGAAGGGGGCCTTCACGCGCCTTCAGCCCATCGTCAAGAAACCACCAGCGCGTAGTCCGCGTCGGTGGCCGACGTCTCCGGGTGACCGTCGGCGTTCACCTGCGTCGCCACGACCTCCACCGTCCACGTCCCCGCGGCCGGCTTCTCGAGGATGACGTTCTCCACCGTGTCGACCGTGTTCGGCGAGCCGCCCGCGGTCGAGAAGTTGCCCGCCTTCAGCCCGTTGTTGCCGTAGTAGACGGTCCCGTTCGGCGCGGTGACCTTCAGGGTCAGGTCGTTGACCCTGGCGACCGACGCGCTCGGAGAGCCCGCCGGGTCGGTGTAGGCGAGCGTCGCCTTGAACTGCTTGGTCCCGTTCACCGCGACCGTGTACTTCTTCGACTGCCCGGTGCCCAGCAGGTCGGTCTCGTTCACCAGCACCGGCAGTTTCCACCCGTTCGCCTTGGCCTGGTCGTGCAGGTACCGCACGTTCGCGGTGCCCCAGCCCTGATGCGTCCTGGTCATGTCGTGCGACGTGCCACTGAACGCGAACTGGTCGGCCCCGTTGACCAGCAGCGCCTTCGCGGTCGCCGCGTGCGGGCGGCTCGTGAAGACGTCGCGGCCCTTGCTGGGACCGCCGTCGAACACGCCGTCGGCCCACATCTGGAACAGCAACCCGGCGTTCCCGCAGGTGATCGGGGTCGCGCCGCTCGTGCCGCCGAACGACGTCGTGTACGAGGTGTCACTGCCCGAAGACGTGGTGTCGATCCGGTCGTAGTAGTTCGACAGTTCCGGTTTGATCCGGCCGTCGGCGGCCGGGCCGATGCTGGCGCCGCCGCTCCACTTGTCGTCTGTGCGGCCCAGCGTGTTGTAGTGGTACTGCCCGCCGACCGAGAGCACGTTCTTCGACCAGGCCTGCGGCCGCGACTGCTGGGTGCCCGCGTTGCTCTGCGACTGGCAGATCAGCAGGTCGTGGTCGAAGACGATCTTGTCGAGCTCGGCGGAGACGGAGTTGTAGGCCGTGGTCAGCCCGCCGCCCCAGCTGTTGCTCTGGAACACCGCGCGGTACTTGCCCGCCGGGTCGACCAGCTCCTTGGTGTGGGCGTAGCGGTCCGGCTTGTTGTAGGTGGCGAAGATCCCCTGCCCCTCGGGCAGCAGCCCCCGTTGTGGCGCGCTCACCCCCGACGCGAAGATCTGGCCGTAGGTGGAGGTCCCGTGGCTGGTGCTGGTGGAGTTCGAGCCGTGCATCACCGTCGGCCGCGCCTTGAACTCCTGGTGGGTGACGCGCAGGCCGCCGTCCATCACCTCGCCGCGCACGCCCTGACCGCGATAGCCGCCGACGCTCTCGACGTAGTTCGCGCCCCCGCTCTCCCTGGCGTTGGCCATGTCGGTCTCAGGGGCGGTGATCGCGCCGACCGCGAGCACCTCGGCCCCCTGCGCCACGGTGGCGGCTTGACCGGAACCGAGTTTCGCGACGATGTGCTGTCCGCTCTGCGAGATCGCCTCGATCCCGCCGCCGAGCCGAAGGATCCGCTCGGCCACCGCGCGTTGGTCCCTGGCATCGGATTCGACCAGCGTCACCAGATAGCTACCGGTCGCGGCCAGTGAGATCTCCACCTTGTCGTCCGGCCGGTATTCGCCGAGCCAGCGGACGAAAGCCAATTCCGCCACCGATTCGCGGTTCTCCGGCTTCAGTCGGACCACGTAGGCGAAATCGGGAATGTAGGTCCCGATCCGCACGCCGAGTGAGCGCAATTTCCCGCGCTGCGCGTCGGTCAGCGCGCTTCGGACCTGCAGCAGATACGCGCCCTTCCAGTCCTGGCTCGCCGCCGCGCGCTGGGTCAGCGGGTCGAAGGTTCTGCTGGCCAGACGGATGAACTGAGGGTCTTCGGAGGCCGGGGCGGCGACGGCCGCCCCGCTCGTCAGTAGCATCGCGCCGATCATGGGCGCGAGGAAGCGGACAGACTTCGGCCGTGGCATGAAATACCTCCGGGGAGCTCTGCAGGGGAGAGGTCTTTCGAAGGTACCGGCCGAAAAGCGTGATGATCAGCCGCTGAACGGCCCAGCCGTTTTGCGGTATTGCGGGAAATGGAGCATAAACGGTTAAAAACTGATTCAGGACATCTCGTCGATCGCCCCGCTGAATCGCGTCAGCCGCTCGCGTTCTTCTTCGTCGAGCCGCCGGGTGCTGCCCTCGGGCAGGGTGCACGCGACCCAGATGGTGCGGCAGCGCGCGTAGACGGCCCGCTCGTCGCGCAGCCTGCTGTTCACCACGACGTCGCAGGTGCCGATCCGGCCGACCACGGTCTCCACCTCGACCGGGTTGTCGCGGAAGGTCAGCCTGCGCAGGTAGCTGACGTTGTGCTTCGCGATCAGGTACGCCGGTCCCTTGGCCTGGAAAAGGTGCTCACGCCGCGGGTCGAGCAGCGCGATCTGGGCTTCCTGGAAGTACTCCAGCAGCCGCACGTTCCCGACGTGACCGAGGCAGTCCAGGTCGGCGACACGCAGGCGATGGCGGTGGAGGTGGATCTCGGGAGCGGGACGCGCACTGGTCGTCCCCAGCGGATGTGCGTGCACGAAGTGGATCTTCAACGATCGCGTGGTGTTCCGGCCGCGCGGCGCAACGGACACCGGCCCGGTTCACTCCATCAGGGCTTCGGAGAGCTCGCGGATCGCGGCGGTCTCGGCGGTGTGGATGTCCCGGATCATGGCGCCCATCGTGCCGAAGAGTTCACGGGCTTCGACGTCGGTGAACGGTGTTTCGTCGTTGTAGTGCGCGCGCAGTTTCCACATTTCCGCACCGGCCGCCGCGGCGGCGTCCTGCCCCGCGTCGCCCTCCCGGACACCCGCCGACACCGCGCTGACCAGCCCGCGTACCCAGGCGAACTCCGCGTTCGACGCCGGGACGGCCGTCTCGGCCAGTTCGGCCCAGCGCTCGCCGATCCCGCGCCAGGTCGACGCCTGTTCGGCCAGCGCCGGAAGTTCGAGCAGGCCGGCGGCTTCGGTGAGCGCGTCGGCGAACAGCCCGCGCAGGTGCCCTCCCTCCATCCCGGCCGGGGTGACGCTCTCCCAGACGTTGAACAGCGCTCCGACCAGCCCGCGCCGCTCGCCGAACGCGCGCGGCCAGCCCTTCGGGTCACGCTCGTCGGTCATCGCCTTCGCCCAGCGTCCCCATGCGGGCAGCGAGAACGACTTCGACGGCGCCGAGAGGTTCCGGACGCAGTCCGTCAGCCCGGCGCGCACGGCCGTCCGCCAGTCGGAGACCTCGCCGGGCCGGATCGTCGCGAGCAGGTTCTTGTACGAGCCGACCCGGCCGCGCGCGGCGTCGAAGGTCTTCCGGCCGACCGTCAGCGGGGCGAGGTTCCGATCGTCGACGAGCACCCGCCCGTCTTCTTCGCCGTACGCGACGACGAAGTGGCCGCCACCGCCGGACATCTCCGGCGGCAGGTGCCAGTAACCGACCGATTCGCGGTCGGGGAGGACGAGCACCGGCCGCCCCGCTTCGAGTTCGGTGTCGAGTCGTTTCGCGGCGGCGCGTTTACCACCGGTGGTGTGGAGATCGAGGCCGAGTCCAAGGCGGTCCACTGTGGACTTGAGCCAGTCCTGGGGGTACTGCCAGCGCGCGCGGAAACCGAACACGATCGTCGACATCGTTTCGTGCGCGAAATCCCACAGGATGTAGCCGGCCCCGATCCCGCCGGAGACGGCGAAGATCAGCGCCTCGCCGGGCGCCTTCCCGTCCGGCCCTTCGACACCGTGATGCGCCAGCACGGTGGCCACGGCCGAGACGTCCGGTTGCAGCCCGCCGCGCAATTCGTACTCGGTCACCCCACCATCATGCCCGCTTCGGCCTCAGAAGTCCCTGATCAGGGAAACCCTGCCGCGCAAGGGATCCGCCACGTACACCGTCCTGGTGCGCTGGTCGATCGCGACCGCGCCCGGGTTCACGCCGAGTGACAGGTCTCCGGTGAGCAGGCTCGTCACCCCGTCGATCCTGGCGAGGCCGTTCGGCCCTCCGTTGGAGTACACGGTGTTCGATCCTTCGTGGACCACCACCGACGAAGCTTCCGAGCGCAGCAACACGGTCGCCTTCTCTTTGCGCGTGCCCGTGTCCACGATGGACAGATGATGGATCGCCGAATTCGCGACGAACACCGTCCCGGACGCGCTGTGCACGGCGACTCCGGTCGGTGACTTGCCGACCGGGATCCCGCCGGTGAACTTGCCCGCGCCGATGTCGAAGACCTCCAGCGAGTCGGTGGCCGTGCTGGTGCAGTACGCGAGCTTGCGTCCGCTGTCGACCGCCGTCGACGACAGCCCCCGCGTGGGACCGGGGACGAGGTCCAGCAGGCGGCAGCCGACGCCGTCGATGACGGCCAGCGTCCCGGTGAGGGCGCTGGCCGCGTAGATGCGGTTCGCCCGCTCGTCAATGTCGACACTGGACGCTCCAGGACCGGCCGGCACCACGCTGACGACGTCGTTGGTCCGCCCGTCGAGGACGAGGACGGTCCCGCCGGGCGGGTTCGCGACGAAGATCCGGTTGGTCACCGTGTCCACGGCCAGCCCGGCGGGCTCGCCGCCGACCGGGATCACGTCGCCGACCGTGCCGGACCGTGAGTCGAGGACGACGACCGTGCCGGTGGACGGGTCGGAGACGTACGCGAAGCCGGTGACGGAATTCACCGCGACCGCCTCCGGGGCGCCTCCGACCTCGACGAGAAGCACTTTCTCGGCTCTGGCCGCCGGCGCGAAGGCGACTGCGGAGGCGCCGGCCGCGGCCAGGGCGAGCAGGGCTCGGCGGCTCAGTTCGGGTCCTCGCACAGGCGCCTCCCGATGATCGTTCCGAGGTTCGACGATAACCCGCGAGCCGAGCACGCGAAGGAACTTCGCGTCCCCCGATCGCGTTGTTTCCGATGAGTAACCCCCACCCCTGAAAAGGAAGGAGCAGGACGCCGTGCACAAACACCAGAACGGGCTCAAGACCGTCGTCCTGCTCGGCCTGCTGTCCGCGCTCATCGTCGGGATCAGCGGTTTCTTCGGGCGGGGCGCGCTGGTCATCGGGCTGGTGGTGGCGCTCGGGGTCAACGCGTACGCCTACTTCAACTCCGGCAAGCTGGCGTTGCGGGCCATGCGCGCTCGTCCGATTTCGGAGGCCGAGCAGCCGGCCATGTACCGGATCGTGCGGGAGCTGGCGACCACCGCGCGGCAGCCGATGCCGCGGCTCTACGTCAGCCCCACCCAGGCCCCGAACGCCTTCGCCACCGGCCGCAGCCCCCGGCACGCGGCGGTGTGCTGCACCACCGGCATCCTCGGCCTGCTCGACGAACGCGAACTGCGGGCGGTGCTCGGGCACGAGCTGTCCCACGTCTACAACCGCGACATCCTGATCTCTTGTGTCGCGGGCGCGCTGGCGAGCGTGATCAGCGTGATCGCCAACATCGCGATGTTCACCAGCCTCTTCGGCGGCAGCAACCGCGAGGACGGCGACAGCCCGCTGGCCGGGCTGCTCCTGGTCTTGATCGGGCCGATCGCGGCCGCCGTGGTGAAGCTCGGGGTGAGCCGTTCGCGCGAGTTCCAGGCCGACGCGTCGGGCGCGGAACTCACCGGCGACCCGCTCGGGCTCGCCTCGGCTCTGCGGAAGCTCGACCAGGGAACGCGCGTGGCGCCGCTCGTGCCGGAACCGAAGCTGGTCTCGCAGTCGCACCTGATGATCGCGAACCCGTTCCAGCCGGGCGAAGGCCTCACGAAGCTCTTCTCGACCCACCCGCCCATGGCCGAACGCATCCGGCGCCTGGAAGAAATGGCGCGCCACCCCCACTGACCAGCCGGATCGCGTTTAGCCCGCGAAACGCAGGTCACGGCCGGGATCGCGTTTAGCCCGCTAAACGCGACCCGCCCTGGGCCCATGCCCCCGCGTCGCGGGGCCCGCTGGCCCCAATGCGGCATTGGAGACACTCACCGCCCCCAATCTCATCTGGGGCGCGCTGACCAGCCGGATCGCGATTAGCCCGCGAAACGCAGGTCGGCCGCCGGATCGCGATTAGGGGGCTAAACGCAGGTCACGGCCGCCGGTGTCCCACCTCGTGGGAGCGGGAATCGGGGCATCTGTGCGCGAGTTCCCGGGCATGGGTTCCACAGCAGTCGCACTTCGGGGTCGCGCTCGACGGGGCCGGGCACCATCCGGCCGCCTGGCGGGTCTCCGACGTCCGCCCGACCGCGTTGTTCACCGCAGCCCACCACCTCGCCCACGCGAAGCTCGCCGAAGCGGCTTCGCTCGACTTCGTCACCCTCGACGACAACCTCGCGCTCCAACCCGGAGGCGAGGAGGTCGTCCGAGGCCGGCTCGACGCGCTACTGACCTTCGCCGCGATAGCCCCGATGACCAGCGGAATCGGCCTCGTCCCGACGGTCACCACCACGCACACCGAGCCGTTCCACATTTCGACGGCCGTCGCTTCGCTCGACTTCGCGAGCCGCGGCCGCGCAGCCGAGGTCGCGCACTTCTGCAGGCGCACCCTGCCGTCCGAGGGCGGACGCCGAAGCGGAGAACGCCGAGGTCGTCGACGTCATCGCGCGCCTCTGGGACAGCTGGGAGGACGGCGCGATCATCCGCGACGAGCCGACCGGCCGCTTCATCGACCGCGGGAAGCTCCACTACGTCGACTTCGAGGGCCGCTTCTTCAGCATCAAGGGACCTTCGATCACGCCGCGCCCGCCACAGGGGCACCCCGTCGTCGCGGTGTACGGCGACTCGCCGTACGCGCACGGCGCCGACGTCGTCCTGGTCGACGAGGTCCGCGGCGCCCGCGAGCGCTTCCCGGACGCCAAGCTCCTGGCCGGTCTGTCGATCGTGCTCGCCGAGACCGAGCAAGCGGCCCTCGATCGCCGTCGCGCGCTGGAGACCTACGCGCCCTTCCCACCCAGCCTGAGCTTCACCGGCACTCCCGCCGACCTCGCGACCGAACTGCCCCGCCTCGCGGAGTCCAACGATCTCGACGGCTTCCACATCCGCCCCGCGGTCCTGCCCGACGACCTGGCGCTCTTCACCGCCGAGACTGTCCCCGCGCTCCAGGCCGCGGGCGCGTTCCGGCAGGCCTACACCGGCACCACCCTGCGCGACCATCACCAGTACGCGGAGGCGTGACAGATGCCCAAGCAGGTCAAACTCGCCGCACACTTCCCCGGCGTCAACAACACCACCGTGTGGAGCGACCCGCGTTCGGGTAGCCAAATCGACTTTTCGTCCTTCGAACATCTCGCGCGCACGGCCGAGCGGGGCAAGTTCGACTTCCTCTTCCTCGCCGAGGGCCTGCGCCTGCGCGAACACGCGGGCAAGATCCTCGACTCCGACGTCGTCGGGCGACCGAACACCACCACCGTGCTGGCCGCGCTGTCGGTGGTCACCACGCGGCTCGGGCTCGCGGGCACGCTGTCGTCGACGTTCAACGAGCCGTACGAGGTCGCGCGGCAGGTCGCGAGCATCGACCACCTCTCCGGCGGCCGCGCCACGTGGAACGTCGTCACCTCACCGGACGCGTGGACGGGACAGAACTTCCGCCGCGGTGGCTTCCTGCAACGCGAGGACCGCTACCGCCGCGCCGAGGAATTCCTCGCCACCGTGCGTGAGCTCTGGGACAGCTGGGCGCCGGACGCTCTGGTGGGGGACAAGGAGAACGGCGTCTTCGCGCGGGGCCTCGAGCGTGTTGTCCACAGCGGACCGCAGTTCGACATCCGTGGCGAGTTCACCGTCCCGAGGACTCCGCGGGGGCAGCCGATCGTCATCCAGGCGGGTGACTCCGACGAGGGCAGGGGAGTTCGCCGCCAAGACCGCCGACGTCAAACGGCGGCTACCCGCTTACGGGCGCGAGCCCGGTGAGCTGCTGATCATGCCCGCGGCGACGTTCCTCCTCGGCGACACCGAGGAGGAGGCGCACGAGTACGCCCGCGAGATCCGCTATCAGCAGGTCCGCCCGGCGACCGCGATCCAGTTCCTCGAACAGGTCTGGAGCCGCGACCTCTCCGCCTGCGACGCCGACGGCCCGCTCCCCGAGATCGACCCGGACCCCGACGCCGAGCCGCTGACCTGGGGCCGCGTCCGGCACGAGAAGGATCCTCTCGCCGTGGCCGCGAAATGGCGGGCGATCGCGGAGGAGAAGAAGCTCTCCATCCGCGAACTCGTCATCGAGGTGACCGCGCGCCAGCAGTTCGTCGGCACCGCCCGGCAGGTCGCGGAGTCGATCGACGAGTACGTCCAGAGCGACGCCGCCGACGGGTTCGTGCTCGTGCCGCATCTGACCCCGGGTGGGCTGGACGCGTTCGTCGACGACGTCGTTCCGCGGTTGCAGGAACGGGGTGTCTTCCGGACCGACTACACCGGCGACACCCTGCGTGAACTCCTGTTCAGCCGGTAGCACCCTGGGTTCGCGCGACGTTCATCAGATATTCGCCGTAGCCGGACTTCGCCAGCTTGGCGCCGAGCGCGTAGCACTGTTCGGCGTCGATGAAGCCCATCCGCAGCGCGACTTCTTCGAGACAGGCGATCCGGACACCGGTCCGGTGTTCGAGGACCTGCACGAACTGGCCCGCCTCCAGCAGCGAGTCGTGCGTGCCGGTGTCGAGCCAGGCGAACCCGCGGCCGAGGTCGATCAGGGTCGCGCGGTCCTGCCGCAGGTAGGTGAGGTTGACATCCGTGATCTCCAGTTCCCCGCGCGGCGAGGGCTTGAGGTCACGGGCGATCTCGACGACCTGGTTGTCGTAGAAGTACAGGCCGGTGATGGCCTTGTTCGACTTCGGCTTCTCGGGTTTCTCCTCGATGGAGAGGAGCTTGCCGTCGGCGTCGATCTCGCCGACGCCGTACCGCTGCGGGTCCTTGACCGGGTAGCCGAACAGCACACAGCCGTCGAGCGAGGTCGCCGCGGCCTGCAACCGGCTGGAGAACCCCTGGCCGTAGAAGATGTTGTCACCGAGCACGAGCGCGACGTCGTCGTCGCCGATGAAGTCCGCGCCGATGACGAACGCCTCGGCCAGCCCGTTCGGCGCGGCCTGCTCGGCGTAGCTGAAACTGAGCCCGAACTGGCTGCCGTCACCGAGCAGCCGCCGGAAATGCGGCAGGTCGACCGGCGTCGAGATGATCAGGATCTCGCGGATCCCGGCGAACATCAGCACCGAGATCGGGTAGTAGATCATCGGTTTGTCGTAGACCGGTAGCAGCTGTTTCGATATCGCCTGGGTGATGGGATGCAGACGCGTCCCACTGCCCCCCGCCAGCACGATGCCCTTCATGCGATGCCCCCACTTCGTAGCCGATCGCTCGGGAACTCACACTACCGGGTGGCTCAGAAAGCCGGGCCCTTCGCGAAGTACGCCTTGCAGCCGAGGTTGTACTCGGTGGAGATCTGCAACACGTTCCTGCCCCCGTCGACCGGCAGCAGCGTCGAGCTGTAGTTGGGGCAGAAGTTGTCGTGGATCCCGACGATGTGCACCGGGGCCGGACGTTCGTACCAGTGTCCGGCGCCGAAGTTGTCGTTGACCAGCAGCACCCTGCCGTTCTTGTCCTGCGGGACCCCGGCGGCGTTGGTGTAGATCTGCCCGACCATCACCAGCCGCACCCCGTTCGGGCCGCCGGGGAACAGCGTGATCGTCTGGGCGTGCTGAAAGTAGTTGCCGTTCGCGGTGGTGACGCGGGTGCCGGGGTCGCGGGGATCGCCCCAGTTGGCGCCGTCGGAGGAGATCTTGAAGTACGGGTCGCAGAAGCGGTCGCGGTAGTTGCAGATCTCGTAGGCCAGGTAGAACCGGCCGTCGGGGAGGCGGCGGATGATCGGCATCCCCGGCCGCACCCGATGGGGCGGGATGGCCATCGTGCGCTGCTTGGTGCCCCAGTTCACCCCGTCGGTGGAGGCGACCCGGTTCATCACCTGCGCGAACTGTGGCGCCTCGGTCTCGTCGGCGTAGTGCAGCCAGAGCGTGCCGCCCGCGTCGACGACGAACTCCGGCTCCCAGATGCCGTCGTGATTGTGCGACCGGGCCGCCTCGGACAGGAAGCCCCACGTGCGGCCGGCGTCGCGGCTGGACCAGATCCTGATGCCGATCCGCCGCTGCGGACCGGCGTCCTGCCGGTAGCTCGCGGCCCACAGCAGGGTGCCCGCGCGGAGCCTGCCGACCCGTTGCGGCAGTTCGTACAACGTCCCGCAGCACATGCCGCGGCGGCCGTCGCGATCGCGGATCTCGCCGATCTTGTGGAAGCTCCGGCCCTCGTCGGTGCTCTCCATGATCGGGGTGAACTTGCCGCTCGCGTCCTCGCTGGTCAGCGACGCGAGGATGCGGCCGCGGCCGATCGCCGAATGCTCCAGGCGGATGAGCCGCGGGTACGAGCCGTAGCCGGGCACGAGCTGCTGGCGCTCGGCGGCCTGCGCGGAGGTGAACAGGGACGCGACCACCGTGAGTGACAGCGCAAAGGCGAGTGCGGAGCTGAAACGGCGCTTCATCGTGACCTTCCTCGAACGCGATCGCCGGATTACAACACGGGCTTTTGTCCCTTTCGGACTCCCGCGAAGGCGTCGCGGCGGAAACCCACGTCCGAGTGGCGTGAATCGCTCGGCCGAGTGGACCGGTAACGCTGGGCTATCGGCAGGCGAAGATCCGTTGACGGGTTCGACCAGGGGGAAATTCGTGATCATGCGCTTGTGCGCGGCCGCTCTGCTGACCGTGGGCCTGGTGGCCTGCTCACCGCCGAGCCTGGGCCGCGTAGTCCCGCAGGCGGCCGCCCCGGAAGGGCTGGCCACACCTTCGCCGACCCCGACGACCACCCCGAGCCCCGGCCCGCAGCCGGAGGAGAAGCACTCGGGCAAGGGGAACGCGTCGGTCCCCATGGCTTGGCCGCCGCGCCTCGGCTTCGTGACCTTCGACTGCCCGAAGTGTTCCGGCCACGTCGCGGTCAACACCGAGAACGAGCTGATCGTCAACGACATCGGCCCGTACAAGGGCACCCAGTGGATCAACGACATGCCCGGCCGTCAGGCGAAGACGTTCACCGTCAAGGCCAACGCCGCCTGGACGCTGACCATCACCGACGAAAGCGGCCTGCCCGTCCTGGAACCGGGTAAGCCCCTGTCCGGCAAGAGTGAAGCGGTGTTCGCCGTTCCCGACGCCGTCACGTCGGTCGCCGTCACGACCAAGAAGAGCGGCCGCACCGCGGTGTGGGTGCACAGCGGCGACTACTCGGAACTTCCCGTGAACCAGCTCGGCGACTACACCGGCAGCGTGCCCGTGTCCGGCCCGGCTTTCGTGTCGGTGGAAGGCGACGGGACCTGGACGGTCACCGCGTCCTAGACATGGCGAAGGCCACCTTCCGCGGAAGGTGGCCTTGTCGTCGCCCGCGCTCAGCGGTAGTTCGTGAACTGCAGCGCGATCTCGAAGTCCTTGCCCTTCAGCAAGGCGATCACGTCCTGCAGCTGGTCTTTCTTCTTACCGGACACCCGCAGCTGGTCGCCCTGGATCTGCGCCTGGACCCCCTTGGGGCCCTCGTCGCGGATGAACTTGGCGATCTGCTTCGCCTTGTCCGACGCGATCCCCTGCAGGATCTTGCCGCCGATCTTGTAGATCTTGCCGGACAGCGCCGGCTCGCCCGCCTCGAAGGCCTTCAGGGAGATGCCGCGCTTGATCAGCTTCTCCTTGAACACCTCGACCGCCGCCAGCGCCCGCTCCTCGGTCTCGGACTCGATCGCGATCGCCTCCTCGCCGGACCAGTCGATCTTGGTCCCGGTACCCCGGAAGTCGAACCGTGTACCGAGTTCCTTGCTGGCCTGGTTCAGGGCGTTGTCCACCTCCTGGCGATCGACCTTGCTCACCACGTCGAAAGAGGGATCCGCCACGTGTTCTCACACCTCGTACTCGCTTGTCAGGAGCTTCCACCCTAGCCCTGCGGAACCCGGTTGACCGGCCCGCCACGGCATTGGGTATTCTTTCGTCTCGGCCGGGGGGACCCGGCCACGGCGAGTTGCCCGAGCGGCCAAAGGGATCTGACTGTAAATCAGACGGCACTGCCTTCGGGGGTTCGAATCCCTCACTCGCCACACCGGAGCGGCCTCGTGATCCAGTCACGAGGCCGCTCCTTTGTGTCGCGCGTAGCACCTTTAGTTAGTGGTTAGTAACCAGTAACTTAGGGCCTATGGCACGGATGAGCGGACCCGAACGACGTGCCCAGGTGCTGGCCATCGCCGCGGAGGAGTTCGCGGAACACGGGCTGCACGGGGCGTCGACGGAAGCGATCGCGAAGACGGCGGGGATCACGCAGGCCTACGTCTTCCGGATGTTCGCGACGAAGAAGGCCCTGTTCCTGGAGTTGGTCCAGGCCGCTTTCGAGCGGCTCAGCGACGCGATGCGAGACGCGGGCGAAAGGGAGACCGGGCTGAAGGCGCTCTCGGCGATGGGTGCGCAGTACTTCGACCTCCTGGCCGACCGGACCGGGTTGTTGTTGCAGCTCCAGGGCTTTGCCGCGTGCGGAGACCCGGAGGTGCGGGACGTGGTGCGGTCGTGTTTCGCGCGGATGTGGGACACCGCCGAGAACGGCACCGGGCTCGACCCGGTGACCGTGAAGACGTTCCTCGCTTTCGGAATGCTGCTGAACGCCGGCGCCGCGATGGACGTCGAGCAGGTCGACGCGCTCTGGGCCGAGGGGGTTCGCACCCGGATCCAGCCGGGCCTGTTCACGCACGTCACCACCGAGACGAACCGATGAGTGCCCCCGTCCGGCGGGACGGACGGCTGAGCGCCGCACTGGTGTGCACGGCGTTGGCGGGCGCCGTGATCGGCAGCGTCGGCGCGCCGCTGATCACCCCGGTCGCCACCGGGATGCACGTATCCCTCGACGCGGCGCAGTGGACGTTGACGGTGACGTTGTTCAGCGGCGCGATCGCGGGTCCGGTCCTAGGCAGGCTCGGCGGCGGCCCGTACCGCCGCACCACGATCCTGGTCACCCTGGCCCTGGTCATGGCCGGCGGGTTGCTGACGGTGCTCCCGCTTCCGTACGCGGCGTTGGTGATCGGACGCGGCCTGCAGGGGCTCGGGGTCGCGGCCGGGGCGCTGTTGATGAGCGTCGCCCGCGCGCATCTGCCGCCCGAGCGCTCGACCTCGACGATCGCCGCGCTGTCGGTCGCGTCGACCGTCGGCATCGGGGTCGGCTACCCGGTGGTCAGCCTCCTCGATCAGCTCGCGGGCCTGCGCGTCGCGTACGGATTCGGATTCCTCCTCTCGGCCGTCGCGTTCCTCATCGCCTGGCGGATGCTGCCTGCCGAGGCACCCGGCGAGCCGCCCCGGATCGATGTCCCCGGCACGCTGCTCCTCGCTCTCGGCACACTCGGCGTCCTCCTGCTCATCGCCGTGCCCTCGCTGTGGGCGACCGTGTGGGCCGCCGGTGGTCTCCTCGCCGGTACCGCCGCGGTCCTGGCCGTGTGGGCGTTCATCGAACTGCGCACGACCGAGCCGTTGGTGGATCTTCGGCTGCTCGGCCAAGGCCCCGTTCTCCGCGCGAACCTGGCGATTCTCGTCGCCGGGGCGGGTCTGTACCTGCTGTTCAGTCTCTTCACCCGCTACGTGCAGACACCTGCGGACGCCCAGTACGGATTCGCG
This sequence comes from Amycolatopsis sp. NPDC043889, assembly GCF_056435645.1. Lineage (NCBI taxonomy): Bacteria > Bacillati > Actinomycetota > Actinomycetes > Pseudonocardiales > Pseudonocardiaceae > Amycolatopsis > Amycolatopsis sp. NPDC043889. The sequence goes on from NZ_JBWKEC010000003.1 coordinate 27,419, forward strand.
CTTCCCGGTGTCGCCGCGGGCGCGGCGCTGATCCCGTTCTCGCTGCTCGGATTCGTTGCGGGAAAAGCGATTCCGCACGTCAACGAGCGGTGGACGTACCTGGTCTCGACCATGATCGCGGTGGCCAGTGCGCTGTTGTTCGCCGTCGGCAGTCAGTCGTTCGTTCTCGTCCTCGCCGCGATCGCCCTGCTCGGGTTCGCCGTCGGCGGCATCTTCGCGGTGATGCCCAAACTCGTGCTCGTCGGTGTGCCGCAAGGGGAAACAGCCAGTGTGCTCTCGATCAACCAGATCGCTCGCAGCATCGGGATGGCCGTGGGCAGCGCCCTCGCCGGTCTGCTGCTCGCCGCCGCCACTCCGGACGGCGCACTGCTCCCCACCCGGGACGGCTACCTCACGACAGCACTGTGGGCTCTGCCGCTGCTCGCCGCCAGCGCGGTCATCGTCTTCACGGACGCACGCGCTCCCACACGGACACGTGCTTGGTGCTCTCGGCGGTGAGGTCCGAACGGTCCCAGTCCGCCCAGCGGTACTTCAAGCGCATCCCGGCGATGCGGGCCATGAGGTCCATTTCAGCGGGCCACGCGTACCGGAAGGGTATGCGGCGGAATCGTCCCTCTCCCTCCGGCGACACCGTGACGTGGTTCGAAGTGAACTCCTGCCTGACGACGTCGTACTGATCGAACCCCACGTAGCCGGGCGCCATCGCGAACGGGACGATGTCCTGCCCTGGCGGCAAGCGGCGTAGATCCGGCAGGCCGACCTCGACGAGGAACAGCCCACCCAGCCGCAGATGCGCGGCCGCGTTGCGGAAGACGTCGACCTGACCGTCCTGGGTGGTCACGTTGCTGATCGTGTTGTACACCAGGTAGACCAGCGAAAATTCGCCCGCCATCCGGGTTTTCGTCATATCGCCGATCGTGACCTCGACCGCGTCGCCGCCCGGCTTGCCCGCGATCCGGTCCGCCATCGCCCGGCTCAATTCGAGGCCGCTCACCGGTACGCCGCGCGCCGCCAGCGGGATCGCGATCCTTCCGGTCCCGACTGCGAACTCGAGCACCGGACCGTCGGCCAGGTTCTCGAGGACGTCCACCGCGGGCGTCACCACTTCGGGCGCGTTCGCGCCGCCCGGCGCGTCATAGCCCGCGGCCACACTCTCGGGAAACCAGCCGTCCGCCGGGTCGTCTCCCGAATCCGTCTCACTGATCACGGTCGCCGACGCTACGCCCGCGACCGTGCGGTGTTCATTCCGTTTTCGGTGGCGTCAGCGCGACGCGGCCCGATAACGCAGCAGGACGATCCCCGACGCGAACGTCCGCTCCTCCGCCAGGCGAAGCTTCGGAACGCCGGTAGCCCCTTCGAACAGCCTGCGGCCTTCGCCGGCCACGACGGGATAGACGAACAGTCGGTACTCGTCGACGAGGCCCTCGGCGATGAGCGCCCGCACCAGCGAGATGCTGCCGGTCGTCACGATGTCCCTGCCTTCGGCGGCCTTCAGATTCTCGATCTCGGAACGCAGCTCACCGGAGAGCACCGTCGTGTTCTGCCACTCCGGCTCCGTCAGCGTGCTCGAGACCACGTACTTGTCCACTGAGTCGAGATAGGCCGAAATTCCCGTCTTGTCGCCGGTTTGCTTCGGCCAGTACCCGCGCATGTCTTCGAAGGTGACGCGTCCGAGGAGGAACGCGTCGGCGTTCTCACGTTGTTCTTCGAGGACGGCCAGGACGTCCGACCGGTCCACGTCCGGATCCGTGTCGCCCGGACGGAACCAGTCGCCCGCCAGCTCTATCACGCCGTCGATCGTGCAGTTCTCGGTGACGATCAGCTCCCGCATGGACCAGACCGTACCGCCGCCCTCCGACAAGAATGGACCGATGACCGAGCCGCCGGCCCATGGATCCGTCATCCTCCGCGAGTTCACCGAAGCCGACGTCGGGCTCGCCCTCGAACTCGGCGAAGATCCCTACATCCCGCTCATCGGCAGCCTTCCCGCGCATCCGAGCCGGCAGGAAGCCGAAGCGTGGGTGCGACGGCAGCAAAGCGGCCGAGCCGAAGGCCGCGGCTTTCCCTTCGTGATCGTCGCGGGCGGAACCGCGGTCGGCACGATCGGCCTCTGGCTGCGAAAGCTGTCCGAAGGCATCGGGATCGTGGGCTATTCGATCTCGCCCGAGCATCGGCGACGCGGTTTCGCGGCCGACGCCCTCGTGGCGATCACCGGGTTCGCCCGGACCGTGCCCGGCGTCGAGCGGATCGAGCTGTACATCGAGCCGTGGAACCGCGGCTCCCTCCGCGCGGCCGAGAAGGCGGGCTACCGGTGCGAAGGACTGCTGTCCGCTCATCACGAGATCGGCGGCGTCCCGAAGGACATGCTCCTCTACGCCTCGCCGTGAACCGCGCGCCTCGACGGGTACCACGTCTCGCCCGCGGGTTCCCCCGCCATGTTCCAGCTCCACGACACCTTCGGCGTCACGCGCGAATAGATGCCAGGGCCGACCGCTCCCACTCGTTCGATCGGGTCGTCGGCCTCGCCGTAGATCCGGATACCGCGGGCGATGAACGGGTCGAGGGAGGCCGTGTCGTCGACGACCAGGGCGACTTTGCGCCGCCCCGCACGGATGTTGCGGAACTTCCGAGTCGCGAGGACCGACGCGCCCACTCCGCCGACCCAGAAACAAGTGCCGTCGAACTCGAACGCCAGCGGCACGACATCAGGCTGTTCGCCGTCCTCCGAGAGGGTCGCGAAGCGGGCCAAAGGCTGCGAACGCAGGTATGCGATCTCCTCGTCTGTAAAGGTCATGGCGTCATCATCCCGCTCAAGCCGTGAGAATCCGGGCGCGGTTGAGAACCAGCATGTCGGTGACGAAGCAGGCCGGCCTGCCGTCGGCCGCCCGGCCGATCCAGGTCGGATAGCTGCCGTCGCCCCAGCCGGTGGTGAACGCGATGATGTTGCCGTCGGCTCCGTCCGGGGTGACGTCGACATACGGGTCCACCTCCTCGAACTTCTCCAGGAGGTCGTCGTCCATCTCCGCGGGGACGGCGGCCGCGTCGGCGAAGCAGCCCGTGCCGCTGTCCACGCCGTAGCCGTAGAACTCCCCGTCCCCGAGGAAAAGCGCGTTCTGCCCGGGCCAGAGCGCGGTTTCCCAGGTGACGACGGGAACATCGGCGACGACGAGTTTGGCGGCCGCGACCCGTTCGTGGGTGGGTTCGTCGACGAACCGGATCACGGAGACTGCGACCTGGTACTCGCCGGGAGGCACGGTGACCGTGAAGTGCTCCGCGTCCGCGTCCAGGAACGCCGGGTCCGCCGCGACGAGCCTGCCGCTGGGCATGCGGAGCTTCCCGGCGTCCCGGAGCTCGACCTCGACGAGGCCATGGTCGCCGCTCAGCGAGAAGCGCGTGCCCGCGGTGAACATCTCGTCCAAGCCGGAAGGGCGCAGCGGAACGGACGGCCGCCAGGGACGTTCGTCGACGGGCAGCGGCGGATCGGTGTCGGGAGCGTCGGGGGGCCGGAGGGTCAGCGGCCCCGAGTTCGCGAGAGGCTGCCAGTCACCGAAGGCGGGCTTCGGTGTGGTCAGCTCCGACACCTGCTTGCTCACCTGACCGCTGCTGGAGCCGCCGCCGTAACCCTGGGGCGCCTGGTGCATCCAGCCCTTGCCGTCCGGGCCGAAGGACATCTCCAGATGGCCGGCGCTCTTCTTGTCGAACTCTTCCTGGTCCTCGAACCGGTAGGTCCACTGCTCGACCTTCATGAGGAACAGCGCGCCGTCCTCCAGCACCCGGAACTCGAAGAAACCCCGGCGCCTGCCCAGCTCATCGAACAGCACCGTGCGGGCGAAGGAGTGCTTCCACGCGATTTCGAGCAGCACCAGCGGCATCTCGGTGCCCGGGCGCACCAAGGCGACGGCGTATTGCTCTCCGGCGGCGTCGCGTCCGCGTGCGGTGCCGGACGAGAGCCTCCCGATCACCGCGCGGGCGGCCGGATCCCAGCCTTCGCAATAGACGACGTCCAGCAAGGTCCCCTCAGACATGGAGCGGAACCTAGCGGTAACTCCCGACAAAACCCAGGGCTATTCACGGATCGCGTAGTCGCCGAACGCCGGTTCCAGCAACTCGAAAGCCCGCTGTGTCGCCTTCGTCAGCGCTTCGGCGATCTCGTCGTTGCTCTCGCCCGCGTGCGAGCGCCGGAGGACCTCGCGGAAGAGGACGCGGTCGATCGCGTTGAGCTCGGCGGCCGCCATGACCGGGGTGACGTCGTCCGCGTCCGCTCCGGTCTCGCTCGCGAGCAGTTCGGCGAGCGCCGCTTCCCGCAGTTCGTGCAGTTCACGCAGCCGGGCGGTCAGAGTCGGGCTCTCCAGCACCATTTTGGCGAAGACCGGCCCGGTGAAGCCGATCACCGGCGAGTGCTCGGCCACCGCGTCCAGGAAGGTGCGTCGTAGCGCGGCCAACGCCGACTCACCCGGCTTCCGGTCCCGGACGGCGTTCGCCAGCCCGTTCGTGAACTCCTCGTGCTGGTCGAGCGCCAGGTCCTCCTTGCGCGCGAAGTAGTTCGTGACGGTCTTCTTCGCCACTCTCGCCGCCGCTGCGATCTCGGCGATCGTCGTCTCCTCGAAGCCCTTCTCGATGAAGAGCAGCGTCGCCTGGTCGGAGATCAGCTGTCGTGTCTCCTGCTTCTTGAGCTCCCGCAAACCCACATCAGTGCTGGTCATGAGCGAAGTTTACCACCGTCGTAAAAATATCCTTGACTTACGCTGCGTCGGATGTAAACTTACGTCCGTACTACCAAGCAGCAAGAGATGAGGCTCCTTGACCGCTCGAATCCCCCAAGGCAACGAAGGCATCAACCGCGCCCAGGTCCGTCGGAACGACCGCCGCCACCAGCAGCCGTTCCCGGGCCGCTCGATGCCGGTGCGCCGCTCGATCGGCGTCCCGCGCCGCCGGTCGTACTGACCGGCCCGCTTCTCCGAAACCCACCGCCGACCCGAAGGGGATAGCCCATGAACGTCCTTGCCTCCACCGTCTCGCTGACCGTCGACGACGTCGCCGCTTCCAGCCGTTTCTTCACCGAGCACTTCGGTTTCAGTGAGCAGATGGCCGCGGAGGGATTCGTCTCCCTCGGGCACGAAACCGCGAAGGTGACCATCGTCCTGCTTCGGGCGGGGATCGAGGTCCTGCCGGAGAACCTGCGGCAGCAGCGCGCGTCCGGGGTGATCGTGGCCTTCACGGTCGAGAACCTCGAAGCCGAGGAGAAGCGCTTGCGCGACGAAGGTGTCGAGATTACGTTGCCGCTACGGGAAGAGCCGTGGGGAGAGCGCCTCCTCATGGTCACCGACCCGAACGGCGTACCCGTGGAACTCGTGGAATGGGTGCAGCGGTAAGGAATGCTCGTCTCTCGGTGAGACGCAGCGGGGCTTGGTCCACAGTGGACCAAGCCCCGCTTTTCCGTGTCCGGGGCTACTTCATCGTCGCGAGCTGGATCAGGTTGCCGCAGGTGTCGTCGAAGACGGCGGTGACCACCGGCCCCATGTCGACAGCGTCCTGCGTGAACTGGACCCCCAGGCCTTTGAGTCGGTCGACCTCGGCGTACACGTCGTCGACGGCGAACTGGGTGAACGGGATGCCGTCGTCGGTCAGTGCCTTCTTGAACGGCTTCGCCGCGGGGTGGCCATCCGGTTCCAACAGCAGCTCGACACCGTCGGGATTGGCGGGGGAGACCACGGTGAGCCAGCGGGCGTCGCCGGTGGGCACGTCGTGTTTCTTGATGAAACCCAGCTTTTCGGTGTAGAACTCCAGCGCCTTGGCCTGGTCGTCGACGAAGACGCTGGTGATGTTGATCCGGATCACGGGTTCGGTTCCTCTCGGTCGATGGGCCACCGCTCGACGATCGACCGCAACGGGCTCGTGTCGATGTGGTGGAACTTGTAGCGGCCCTGCCGCCGGGTGTGCACCAGGCCCGCCTGTTCGAGCATCGCGAGATGTTGCGAGATGGCCTGTCGTGACGAGGCCAGGCCGTGTTTCATGGTCAGCCTGCCGCAGATCTCGAACAGTGTCTGACCGTCCTTTTCGGTCAGCTCGTCCAGGATGGTGCGCCGCGTCGCGTCGCCGATCGCCTTGAACAGGTCGCCGTCCACGCCTCAGTTATAGGCAAGCGGTCACTTGCCTGTCAATTCGGCGCTCAGGAACCGAGGTACCGCAGGATCGCGAGGACGCGACGGCTGTACCCGGCGGTGCTGGCCAGTCCGAGCTTGTCGAAGATGGCGTTCACGTGCTTCTCGACGGCGCTCAGTGACACGAACAGTGACTCGGCGATCCCGGCGTTCGTGTGGCCCTGCGCCATTTTCTCCAGCACTTCACGCTCGCGGACGGTCAGTTTCGCGAGCGGATCGGTATGCGTGGTCCGCGCGAGCAGCCGCCGGACGACCTCCGGATCGAACGCCGCCCCGCCCGCGGCGACCCGGTCGAGCGCGTCCAGGAATTCGCCCACCTGGGCGACCCTGTCCTTCAGGAGATAGCCGACGCGCTCACCGTCGCCGGTGATCAACTCGGTGGCGTAGCGCTTCTCGACGTACTGCGAGAGCACCAGCACTCCGATCTCCGGCCAGCGCTTCCGGATCTCGAGCGCCGCGCGAAGACCCTCGTCGGTGTGGGTCGGCGGCATGCGGACGTCGGTGACGATCACGTCCGGCCGATAGGCGGCCGTCGTCGAGAGGAGCGCGTCGCCGTCGCCCACCGACGCCACGACCTCGTGCCCCTCCTCGACCAGCAGCCGGACCAGCCCCTCGCGCAGCAGGGTCGAGTCCTCGGCGAGGATCACGCGCACGGCAGCACCGCCGTCACCACGGTCGGCCCGCCGGGCGGACTGTCCACGGTGAACTGCCCGTCCGCGGCCGCGACGCGCATCGCGAGGCCGGAAAGACCGCCGCCGGACTCCCTCGCCCCGCCCGTGCCGTCATCGGTGATCCGTACCCGCACCCTGTCCCCGTCCCGTTCGGCCTCGATGTCGATCCGCGTCGCCGCGGCGTGCTTGATCGTATTGGTGACCGCTTCGGACGCGACGAAGTAGACGACGGTCTCGATGGCCGCCGGTGGCCGTTCCGGCAGGTCGACCCGGAGGTGGACCGGTATCCCCGAGCGTTCCGCGAGCGCTTCCAGCGCGGGGTGCAGCCCGTCGGAGTCCAGCGCGATCGGATACACCCGCCACGAGACCTCGCGCAGGTCGACGAGGGCGCGCTGGGACTCCTCGTGCGCCTGCCGCAGCAGATCCGACGCGCGCTTCGGGTCGGTGGCCCGCCGTGCCCGGCCGAGCAGCATCCCGAGCGCGACGAGCCGCTGCTGGACGCCGTCGTGCAGGTCCCGTTCGATCCGGCGGCGCTCGCCGTTGACCGCTTCGACCACCTCGGCCCGGCTGGTCGCGAGTTCGGAGACCCGGCGGCGCAGCTGTTCCTTCTTGCTGGGCCCGAAAAAGTACCTCGCCAGCTTGCCGTCCAGCGTCGCGGCCCCGATGAGCCCTTGCAAGGAAAGGAAAACGAGCAGCGCGCCGAAGAGCAGGGTGGTGACCGGGTCGTACCAATCGGCCGGGGCGTCACCGCCGGGCGACCTGCCGTCGAGGAGCTGATACCCGATGATCAGGCCGGATCCGGCACCCAGCAGGATCAGGCCGAAGATCCCGGCGCTGAGCAACCCGATGACGCACCGCGGGACCAGGTAGGCCATCGCGCGGCGTCCGGAGTAATCCGTCGCGTTCTCCTCGCCGAAGTACTTCTCCAGCCGTTGTCGCTCCATTTCGGACAGTGTGCGGGCGCCGGAGAAGACGGGCCGCCGCAACGCGGGAACCGCGAGCGCGATGCCGCCGAAAAGCACGTAGAAGAACTCCGCGACCCCGGTCGTGGCGCCGATCGCCAGGCCCAGCGTGCCGCGGAGCATCTTGCGCAGGTAGCGGCGCATCGCTGCCGGAACAGGCATAGCGCCAGGTTAGCGGGGTATCCGAAGGTCGGTATTGAGGTTTTCCGCAGTGATCTGTGCCGCTTCACCCCAGGGTGCGGAACCCGCGTGATTCGTACGTTCGTTGGCAACTGCAGACGACCACGAAAGGCCGCCATGAACCTCCTGCTCGCCCAAACCGCCAGCGAACCGATGGGAGGACTCGCCGGCTGGGCGGTGTCACTGATGGACGCGCTGGGCGGTCCGGGCGCCGCGATCATCGTCGGCCTGGACAACCTGTTCCCGCCGATCCCCAGCGAACTGGTGCTCCCGCTCGCCGGGTTCTCCGCCAGCCAGGGCACGTTCACCCTCGTGGAAGCGCTGGTGTGGACGACCTTCGGCTCGGTCGCGGGCGCCATCATCGTGTACTACCTCGGCCTCCTGCTCGGCCGAGACCGCACGCGCCGCTGGATGGCGAAGATCCCGCTGGTCAAGACGTCCGACTTCGACAAGACCGAGGCCTGGTTCCAGAAACACGGCACCAAGGCGGTGTTCTTCGGCAGGATGGTGCCGATCTTCCGCAGCCTCATCTCGCTGCCCGCCGGGATCGAGCGCATGCCGTTCTGGCGGTTCCTGGCCCTGACCACGCTGGGCAGCCTGATCTGGAACACGGTGTTCGTGCTGGCGGGCTACGGCCTCGGGGAGAGCTGGCACCTGGTCGAGGAGTACGCCGGGTTCTTCCAGTACTTCGTGATCGCCGCCGTCGGGGTCGCGCTGACCCTCTTCGTGGTGAACCGCCTGCGTGAGAAGAACCGCACCAACGCCTGAGCCGGTGGCGGGGCGCCCGGCCGGGCGCCCCGCACGCGGTGTCAGAGCCTGTTGGCGGAGCTGAGGATGGACTCGGAGAAGGGACACAACGCGTGAACCCGCCCGGCCGAAGGCCCCGCTATCGCGGTGGCAGGGCGCCCTTGCCTGTCAACGGGAGAGGGTTGATCAGGTCGCCCTGCCGACGTCGATCGCGGTGCGGGTTCACCAACAGGCACTCAGGAACGGAAGGGGCCGGTCACCTCGTAGGTGATCCCGCCGGAGGACGAACCGGAGGTGCCGCGTTGCGACGAGAAGTACAGCCGGTTCCCCGCCGGCGTGAACGCGGGGCCACAGATCTCCGACGAGCTCTGGCCGTTGATCCGCAGGAACGGCGCCACGATGTCGTTCGGCGTGATGATGCAGATCTCCATGTTGCCGCCGTCTTCGGCGACGAACAGGTCACCCGAAGAGGTGCCGGTGACGTTGTCGACGCCGGTCAGCGGCGCCGAGCCGGGGCTGACCAGCGAGTCGTCGTAGGCCAGCTCGTAGGTGTTGTTCGTCAGGTTGAGCTGCCAGACGCGGTTGTCGCCCTTGGTGGTGAACCACGCGGTGTCGTTGGCGTAGTGCAGGCCTTCGCCGCCGGAGAACCGCTTCGCGCCGGACACCTGGTTGCGGGTGGCGGTGGGGGAGCCGTCGGGGTCGGGCACGTTCGCCCAGGTGAAGCTGCCCGAGGTCGCCGTGCCCGCCTTCAGTACCTGCAGCGTTCCGGCGGAGAGGTTGCCCCAGGTCGTCGGGACGAAGCGATAGAAGCAGCCGTCCGAGGTGTCCTCGGTCAGGTAGACGACCTTGCGCACCGGGTCGGCCGCCGCGGCCTCGTGCTTGAACTTACCCATCGCGGGCCGCTGGACGGCGGCCGTGGCCGGACCGTTCGGCTGGCACTCGTAGACGAACCCGAGGTCGATCTCCTCACAGGAAAGCCAGGTGTTCCAAGGAGTCTTGCCGCCCGCGCAGTTCTGGCGCGTATTCGCCAGGATGCGATGGGCGCCGGTGATGTTCCCGCTCGCGTCGAATTTGACCGCGCTCGCCCCGCCGCCGGGCGTGATCTCCGAATTCGACACGTAGATCCAGCCGCTGCCGTCGGCGAACACCGCGCCGCCGTCCGGGGCGCTGTGCCAGGTGTAGCCGGTGTTCGCGACCTTCTGGCCGGACCTCGCGATGACGCGGCTGGTGAATCCCGCCGGCAGCTGGATCCCGTTCGCGTCGGCCGCCTGGAGCGCGCCGTACGGGCTGGGTCCGTTCTGGGCGGGCGCGGCGAGGGCCGCCCCCGAGAGCCGGTTTCCGAACGCCGTGACACCGGCGCCGACCACGGCCGCGCGCAGGAAATTCCGTCGCTTCACTCATGCCTCCGAGACATCCGCTGATGTGGTGGTGCGGGAAGGAGCGGGTCGGAGAGTACGGGCGGAACGGGACTTCCGGGTGAATTCGCGGCATATTCACCGCGACGAGGCGACTTTCGTAGGGAACCCTCGCTCAACACTATTTCCTTGGCTTTGCGGAGACCCGGCGCGTCGGTGCCCCCGCGTTGTGCGGCGATTTCCAGTGCGACGAGTATCCGGTCGATCGGCGCGCATCCGCCATTGCGGTGGTGGCGACGTCCGATCAGGTGACGCCAGTCGGCGAGATACTCGTCGATTCCCGGCTCTCCGGGAACCGCCCGGAGCAGGGCGTGCAGCAGAATCCTCATCTGGTTTTCGTTGCCGGGCAAGGTGTTCCGGGCCAGCATGTCGGCCAAGGTGCTGCGGGACCAGCCGGTCGCGGTGGCCAGCGTGCGGATGCTGAGGCCGCTTCGGTCGCGAAGTTCGCGCAGTCGCGCCATGAACTCCGATTCGGTGTTCATCGGGGTGCCCTTGCGGGCACGGGGTGACGGAGAACGGCGCCGAACAGGGCGATGGCGATGCCCGCGGCGATCGAGGCACTGGTGCCGGCGAAGGTCAGTGCCGCGGTGAAACCGGTGAGAATGCTCAGACAGACGATCTGACCGGCCGAAACGCACCTGCGCCTCGGCCGCAACGGGGAAAGAATTCCTTGACTCATGACCTTGCCCTCTCAAGGATCACGCACCCCGGCTGAGTGACACGCAATACACGTTATCAAAACGTGATAGGGAGTTTAAGGTGAGGTAATGTCCGGGTTCGTCCGGATCTCGGAAAGCCGAAAGCCCCGGATCCTGGGCAGGATCCGGGGCTTCGGCCTCGCGCCGTTACGCCGCTTGGGCGACCGGAGCCGTCGCCGGGGCCAGCGCGATGTCCAGGACGTCGCGGACGTTCGCCACGGCGTGGACGTCCAGCTGTGCCAGCACTTCGGCCGGGACATCGTCCAGATCGGGTTCGTTGCGCTGTGGGATGATCACCGTCTTCATCCCCGCCCGGTGCGCGGCCAGCAGCTTCTGCTTGACCCCGCCGATCGGCAGCACGCGCCCGGTCAGCGACACCTCACCGGTCATCGCGACGTCCGACTTCACGACCCGGCCCGAAAGCAGGGACGCCAGCGCGGTCGTCATCGTGATGCCGGCGCTCGGTCCGTCCTTGGGCACCGCGCCCGCGGGGACGTGCACGTGGATGCCGCGGTCCTTCAGGTCGCCGACCGGCAGTTCCAGCTCGGCGCCGCGCGAGCGCAGGTACGACAACGCGATCTGCACCGACTCCTTCATCACGTCACCCAGCTGACCGGTCAGCGACAGCCCGGTCGAGCCCGACTCCGGATCCGCCAGCGACGCCTCGATGTAGAGGACGTCACCGCCGGCGCCGGTCACGGCCAGCCCGGTCGCCACGCCCGGGGTCGACGTTCGCTGTGTCGACGCGGGCAGCGAGGACTCCGGCAGGTGCCGAGGACGGCCGAGGTAGGTCTCGAGCCCGTCGGCGTCGATCGTCAGCGGCAGCTCGACCTCGTCGAGGGCGACCTTGGTCGCCACCTTCCGCAGCACCTTCGCGATGGTCCGGTTCGCGTTGCGCACCCCGGCTTCCCGCGTGTACTCGGCGGCGATGCGGCTGAACGCGCCGTCGGTCAGCGTGACGTCGTCCTTGCCGAGGCCGGCGCGCTCCAGCTCGCGGGGGAGCAGGTGGTCGCGGGCGATCGTCACCTTCTCGTGCTCGGTGTAGCCGTCGAGGGTGACCAGCTCCATCCGGTCCAGCAGCGGGCCGGGGATGGTCTCGAGCGCGTTCGCCGTCGCCAGGAACACGACGTCGGACAGGTCGAGCTCGACCTCGAGGTAGTGGTCGCGGAAGGTGTGGTTCTGCTCCGGGTCCAGCACCTCCAGCAACGCGGCCGTCGGGTCGCCGCGGTAGTCGGCGCCGACCTTGTCGATCTCGTCGAGCAGCACGACCGGGTTCATCGAGCCCGCTTCCTTGATGGCGCGGACGATCCGGCCGGGCAGCGCGCCGACGTAGGTGCGGCGGTGACCGCGGATCTCGGCCTCGTCGCGGATGCCGCCGAGCGCGACCCGGACGAACTTGCGGCCCATCGCCTTCGCCACGGACTCGCCGAGCGACGTCTTGCCGACTCCGGGAGGACCGGCGAGCGCCAGCACCGCGCCCGAACGCCGTCCGCCGACCGGGCCGAGTCCGGACTCCGCGCGACGTTTGCGCACGGCCAGGTACTCGATGATGCGTTCCTTCACGTCGTCGAGACCGGCGTGGTCGGCGTCGAGGATGTCGCGCGCCGCGGCGATGTCGTGGACGTCGGTGGTGCGCTCGTTCCACGGCAGTTCGAGGACCGTGTCCAGCCACGTGCGGATCCAGCCGCCCTCCGGGGACTGGTCCGAGGTCCGCTCCAGTTTGTCCACTTCGGACAGTGCGGCCTTCTTGACCGCGTCCGGCAGCTCGGCGGCCTCGACGCGGGCGCGGTAGTCGTCGTCGTTGGCGGTGCCGTCGAGCTCGCCCAGCTCCTTGCGGATCGCTTCGAGCTGGCGGCGCAGCAGGAACTCCTTCTGCTGCTTCTCCATGCCCTCCTGGACGTCCTTGCGGATGGTGTCGGTCACCTCGAGCTCGGCCAGCTGCTCGCGGCTCCATTCGAGGGCCTTCTCCAGTCGCGTGGAGACATCGAGCGTGGTCAGCAGTTCGAGCTTCTGCTCGGTCTTGAGGTAGGACGAGTTGCCTGCCAGGTCGGCGACCGCGGACGGGTCTTCGACCTCCTGGACGGCGTCGATCATCTGCCAGCCGCCGCGCTGCTGGAGGATCGCGATGACGACGGACTTGTACTCGGACGCGAGTTTCGCGGCGTTGTCGTCGGTGGTCTCGGTGGCGACCTCGGCGTGCACCCAGCGGGCGGCGCCGGGTCCGTCGGCGATGCGGCCGACGACGGCGCGGCGGGTGCCGCGCAGCAACACCGCGGTCTTGCCGCCGGGCACGCGCCCGATGCGCTCGACGGTCGCGATGGTGCCGAGTTCGGCGTACTCGCCGTGGACTCGGGGGACGATCAGCACTTCGGCCTTCGTGGCGGCGCTGGACCGGATCCCCGGGAAGGAAGCCTGGGCAGGCGCGTTGGCCTGGGCGGACTCCACCGCGGCGCGCGTCTCCGTGTCGGCGAGGTCGAGCGGGACGATCATGCCCGGCAGCACGACGTCGTCATCGAGCGGGAGGACGGGCAGGAGGCGGGTGTCGGTCATCTGTGCACTCCTCGGTTAGTTGAGTCTGCCTAGCTCAACTCTCCGATCGACCCGTTTGTTTCCTTTCCGCGTTCGCCGTCAGCGATCACCCACTCCTCCGACCTCTAATGCCCAAAGCGTCGCGTTTAGCCTGCTAAACGCGACGCGTTGGGATCAAAGGTCGGATGTCAGGGGTGGACGGCGACCCCGCACCAGGCGAACGGCCGGGCGCCTTCTTCGTCCCGCCGCAGCTCCCGCACCGGCCGCCAGTCGGGCAGGTGGACGACGCCGGGTTCCAGCAGCGGCCAGTCCCCGAAGAGCGGCTCGATCTCTTCGCGATCCCGCATCCACACGGGGTTGCTCGTCTTCCGGTACTGCTCGACCATCCAGTGGAGCCCGTCCGCGTCCTCGCCCGTCTGGCCACCGAAGCTCATGTGCGACAGCCCCAGCCAGCTACCCGGCGCCAGCGCGTTCCGGTAGGTCGCGACCAGCGCGGGCGGATCGTCGTGCGGCCCGGCGAAATGCAGGACGGCCATCATCATCAGGCACACCGGCTGGTCGAAATCGATCAGCCGCAGGGTCTCCGGATGACGCAGGACGTCCTTCGGCCGCCGCATGTCCGCCTGGACGATCCCGGCCCAGTCGGTCGCCTCGTGCCGTTCGAGGATCAGCTCCGCGTGCGCCACCGCCACCGGCTCGTAGTCGACGTACACCACCTTCGCGGTGTCGCCCGGCTCCAGCTCCTCCTGGACGATCTCGTGCACGTTCCCGGCGGTCGGGACACCGGAACCCAGGTCGATGAACTGCCGGATCCCCGCGTTCAGCGCCGCGCGCACGACACGGTTCATGAACTCGCGGTTGTGCCGCGCGCCCGGTTTGACCCACCGCCACTGCTTTTCCAGCGCGCGGGCGAACTCGCGGTCGACCGCCCAGTTGTGGGTCCCGCCGAGGAACCAGTCGTAGATCCTCGCCGCGGACGGCTTTTCGGTGTCGACCCCGGTCGGCGCCACCGGGGCCGCGTCATCGTCCCTCTTCACGAAATGAGCCTATCGGGATCAGGGCACCGCGGGTCGGCGCTGCCAGTACGTCCAGAGCGGCCGGTAGCCCTGCGCGTACCAGAACGGCGTCGATCGTGGGTTGGCCAGCGCGTGGTGCAGCAGCACGGCTTCGGTGCCGCATTCGTCGAAGACCTGGTGCGCGTGCGCGGCGAGCGCCGTCCCCACCCCGCTCGAGCGCGCCGGTTCGGCCACCGCGAGCGACGACAGGTAGCCGACCTTCTCCGCCGCGACCCGGCCGCCGATCCACGCCGTCTCACCGGGGAACTGCACCCGCACCATGCCCAGCGGACGTCCGTACAGCTCGGCGATCCACAATGTCGGATTTTCCCGGCCCAGATGTTTCGACAGCTCCGCCGTGATCGTTTCCTCCGCGCCCTCGCGCAAAGTGACAGAACCGAACTGCGCGTCATAACGCTGCAATTCCAGTTCGAGTCCGACGGCGGTTTCGAGATCATCCGCTTCGGCGGGCCGGATGTGCACTCCGGGAGTGGCGGGCGGCCCCGTCACGGCGAGCCGGTCGGCCGGGCGGACCGCGATCACCAGCACCGGCGCGAAGCCGCGGCGCAGCAATTCGGCCGAGCCGGGGGAGTCCCGGCTGGGCCGCACCACGGTCGCCGCGGTCTCGACATCCCCAGGTGGGGCGACGGTCTTCAGATGTTCATCCCATCGGGTGAGTAATGCGTCAAGGGCAGCTTCCGGGCGAGGGCCGGTGAGCCGCGCTTCGAGGCGATGCTCGACGAGCGCCCGCCACGGAGAGTCAACAGAATCGGGGCGCGTCTCGGTCCGTACCGACAATCCGGCGGCGGCCGACTCGCCTGCCGTCGCGGAGAGTGACACGGAGCCTTCGACAGGCTCCAGTGCAGGCATTTCGGGGAGCAGGGCGTCCACGGTGGCGAGCCGCTCGGCGTGCCCGGCGGCGATGGCGTGGCTATTCATAGGGCTATTCAAGCCCCTACTGATGGGTCCGCCGGGAACTTCACGAGATTGGCCGGGGCGTGGCGCCAGGTGACTTCCGGTAGTCGGAAGGAACGCGAATAACGCTCCCATTTCACCCCTTGGTCCACGCAGGTCAGCGCGACGCGCCCATTGTTAACCCTGGGGTGATCTCATACTGTCTCGAATGGGACTCGGGTACGCCCTCCGGGGTACTGTATTGCCCTCGTCCCCGAGGTCGCGGTAGGACAAGACCGGTTGGGCAGCCGGGAAGGAAGGTCGGATGCCGGACACGAACGGCAGGCCCGGGAGCGCCGCACAGGCGCCGGCGGGCAAGGGAGGCGCCGTTACGGAGGCTCGTACCGACGAGCGACGGTTCCGCGTCTACACCTTCGCGGTACTCACCATGGGCATCGCCGCCGCGGCCGCGGTCAGCCTCTGGCTGGACTTCGAGGCTTCGGACGACCTGTTGTGGATCGGGCCGATCCTCGCGCTCGCGTTCCTCCTCGCCGAACAGCTCGGCATCAACGTCGACGTCCGCAGCGGTATCTCGTGGACGATCTCGTTCACCGAGATCCCGCTGGTCATCGGCTTCTTCGTCGCTCCCTTCGAAGTCGTGCTCGCCGCCCACCTCGCGGCGGGCATCGGGACATTGCTGGCCCGCAAGGTCGCGGGCCGCGTGCTCTACAACGCCGGCGCCTTCCTGCTGGAGATCACCGGCGCGTTCGCCGTGGCAGGGCTGGTGAAACAGGCCTCCGGCGCCCACGACATGACCTGGATCGCCGCGCTGGCGGGCACTCTGACCGCGCCGCTGGTCAGCACGCTGCTCGCGCTCGCCGCCGTCCGCGTGCTGCGCCGCCGCATGCGGGTCAGCACCGCGATCCGCTTGACCGGCCGCATCCTCGTCGTCGGCTTCGTCAACGCTTCGGTCGGCCTTTCCGGATATTTGGTCATTTCCGGGACGCCGAAGGCCTGGCCGCTCGTGCTGGCGGTGTTCCTCGGGCTCACCGCTTTGTACTGGGCGTACTCCGACCTGCTCCGCGAGCAGCGCGACATGGAAGCGCTGTCCGACGTCAGCCTGATGGTCGCGCGATCCGGTCAACAGGCCGCCGCGCGGCCCGCCGGGCGAGCCGACGAACTCGTCGGCGGTGTCGACGTCCGCGAATGGGCGACCATCGCCGAACGCATCAAGGACCAGCTCGCCGCCGGCCGGGTCGTGCTCAGGCTCCGGCTGGAACCGAAGGACACCATGCGGATGGTCGTCGCGGGCGACGAACTGCCACCCGTCGACCCGGCCGCCGACGACCCGCTGCTGCGCCTGCCCGGCGCGCACGTCCGGCACTTCCGGATCACCGAAGCCAATCCCGACGTCCGCTCCGCGTTGCTCGACCGTGGCGCGCAGGAGGCGCTGGTCGTCCCGTTGCGCAGCGCGAACCAGCTCCTCGGCGTCGTCGAAGCGCACGACAGGCTGTCCCGCTGGCGCGGGTTCGGCAAGTACGACGTCCAGCTGCTCGGCACGATGGCCAGCCACCTCGCGACGTCGCTGGACAACCGGCGCCTGCTCGCGACCCTGCGCCACGACGCCTACCACGATCCGCTGACCGGCCTGCTCAACCGGCCGGGCTTCCGCCAGGTCGCCAAGGAACCGTTGCGGGAACAGGCCAACGCGGTCGTGCTCCGGATCGACCTCGACGTCTTCTCCACCGTCAGCGACGCCCTCGGCTACGTCTGGGCCGACCGGATGGTCATCGCCGCGGGCCGCCGGATCCGCGACGCGCTCGGCCCCGACGTCCCGCTCGCCAGGCTCGAAGGCGCGTCCTTCGCGGCGCTCCTTGTCGGCTGCGCGCCGGAACGCGCCCAGGCCTCCGCGGAACTGCTGCGCGCGGAACTCGTCGCCCCGTATCCGGTGGACCGGCTTTCCGTCGAAGCCAACGCGATGATCGGCTACGCCACTTCGTCGGCGGAAGACGACGAACAGGTCGACGTCGACGGGCTCCTGCAGCGCGCCGACGTCGCCGTCCGCGCGACCAAGGGCGGCGAAGAGGTCCGCGGCTACATGGCCAGCATGGGCCAGATCTTCATGCGCCGGTTCCAAATGGTCACGCAGTTCCGGCAGTCGCTGGAAGAAGGCCAGCTGAGCGTCCACTACCAGCCGAAGATCACCTTGCCGAACCGGCAGATCCAAGGCGTCGAGGCGCTCGTGCGCTGGGTGCATCCGGAGTTCGGCAGGCTCGGCCCCGACGAGTTCGTCCCGGCGATCGAAGCGGCCGGCCTCATCGGCGTCCTGACGTCGTTCGTGCTCGAAGAGTCGTTGAAGCGCGTGCGCAAGTGGCTCGACGAGGGTCTGCGCATCTCCGCCGCGGTGAACCTGTCGGTCCGGAACCTGGCCGACGAGGACTTCCCGACGAAGGTCGCGCGCGAACTCGACCGTTTCGGCATCCCGCCCGAGCTGCTCACCTTCGAGCTGACCGAGTCCGGTGTGATGTCCGACCCGCAGAAGGCACTGCCGATCCTGCGGGAGCTGCACTCCCTGGGCATCGTGCTCGCCGTCGACGACTTCGGCACCGGCTACTCGTCCCTGGCGTACCTGCGGCAGCTCCCGGTCGACCAGGTCAAGATCGACAAGAGCTTCGTCCTCGGCATGGGCACCGACCTCGGCGACCTCGCCGTCGTGCGCTCCATCGTCGAACTGGGCCATTCGCTCGGCCTCACGGTCGTGGCGGAGGGTGTCGAGGAAGACGTCGCGCGGGATCAGCTCGAGGCGATGGGGTGTGACGTGGCGCAGGGCTACCTCATCTCGCGGCCGCTGCCGGAGGACCGCCTGGAGGCGTGGCTGCAGGCCCGCACGGCACGCTCGCCGGGGCGGCACTCCGAGACCGTCCTGACCCTGCTGACCTGAGGTTTTGCGGTAAGGGGACCCCCCTGAAATCGGGGTCCTCCGAAGTTGGTAATCTTTCCAAGTCCTCGCGAGAGGCAAGGCCCCTTTAGCTCAGTCGGCAGAGCGTCTCCATGGTAAGGAGAAGGTCTACGGTTCGATTCC
Organism: Amycolatopsis sp. NPDC043889; assembly: GCF_056435645.1. Taxonomy (NCBI): domain Bacteria; kingdom Bacillati; phylum Actinomycetota; class Actinomycetes; order Pseudonocardiales; family Pseudonocardiaceae; genus Amycolatopsis; species Amycolatopsis sp. NPDC043889. The sequence continues at coordinate 45,813 of NZ_JBWKEC010000003.1, forward strand.
GTAAAGGGGCTCGCGACCTCAGCCGCGTCACGTAAGCGTGTCGCGGCCAGGTTCATGTAAGGCGGTGTAGCTCAGCTGGCAGAGCAAGCGGCTCATAATCGCTGTGTCGCCGGTTCAAGTCCGGCCACCGCTACGCGGTAATCCTGGGTATCCCAGGCCTAGTAGAGAAGGAAATGCTGTGGCTGCCACTGACGTGCGACCGAAGATCACGCTCGCGTGTGAGGAGTGCAAGCACCGCAACTACATCACCAAGAAGAACCGGCGCAACAACCCGGATCGCCTGGAGATGAAGAAGTTCTGCCCGAACTGCGGTACGCACCGGACTCACAAAGAGACCCGCTGAGCGTCTAGCGGTTCTACCTGTCTTACCCGAAGCCGTCCTGGTCACCAGGGCGGCTTCGGGTATTTTTCGGGTTCGGTAGCCTGCTCGGGTGGCCTTGGACCAGTCGTTCACCGGGCGGGTGTACCCGCCGACCAGTACCTATGAAGTGAGTCGCGAGAAGATCCGGGAGTTCGCCGACGCGCTCGGCGACGCGAACCCGCTCTACCGCGACACCGAAGCGGCGAAGGCGGCCGGCTACCGCGACGTCATCGCCCCGCCGACGTTCCTGACGATCATCAACCTCGCCTCGATCAACGCGATCGTCTCGGACCCCGAGCTGGGGCTCGACTATTCGCGGATGGTCCACGGCGACCAGCGGTTCACCTACACGCGGCCGGTGCACGCGGGCGACGTCCTGTCGCTCACCACGTACATCGACAACATCATGACCCGCGCCGGGAACGACTTCATCAACCTGCGCGCCGAGATCTCCGGCGCCGACGGTGGCCCGATCGCCACCACGAACGCCCAGCTCGTGGTCCGAGGGGAGGACGCGTGAGCACGTTCACCGTCGGGGAAGAACTGACACCGCTGACCATCGAGGTCACCCGGGAGCAGCTGGTGCGCTACGCCGGTGCCTCGCTGGACTTCAACCCCATCCACTGGAACGAGGCCTTCGCCAAGGAGGTCGGCCTGCCCGACGTCATCGCGCACGGGATGCTCACCATGGCGCTCGGGGCGCGGCTCGTCACCGACTGGCTCGGCGACCCCGGCCGCCTCGTCGACTACTTCGCGCGCTTCACGCGGCCCGTGGTCGTGCCGAACGACGGCGCGGCGACGATCGAGTTCACCGGGAAGGTCGCCGTGGTCAACGACGACGGCACCGCCCGCGTCGACATCACCGCCAAGTTCGAGGGCAAGGCCGTTCTGGGCAAGGCCCAAGCGGTCGTCCGCGCCTGACCTCAAGTGGAGCAAGGGACCTTTGCTATCACTCGCTTAGCGTGCCTAAGTAAGTGATAGCAAAGGTCCCTTGCTCTCTTTCCGCAGGTCAGCGAGTCGGAGTCGGCCGCGTAGGAGCTTCGCGAGCCTACGAAAGGTCGCTTCGCAGCTTTAAGCCGCGGAAGGGCGCATGACCGGACCAATGAGGTCCACTGTGTGGATTTTGGGACGTTGGATGACCCGAAATCCACACAGTCCCGCATGAAAGGTCCGGTCATGCAGCTCGGCATCCCGAGGCCTCGCCAGTCCGGAGAAACCCCTACGCGAGCTTGAGCAGCTTCTCGATGACCTCCGCCATCCCTTCCGCGCCCCGCGCGTTCGGGTGCAGCGGCGCCGCGGGCACGGAGGGAGCAGGGCCTTCGACCCAGCGCCGGTTCGCGGCGCTGCACATGTCCCGCCCCTTGCTCGCTGTCGACATGTCGGCGAAGCCCGCTTCGTGCTCCTTCGCGGTCTCCTGCAGCGCCGTGTTCAGTCGTTTCAGCGAGTCGCGGAAGTAGGCGACGTCCCCCGCGCCGACGGGCAGGACCGGCCAGCAGCCGGCGTCGTCGTCCGGAAGCACCGTCGGATACCCCACGACCACGATGCGCGCCGACGGGGCTTTCGAGCGGATCTGGTCCAGGATTCCGCCGACCCGCCCCGCCGCGGCGGTGATCCGTTCGGCCAGCTGGTCGCGCCCGCTCGCGGTCAGCTGGGTCTTGCAGGGCGAAGCGGTCTGCACCTGCGTCGCGCACTGGCTCGCGAAGCCGACGAAGCCGACGTCGTTGCCGCCGATCCCGATGGTCACGAGGGTCGTGTCGCCGTCGATGGCGTCGAGTTGCGGAGCGTTCGTGCCGTCCCGGGTCTTCTGCTCACCGGTGAGGTGTTCGGTCGTGGCGCCACCGCAGCTGGCGTCGACGAACTCGGCCGGGCGCAGCTTCGCGGCGAGCAGGCTCGGGTAATTGTTGTCCGAGCGGTCGCAGCCCGGCGGCGCACCCACAGGCCGACCGGTGCCCGGCGACGCCGTGTACGAATCGCCCAGCGCCACGTACCGGCCCGCGCCGTCCGAAACGGTGACTCCCGCAGGTGTCACCGACGTCCCACGCTCCCACAGGTGGTAAGCGATCCCCAGGACGGACAGCACGATCACCAGGAAGAGGCAGCCTCCGCCCGTTCTCCGCTGCGTCACCCGTTCGTTGTACGCGACCTGGGTCACATTTGTCATCGGTCCGCTCGTCGGTGGACGACGCGTGAACGGGTGATCTCCGGTTGCCTGAGACATGGATCACGTTCAGGGTGATGCCGTGACTGCCCCGAGGAAAGGCGAAAACCGTGAGCCTGAACTTGACCAAGCTGGTCGACAAGGCATGGGAGGACAAAGGGATCAGCGAGTTGCTGGACGCGCCCCCGTCCGCTCTCGAAGGCCTGACCAAGAAGCACGACGAACTCCTCGCCGAGCTCAAGATCAAGACCATCCGGGACCTCGGCAACTGGAAGTACGCCGCGAAGGCACACGCGCTCGTTCAGCTCGCCGACGGCGAATCCTGAGCCGCTGAAGGCCCTTCCCGGCGAACGGGGAGGGCCTTCAGTCGCGGGGGACGAGGTCGCGCAGCTCGGCGGCGAGATCGAGGGCGTGGCCGACGTCCCGCGCGAGGTAGTGCGGGTCGACGAAGGCTTCGGCGATCCCGGTTTCGGCAGCCGCCTTCAGCTGCGAGGCGACGTCTTGGAGATCGGTTCCGGGCTTCGGGTTGATCCGCAGGACCCGCCGCAGCGTGCCGGGATCGCGACCCGCCTTCTCGGCCGCGCTCACCACGGTCTCCCAGAGCTTCGCCAGATACGGCGCGGGTAGTCCCGCGGGAAGCCAGCCGTCCGCGCGGCGGCCGACGCGATCCAGCGCCACCGGCGACAGCCCGCCCAGCAACACCGGCGGATGCGGGCTCTGCGCCGGTCGCAAGCCGACCTTCGACGCCGGGATCCGCCAGCGTTCGCCTTCGTGCTCGACAGGGTCTCCGGTCCAGAACTTCCCGAGGACGTCGAGAAGCTCCTCCAGTTGCCCGCCACGGCCCTTCCAGGGCGTGCCCGTCGCCGTGTACTCGTCGCGAAGCCAGCCGATGCCCAAGCCGACGTCCAGGCGGCCGCCGCTCACCTGATCCAGTGAAGTGAGCATCCGGGCGAGCACGACGGCCGGATACACCGTTCCGGTGAGTGTGCTGGTGCCCAGCCGGACCTTGTTCGTGACGCTCGCGGCGACGGTCAGCAGGATGAGCGGATCGGCGAAGGTGACGAACTCGGGCGGGTACGGCCGTTCCCGCGTGCCGCCGGGGTAGAAGTCCGACGGCGAGACCGGGGCCAGCACCCGATCCCCGACCCACAAGGACTCGTACCCGAGCTCTTCGGCGGCCGCGGCGAAACCGGTGACGGCGTCCATCGACGCGAGGGGACCGTATTGCGGAAGGGCGATTCCCAGGCGCATCACGGTCACCGTGCTTCCGCGAGCAGGCTGCCCATCCTGGAGATCCCTTCGGCGAGATCACTTTCGTCCAACGCATAGGAAATCCGGAAGTAGCCAGGGGTCCCGAACGCCTCGCCGGGCACCACGGCGACCTCGGCCTCGCGCAGGATCAGATCGGCCAGCGCCACCGTGTCGGCCGGGCGCGCGCCGCGAATTTCCTTACCTAGCAAGGCTTTCACCGACGGGTACACGTAGAAGGCGCCGAGCGGCACCGGAGTCTCGACGCCAGGGATCTCGGACAGCAGGGAAAGTGCCTTCTGGCGCCGGGAGTCGAAGGCTTCGCGCATCGCGAAAACGGCGTCGAGCGGGCCGCTCACCGCGGCCAGCGCGGCTCGTTGCGCCACGTTCGAAACGTTGCCGCACAAGTGCGACTGGTACGCCGTCGCCGCCTTGACCACGTCTTGCGGACCGAGCAGCCAGCCCACCCGCCAGCCGGTCATCGAGTACGTCTTCGCGACACCGTTGAGGACGATCGTCCGGTCGGCGAGCTCCGGGACCAGGACGGGCATCGAGGGCGCTTCGGCACCGTCGTAGACCAGGTGCTCGTAGATCTCGTCGGTGATGACCCAGAGACCGTTCTCGTGTGCCCAGCGCCCGATCGCCTCGACCTGTTCGCGCGGGTACACCGCGCCGGTCGGGTTCGACGGCGACACGAAAAGCAGCACCTTCGTGCGCGGAGTCCTGGCGGCTTCGAGCTGCTCGACGGTGACCAGATAGCCCGTCGTCTCGTCCGCCGTGACCTGCACCGCGACGCCGCCGGCGAGGGAGATCGACTCCGGGTACGTCGTCCAGTACGGCGCGGGCAGCAGCACCTCGTCGCCGGGGTCGAGCAGCGTCGCGAACGCCGAGTAGACCGCCTGCTTGCCGCCGTTGGTCACCAGGACGCGGCTGGGATCGACCTCGAACCCGGAGTCGCGGACGGTCTTCGCCGCGATCGCCTCGCGCAGCTCCGACAGCCCGCCCGCGGCCGTGTAGCCGTGATTGACCTTGTCCCGGACGGCCGCTTCGGCGGCTTCGAGCACGTTGGCCGGGGTGGGGAAGTCCGGCTGCCCGGCGCCGAACCCGATCACCGGACGGCCCTGCGCCTTGAGCTCCCGGGCCTTCGCGTCGACGGCCAGCGTGGCCGAGGGCGTGATGCCGCCGATGCGAGCCGAGACGCGGGTTGCCGTCGAAGGCGAGGGTGCGGGAGCGCTCATGGCGACATCGTGGCACGATCATGGGGTCGGCCGTGGGGGAGTTTTCCCGCGGAAGTCTGCTCCGCGCCGCTTTGAGGGGCGCGGTTGCGAAGCTGTTCGGGGGTTGCCGTAGACTTCTGGTCTTGGAACGCACTACGGTCATCCCCGCCACGGCGGTGGGGACGATGGAATGCGTCCTCGGGAGCTCCAGAGCATCGGGGCTCCAAAGGGGTGTAGCTCAATTGGCAGAGCAGCGGTCTCCAAAACCGCAGGTTGCAGGTTCAAGTCCTGTCACCCCTGCGTTAGCGAACTGGTGAAGGCGGAGGAGTGGTCGTGAGCGACAGCGACGCCAGCGGTGAGAAGGCGCAGGACGGCGCCGGGCAGAAGCCCGACGAGCAGTCCCGCCCAGTGACCGCCGCTGCCCGGCGTGAGCGCCGTGCGTCCGCGCGCCCGTCCGGTAAGGCCGACGCCAAGTCGGACGACAAGACCCGCCCCGCCGGCAAGGCGAAGGCCGGGGATAAGACCGAGAAGTCCAAGGACGCCAAAGGCACGGCGACCCCGAAGCGCGACCGCAAGCCGAAGCAGGCGTCGATCTTCGCCCGGCTCATGCGCTTCATCCGTGAGGTCTGGGCCGAGCTGCGCAAGGTCATCTGGCCGAACCGCAAGCAGATGGTCACCTACACCGCGGTGGTGCTGGTCTTCGTGGTGTTCATGGTGGCGCTGGTGAGCGGCCTCGACCTGGCCTTCAAAGAGGTCGTCGGTGCCGTCTTCGGCAGCTGAGGCAGCCGGCCGCGGTGCCTGAGGGCGCCGCACGGTGGCCTGCGCCACGGCAACCGATCAACTGAGAGGACGGAACGTGACCTCCGACAACGGCACAGCAGCCGGTCATGAGCTGACCGAGCTTTCCGACGAGCAGGTGCACGCGGCACTCGGCGACGAGCAGTCCGAGCACCTGGACTCCGTCGAGGTGCCCGCCGCAGGCGACGAGGTCGACGAAGCCGGAGATGTCGCGGATGCCGAAGAGGCGCCCGTCGAGACCGACGACACCGCCGCCGAGTCCGGCGAGGACGTCGACCCGGTCGCCAAGCTGCGCGCGGAACTCAACGCCGCTCCCGGTGAGTGGTACGTCGTCCACTCGTACGCGGGTTACGAGAACAAGGTGAAGACCAACCTCGAGACCCGCACCCAGACGCTGGACGTCGAGGACTACATCTTCCAGATCGAGGTCCCGACCGAAGAGGTCACCGAGATCAAGAACGGCCAGCGCAAGCAGGTGCAGCGCAAGGTGCTGCCCGGCTACATCCTGGTCCGCATGGACCTGAACGACGCCTCGTGGAGCGCGGTGCGCAACACGCCGGGTGTCACCGGGTTCGTCGGTGCCACGTCGCGTCCGTCGCCGCTGACCGTGGACGAGGTGCTCAAGTTCCTCGCGCCCAAGGTCGAGACGGCCGCCCCCGCCAAGCCCGGCAAGGGCGAGGCCGCTTCCGCCGAGTCGCAGCTGGGTGCCCCCGCGGTCGAGGTGGACTTCGAGGTCGGCGAGTCGGTCACCGTCATGGACGGCCCGTTCGCGACGCTGCCCGCGACGATCTCCGAGGTCAACGTGGACGGACAGAAGCTGAAGGTCCTGGTGTCGATCTTCGGCCGGGAGACCCCGGTCGAGCTGTCGTTCAACCAGGTCTCCAAGATCTGACGGCCGCCAGACGGCCGGCAGTCCCCGCGTACTGGCAGGTGTGCGGGGGACTCAAGTCAGTAAGAAGGAACAAACGAAATGCCACCCAAGAAGAAGAAGCTTGCGGCGATCATCAAGCTGCAGATCAAGGCGGGTGCGGCCAACCCCGCGCCGCCGGTCGGCCCCGCGCTGGGTCAGCACGGCGTCAACATCATGGAGTTCTGCAAGGCCTACAACGCCGCGACCGAGTCGCAGCGCGGGGACGTCGTCCCGGTCGAGATCTCCGTGTACGAAGACCGCACGTTCGACTTCAAGCTCAAGACGCCGCCGGCCGCGAAGCTGCTGCTGAAGGCCGCGGGCGTGGAGAAGGGTTCCGGCGAGCCGCACAAGACCAAGGTCGCCAAGGTCACCTGGGACCAGGTCCGCGACATCGCGAAGACCAAGGAATCCGACCTGAACGCGCACGACATCGACCAGGCCGCGAAGATCATCGCCGGCACCGCCCGCTCGATGGGCATCACGGTCGTCGACTGAGCTCCACCCAGCACCACCGTGGGAGAGCCAAGTGCTGGCTCCAACACCACACTGATCCGTTGAAGAGTTAAGGACAGAAGCAATGCCCAAGCACAGCAAGGCCTACCGCAAGGCTCTTGAGCTGGTGGACCGCGAGCGGCTCTACGCCCCGCTCGAGGCCGCGAAGCTGGCCAAGGAGACTTCCTCCGCGAAGATGGACGCCACCGTCGAGGTCGCCATGCGCCTCGGTGTCGACCCTCGCAAGGCCGACCAGATGGTCCGCGGCACCGTGAACCTGCCGCACGGCACCGGTAAGACCGCCCGCGTCATTGTCTTCGCCGTTGGTGACAAGGCCGCCGAGGCCGAGGCCGCCGGCGCGGACGTGGTCGGCACCGACGAACTGATCGAGCGCATCCAGGGTGGCTGGCTCGAGTTCGACGCCGCGATCGCGACGCCGGACCAGATGGCGAAGGTCGGCCGTATCGCCCGCATCCTCGGCCCGCGTGGCCTGATGCCGAACCCGAAGACCGGCACCGTGACCCCCGCGGTCGCGAAGGCCGTGACGGACATCAAGGGCGGTAAGATCAACTTCCGCGTGGACAAGCAGGCCAACCTGCACTTCGTCATCGGCAAGGCCTCGTTCGACACCGAGAAGCTGGTGGAGAACTACGCGGCCGCGCTGGACGAGATCCTCCGCGCCAAGCCGTCGTCGGCGAAGGGTCGCTACCTGAAGAAGGTCACGATCTCCACGACGATGGGCCCGGGTGTCCCGGTCGACCCGGCCCGGACCCGCAACCTCCTCTCCGAGGACGCGTGAGTCTGAGTTAGACATCACTGAGAAGGGGGCGGTCCCGCTACGGCGGGGCCGCCCCTTTTTCGTGTTTGCTTGAGGGCATGCCTACCTTCGCGTCGTTCGACGGGCTTCAGCTGAGCTACACCGTTTGGGAAGGCCGAGGGCGTCCGGTACTGCTGCAACACGGTTTCGCCGCCGACACGAACGCCAACTGGATCGCGCCGGGCGTCGTCGACACCATCCAGGACGCGGGGCTGACCGTGATCAGCCTGGACGCGCGCGGCCACGGGCGGTCGGCGAAACCGCACGACGAGGCGAGCTACGGCGACGACGCGATGGTCCGCGACGTGTCGGCGCTGCTCGACACGCTGAACCTCGACGAGGTGTCGATGGTCGGCTACTCGATGGGCGCGATGATCGCGCTTGGCGCCGTGGCCGCCGACCCGCGGATCCGGTGTCTCGCGATCGGCGGGGTCGGTTCGGGGATCGTCGACTTCGGCGGCGTGGACACCCGCGTCGTCACGCCGGAGGCGATCAGCGATGCTCTCCTGGCGGAGGACCCTTCGACGCTTCCGCCGTCTTCGGCGCCGTTTCGTATGCTGGCCGACGCTCTGCGGGCGGACCGGATCGCGCTGGCGGCCGTCGCGCGCGGGACGGCGAACCCGAAACTGGACCTGACGGCGATCGCGGTGCCGACCCTGATCCTGGCCGGGGACACCGACCCGCTGGCCGCGGAACCCGAACGCCTGGCCGCCGCCATCGCCGGCGCCCGCCTGGTCCGCGTGCCCGGCGATCACATGGCCGCCGTCATGCACCCCGCCTTCGGCTCCGCGCTGACCGGCTTCCTGACTTCGCACGACCTCTGACCTGCGTTTAGCCCCCTAATCGCGATCTGGGGTGGAAACGCCCAGGTCAGTTGCCCGTGGGCGGGGCGGGGCAGGGGTTGGGGGAGTTCGCGTGCCCGGTGATCAGCCATTGGCCCATCTCGACTTCCTGCAGGGTGAAGCTGCCCAGCAGGGGGCCACCGCGGATGGTGTACCAGCACGAGTGGATCGTCAGGTTCTGCCGCGGGACCACACTCGACATCGGGCGCACCGCGTAAATGTAGGGCGTGATGTCGGTGACCTTCGCGTTCAGGGCCGGGACGGCGGTCGCGCAGTCCGGGTAGCCGAGGTCGCGGGCGAACTGGGCCTGCGCCTGCTCGCTCATCGACAGGCAGACCTTTTCGACGCGGGTGGCAGGCGGGTACGGCTTGCCGATCGTGTCGTAGATGGCCCGCACCGCCTCCCACGGGTTGGTCGAAAGCACCTGGTTGGTGCGGTGCTTGCCCCCGCCGCCCTGGACGAACGTCGCCGTGTCCTCCCCCGCGTCGCTGGGGAAGATCTGCCGGTAGGCGATGGTCGCGCCGATGCAGATCAGCAGGATCACGATCACCCAGGCGAGAAGCTTCCCGCCCAGACGGCGCAGCCAGCGCGGCGCACGCGGCCGAGGGGCCTTGACGAGTTCACCGGGAGGAGGCCCCGGAGGTACCGGGGGCTGTCCTCCGTAGTGCTGGGTCATGGGCTGCGCGGGCTGCGACGGCACGAGGCCCTGCTGCTGCGCCTCGGTGAACTTCAGATAGTCCTGGAACTGCTGAAACTGCTGGAGCTGGCGCAGTTGTTCCTCGTCCAGCCGGGGCGCGGGCTGACCTCCCGCCTTGGGCTCGATGTCCGTGCCGGGCTCGTTGTCCGGCTTTCCGTCATCACGCTGCTCCGCCACGTCACCATGATGCCTCGCGAGCCCTCCCGCGCACTCCGCCGGTCGCGTTTAGCGGGCTAAACGCGATTTGGCAGGGGGTGCCGCCGGGGACGAAACAGGGTCACGTATTCTTGTCAAGGTTCTACCGAAGACCGCTGGTCTTCTCCCGGTCATCTGGCCTGGAGAACGAAGGCCCCGCTAGGGCGGGCGACCCGCGCAGGAGGAACGAGGCTCGTCCATGACGCATGTCGTCGTGTGCTCTGACGCCCCGCGCCTGTCTGCGCTGGGGCGTTTCGTCGTTTCAGGGCTCTCAAGGCCAGTGGACCACTAGCCAAGAGAGGAGGCGACCATGGCGAAGCCCGACAAGGAGGCGGCCGTCGCCGAGATCGCGGAGAGCTTCCGCAGCAGCTCGGCCACAGTCGTTACCCAGTACACCGGCCTCTCCGTGTCCCAGCTGTCCCAGCTGCGCCGCGCTCTCGGCACCAATGCCAAGTACCGGGTCGCGAAGAACACCCTCGTCAAGCGTGCCGCCACGGACGCCGGAATCGAGGGTCTCGAGGACCTGTTCGTCGGCCCGACCGCGATCGCCTTCGTCGAAGGTGAAGCTGTTGACGCCGCGAAGGCGCTTCGCGACTTCGCGAAGGACAACAACGCGCTTGTGATCAAGGGCGGCTACATGGACGGCAAGACGCTGTCCGTGGACGAGATCACCAAGATCGCCGATCTCGACAGCCGTGAGGTCCTGCTCGCCAAGGCGGCGGGCGCGTTCAAGGCGAAGCTGTCCCAGGCCGCCGCGCTGTTCCAGGCGCCGGCGTCCCAGGTCGCCCGCCTGGCTGCCGCGCTGGAGGAGAAGCAGCGCAACGCCGGTACCGAAGCAGCCGAAGCACCCGCCGAGAGCTGAACACCCCCACCCCCGAACTTTTAGTTCGTTTCAGAGAGGAAAGCCACCATGGCGAAGCTGAGCACCGCCGAGCTGATCGACGCCTTCAAGGAGCTCACCCTTCTTGAGCTGTCCGAGTTCGTGAAGGAATTCGAGACCACCTTCGACGTGACCGCGGCCGCCCCGGCTGCCGTCGTCGCCGCCGCCCCGGGTGCCGCCCCCGCCGCGGCCGCCGAGGAGCAGGACGAGTTCGACGTCGTCCTCGAGTCCGCCGGTGACAAGAAGATCCAGGTCATCAAGGTCGTCCGTGAGGTCGTCTCGGGTCTGGGCCTGAAGGAGGCCAAGGAGCTGGTCGAGGCCGCTCCCAAGGCCCTCCTGGAGAAGGTTGACAAGGAGGCCGCCGAGGCCGCCAAGGAGAAGCTCGAGGCCGCGGGCGCCAAGATCACCATCAAGTGATCCCGGGCGCGTCAGCGCCTAACGCAGCACCGCCGAAGGGGCGGGCATCCACACGGATGCCCGCCCCTTCGCTGTCTCCGGCTCCTCCCGCCCCGACCTGCGTTTAGCCCCCTGATCGCGACGCGTAGCCACGCTAAGCATCTGGGCGCGCCCAGGGCATCGGATCGCGTTTTGCCCGCTAAACGCGATCCGCGCGGCGCGGAGGACGGCAGGGGCCCTGACCTGCGTTTAGCCCCCTAATCGCGATCCGGCCTGGGCAGTGCCGCTGTGGATCTGCGCGCGGGAGTGACGTGCACTACGGTGCTGCAAGCGGTGCACGGGCAGGCGGCGGGCTGCGCGAAAAGTTACCCGTGGGTCTGGCCAGAAAAGAAAACTGGTGAGTAACCTGTTCGCACTCAGCTCGTTGCACCTGGTTGACGCGGGTATCGCTGCGCGAACGCATGCGTCCTCCCGGGCCAGTGGCACGGGAAGGCAGTGCGCGACGACGCGGAACAGCTCCTGGAGGTGCGATGGGTGCCGAGGTGGTCATCGAAGGTCTTTCCAAGTCCTTCGGTAAGCAGGCCATCTGGCGGGACGTCACGCTGACCCTGCCTCCGGGCGAGGTTTCGGCGATGCTCGGTCCGTCCGGAACCGGTAAGTCCGTCTTCTTGAAGTCGATGATCGGTCTGCTCAAGCCGGACCGTGGCCGTTGCATGATCAACGGCGTCGACATCGTGACGTGCTCCGAACACCAGCTCTACGAGGTGCGCAAGCTCTTCGGCGTCCTTTTCCAGGACGGCGCGCTCTTCGGCTCGATGAACCTCTACGACAACGTGGCGTTCCCCCTGCGGGAGCACACGAAGAAGTCGGAGACCGAGGTCCGCCGGATCGTGCTCGAGAAGCTCGAGATGACCGGTCTCAACGGCGCCGACAAGAAGCTGCCCGGCGAGATCTCCGGCGGTATGCGCAAGCGCGCCGGGCTCGCCCGCGCCCTGGTGCTGGACCCGCAGATCATCCTGGTCGACGAGCCGGACTCCGGTCTCGACCCGGTCCGCACCACCTACATCTCCCAGCTCTTCCTCGACGTCAACGCGCAGATCGACGCGACGTTCCTGATCGTCACGCACAACATCAACCTCGCCCGCACCGTCCCGGACAACCTGGGCATGCTCTTCCGCAAGGAACTGGTCATGTTCGGCCCGCGCGAGGTGCTGCTGACCAGTGAGGAGCCGGTCGTCAAGCAGTTCCTCAACGGCAAGATGGACGGCCCCATCGGCATGAGCGAGGAGAAGGACTCGGCCCAGCTCGCCGCGGAGCGCGCGATGTTCGAGGCCGGTCACCACGCGGGCGGTGTCGAGGACGTCAGCGGGGTGCCGCCGCAGATGCAGCCGACGCCCGGCGTGCCGACCCGGATGGGCGCGGTCCGCCGCAAGGACCGCGTCATGCAGATCCTGCACGGCCTGCCGCCCGAGGCGCAGCAGAGCATCATCGAGTCGCTCTCCCCGGAGGAGCAGCAGCGTTACGGTGTCCGCCCGCAGCGCCTCGCGACCGCCGGCCACCGGTCGTCGCCCGCCGAGACCTCGATCCCGAACCACCACCAGGGCCAGCTGCCCGACGACCAGGTCGCCCACATCCCGCATCCCGGGAGAGCGGGCAACCACCGCTTGCGGCCACAAGATCCGGGGTCGGGTGGCGCGTGAGCTCTTCCGCTTCATCGGCGAAGATCCCCGGGATCGGCATGGTGCGCGAGACCGGGAACCTGTTCGCTCTCGGCCTCGACATCGTTCGTGGCATTTTCCAGCGCCCGTTCCAGCTGCGGGAGTTCATCCAGCAGGCCTGGTTCATCGCGAGCGTCACGATCCTGCCGACGGCGCTCGTCGCGATCCCGTTCGGCGCGGTCATCTCGCTGCAGTTCGGATCGCTCGCCCGCCAGCTCGGCGCCCAGTCCTACACGGGCGCCGGGTCGGTGCTCGCCACCGTGCAGCAGGCCAGTCCGCTGGTCACGGCGCTGCTGGTCGCGGGCGCCGGCGGTAGCGCGGTCTGCGCGGACATCGGCGCGCGGACGATCCGCGAAGAGATCGACGCCATGGAGGTGCTCGGGGTCTCCGCGGTGCAGCGCCTGATCGTGCCGCGTGTGCTCGCGATGATGCTGGTGGCGCTCTTGCTGAACGGCATGGTCAGCGTCATCGGCGTGCTCGGCGGGTACTTCTTCAACGTCGTCCTCCAGGGCGGGACGCCGGGCGCGTACCTGGCGAGCTTCTCCGCGCTAGCCCAGCTGCCGGACCTCTGGGTCGGCGAGCTGAAGGCGCTGATCTTCGGCTTCATCGCCGCGGTCGTCGCCTCCTACCGGGGACTGAACCCGTCCGGCGGCCCGAAGGGCGTCGGTGACGCGGTGAACCAGTCGGTCGTCATCACGTTCCTCATGCTGTTCGTGGTGAACTTCGTGATCACGCTGATCTACCTGCAGATCGTGCCCGGAAAGCTGGACTGACGCATGACCTTCCTCCAGGGCGCCAAGCGGGTCGCCAACCGTCCTTTGCAGACTCTGGACAACCTCGGTGACCAGATGTCGTTCTACGGCCGCGCGTTGCTGTGGACGCCGAGGACGCTTCGCCGCTACATGAAAGAAGTTCTACGGCTGCTCGCCGAGGTGAGCTTCGGTTCCGGCTCGCTCGCGGTCATCGGCGGCACGGTCGGCGTGATGGTCGGCCTGACCCTGTTCACCGGTGTCCTCGTCGGTCTTCAGGGTTACTCGGCGCTGAACTCGATCGGCACCTCGGCCTTCACCGGCTTCCTGACCGCCTTCTTCAACACCCGCGAGATCGCCCCGCTGGTCGCCGGGCTCGCGCTTTCGGCGACGGTCGGCGCCGGGTTCACCGCCCAGCTGGGCGCGATGCGTATCTCGGAGGAGATCGACGCGCTCGAGGTCATGGGCGTGCCGAGCCTGCCGTACCTGGTGACCACGCGGATCATCGCCGGTTTCGTCGCGGTCATCCCGCTGTACGTCATCGGCCTGCTGAGTTCGTATCTCGCGTCGCGGTTGGTCGTTATCTACATCTACAACCAGTCAGCGGGTACCTACGACCATTATTTCGACCTGTTCCTACCACCACAGGATGTGTTGTATTCCTTCATCAAGGTGCTGTTGTTCAGCGTCTTGATCATCCTGTCCCATTGCTATTTCGGATACCGGGCCTCCGGTGGCCCCGCCGGTGTCGGCGTGGCCGTCGGTAAAGCGGTCCGGCTGAGCATCGTCACGGTGTCCATCATGAACTTCTTCATCGGTTTCGCGATCTGGGGAACCGACGTCACGGTGAGGATCGCAGGATGATCGCGACAATCCGGCGCAGGCTGCTGGGCCTGCTTCTGGTCGCCGTGCTCATCGGCGGAGTGGCGCTGAGCATCGCGCTGTACCAAAGGGCGTTCACGCCCGTCGTCAGCGTGAAGCTCCAGTCGGGCAACATCGGGAACCAGTTGCTGAAGCAGTCCGACGTGAAGGTCCGCGGTCTGATCGTCGGTTCGGTGAAGGACATCGCCGCGACGCCGGACGGCGCCGAACTCACGCTCGCGCTGAATCCGGAGTCGGCGAAACTGATCCCCCAGAACGTTTCGGCGCGATTCCTGCCGAAGACCTTGTTCGGTGAGCGCTTCGTTTCCCTCGAAATCCCGGACGTGCCTTCGGAGAAGACGATCGCCGAGGGCGACGTGATCACCCAGGACCGTACGTCCGGCGCGGTCGAGCTGGAGCAGGCCTTCGCCCACCTGATGCCGGTCTTGCAGGCCGTCCAGCCGCAGAAGCTGTCGAGCACGCTTTCGGCGATCTCGACCGCGCTCAACGGCCGCGGCGATCAACTCGGCGACACCCTCGCGCAGCTCGGCAATTACGTCGGCGAACTGAACCCGCACGAGCCCAAGCTCCAGCAGAACCTCAAGGAGCTCGCGAAGTTCTCGGACAACCTCGACGCCGTCGCCCCGGATCTGGTGCAGACCCTGGACAACCTGAGCACCACCACCCGCACCGTGGTTGACCAGAAGATGAACCTGGCGAACCTCTACGGCAGCGTCACCCAGGCTTCGGTCGATCTGCAGACGTTCCTGCGGAACAACGCGGACAACCTGATCCGGCTCGCCGACACCGCCCGCCCGACGGCGGAGCTGCTGGCGAAGTACTCGCCGGAGTACCCGTGCGTGATCGGGCAGATGGCGGCCAACCTGCCGAAGATCGACAAGGCCCTCGGCAAGGGCACCGACCGGCCCGGTCTGCACGCGACCATCGAGGTCACCGTCAACCGCGGGCCGTACCTGCCGGGCAAGGACGAGCCGAGGTTCGAGGACAAACGCGGTCCGCGCTGCTACGACCTGAAGCAGTTCCCGGACCCGTTCCCGCAGTACCCGCCGGACGGCCCGATCAAGGACGGCAGCACGGTCAAACCCCCGGCACGCTCGGCGAACGACGGTCTCTCGCCTTCGAACGGCTTCGCGAACTACGGCGGCTACAACGGCGGGGGAGCACCCGGCGGTAGCCCGTCCTACAGCGCGTCCGAATCGGACTTCCTCGCGCAGCTGGTCGCCCCGCAGGTCGGCATGGCCGCGTCGGACGTGCCCGGCTGGGGCTCGCTGCTCGTCGGCCCGCTCTATCGAGGAGCGGAGGTGCACGTCAAATGACTGGAACGGTAGTTGCGCCCCTGGTCGAGAAGGCGGCCGGAGCGCGCGCGCTCCGGCCGGAGGCCTCGCTATCGCGGGGGCAGGCCGCCTTCTCCGCACGACCGCCGGTTTCGGCTGGTAGCCGCGGCCTGGCCAGGCGATCGCGATCGCGCGCGAACGGGGGAAGGGCATGAGGGGTCTGCTCGCTCCGCTGATCAAACTCGGCGCCTTCATCGTCGTCACCGTGCTGTTCACGACCATCCTCGGGATCAGCATCGCCAACGTGAACACCACCAGCACCAACGCCTACAAGGCGCGGTTCAGCGACGCGACCCTCGTGCTGCCCAACGACGACGTCCGCATCGCCGGTGTCCGGGTCGGGCAGGTCAAGGAGGTCCGCATCGTCGACCGGCGTCAGGCCGAGATCGAGTTCGAAGTGGACGCCGGCCGCAAACTGCCCGCCGGGGTGACCGCGCAGATCAAGTTCCGGAACCTGGTCGGCCAGCGCTACCTCTCGCTCGGGCAGGGCACCGACACCTCCGGCAAGACACTGGAGCCCGGCGGGAACATCCCGCTGGAGCGGACCACGCCCGCGCTCGACCTGACGCAGTTGTTCAACGGGTTCAAGCCGCTGTTCACCGCGCTCAACCCGGACGACATCAACAAGCTGTCCTACGAGGTCATCCAGGTCCTTCAGGGCGAGGGCGGCACGGTCGAAAGCCTGTTGAAGCACACCGCGTCGCTGGCCACCACGATCGCCGACAAGGACAAGGTGATCGGCGAGGTCATCGACAATCTGAACTCGGTGCTCGACACGGTCAACGCGCATACGCCGCAGCTGAACGACCTGATCGTCAAGCTGCAGCAGCTGGTCTCCGGGCTGGCCGCGGACCGCGAGCCGATCGGCGACGCCATCGACTCGCTCGGCACCCTCGCCCAGACGACCTCCGGTCTCCTCGGCGAGGCCCGCGAGCCGCTCAAGCAGGACATCGCCGCGCTCGGCACGCTGTCGAAGAACCTCAACGACAGCCAGCCGATCGTCGAGCACTTCATCCAGTTCCTGCCGCAGAAGGTGACGGCGCTGACCCGCACCGCCGACTACGGCTCCTGGTTCAACTTCTTCGCCTGTGAGATGACGGGAGCCGTCGCCCTGCCTCCGCTGATCAACGAACCGATCAACCTGCCGCTGCTGCCGGTGAACCGGGCGAGGTGCACGGCATGAAGTCGTTCCAGAAACGCAATCCGATCCCGATCGCGCTGGTCGGCATCTCGGTGCTGCTGCTCGGTTTCCTCGCCGCGCTCAACTCGGAGGACCTGCCGGTCATCGGCGGCGGGACGACGTACTCCGCGGACTTCAGCGAGGCTTCCGGCCTGCAGGAGGACAACGACGTGCGGGTCGCCGGCGTGAAGGTCGGCAAGGTCTCCGAGATCAAGCTCGACGGCGACAAGGTCCGGATCTCCTTCAAGGTCAAGGACGCCTGGCTGGGTGACAAGACCAGCGCGGCCATCAAGATCAAGACCGTGCTCGGCCAGAAGTACCTGGCGCTCGACCCGCAGGGGCAGCGCACGCTCGACCCGAGCGCGACGATCCCGCGTGAGCGCACGATGTCGCCGTTCGACGTCCTCGACGCCTTCCGCGGGCTTTCGCAGACCGTCGACGACATCGACACGACGCAGCTGGCGAAGAGCTTCGACGTCATCACGGACACGTTCGCGGACACCCCGGCCGACGTGAAGGGCGCCCTGAACGGCCTTTCCCGGCTTTCGGACACCATCGCCAAGCGTGACTCGCAGCTGTCGAGCCTGCTCGCGAACACGCGGCAGGTCTCGCAGACGCTCGTCGACCGCGACGCCGAGTTCCAGAAGCTGCTCGCCGACGGCAACAAGCTGCTCGGCGAGGTGGCCAAGCGCAAAGACGCGATCTCCGCGCTGCTGGACGGCTCGCGCAACCTCGCCACCCAGCTCAAGGGCCTGGTCGACGACAACGACGCGCAGCTCGACCCGGTGCTCACCCAGCTCGACCAGCTGACCTCGATGCTCCAGCGCAACCAGGACGCCCTCGGCCAGGGCATCGCGCGGTTCGCGCCGTTCATCCGGGTGTTCACGAACACGATCGGCAACGGCCGCTGGTTCGACAACTACATCTGCGGACTGGTCCTGCCGTCGTTCGGGCCGATCAACGAGAAAGGGTGCTACGAGAAATGAGTACCCGTCTCGGAGCCGGACTGGCTCGCGGCTTCACCATCGCGATCGTGCTCGCGCTGGTCGTCGCCGGCGCGCTGTGGTGGACGCTCAAGGACGCCGGCCGCAACCACGTGACCGCGTACTTCGCCGGCACCGTCGGCCTCTACGAGGGCAACAGTGTCCGCATGCTCGGCGTCGACATGGGCACGGTCACCAAGATCCAGCCGATGGGCAACCAGGTCCGCGTCGAACTCGAGTACGACCGTTCGGTGGCCGTGCCCGCGGACGCGAAGGCGATCATCGTGTCGCCGTCCCTGGTCAGCGACCGCTATGTGCAGCTCGCCCCGGCCTACAAGGGCGGCCCGCGGATCGCCGACGGCGCGGTCATCGGGCTCGACCGCACCGAGGTGCCTCTGGAAGTCGACGAACTCGCCGCCAGCCTCTCCCGGGTCAGCAAGTCGCTCGGGCCCAACGGCGCCAACAAGAACGGTTCGCTGTCGAACCTGCTCGACACCGCCGCGAAGAACTTCGACGGCAACGGGCAGGCGCTGCACGACACGATCACGAAACTCGGCCAGGCGGCGGGCACGTTGTCCGGGAACAAGGACGACCTGTTCAAGACCGTCGAGAACCTCGGCTCGTTCTCGCAGACGCTGGTGAACAGCGACAAGCAGGTCCGCGACTTCGAGCGGCAGCTCGCCGACGTCAGCGGATTCCTCGCGGGCGAACGGGAAAACCTTTCGGCCACGGTGAAGCAGCTGTCCGACACGCTCACCGCGGTGCAGGCGTTCATCGAGAAGAACCGCGACCGGCTCAAGTCCAATGTGGACAAGCTGGCCAGCGTGACCAAGGTGCTCGTGGACCAGCGCGGCGCGCTCGCCGAGATCCTCGACGTCGCCCCGGTCGGCCTCGGGAACCTGGTCAACACCTACAACGCCTCGTCGGGCACGCTCGACGCGCGGGCCAACCTCAACGAGCTCACCCAGCCGCCGCTGGTGATGGTGTGCAACCTGCTCAAGCAGACCCCGGACGCGCTCGACGCGCTGGGCGACGCGTGCAAGGGGGTCGCCGGACTGGTCGACGGGCTGGTGCCGCTGCCGTCGATCGCGCAGGTGATCCAGTCTTCGCAGGCGGGCCAGTTGCCGCCGCTTCCGCTCCCGATCGCCGGTGAGCTCTACGGTTCGGGGGCGAAGTGATGAAGAAGATCGCTCTTATCGCCTCCGGGACGGTCGCGGCGCTGACGTTGAGCGGCTGCGGGTTCAGCGGGATCTACGACGTCCCGCTGCCCGGTGGCGCCGAACTCGGCGACCATCCGTACACGGTCAAGGTGCAGTTCCGGGACGTGCTCGACCTGACCCCGCAGGCCGGGGTGAAGGTCAACGAGGTCGCCATCGGCCGTGTCGAAGCGATCGGGCTGACCCAGGACGGCTGGAACGCCGAGGTCACCCTCCGGGTCAACGGCGACGTGAAGCTGCCGGCGAACGCGCTCGCCAACGTCAAGCAGTCCAGCCTCCTCGGTGAGAAGTACGTCGAGCTGGCGGCGCCCGCCGACGGGCAGGGCAAGCTCGCCGACAACGCCGTGATCCCGCTGGCCCGCACGAACCGCAGCGTCGAGGTCGAAGAACTGCTCGGCGCGCTTTCGCTGCTGCTCAACGGTGGCGGGGTCGAACAGCTCAACACCATCACCAAGGAACTCAACAACGCCACCACCGGCCGCTCGCCGGAGCTCAAGGCGCTGCTGAACAACACCAACGAGCTGGTCACGAACCTGGACAAGCAGTCCGCGAACATCACGCGGGCGCTCGACGGGCTGAACCGGCTCTCGCTCACCCTGAACGGCCAGAAGGACAAGCTGGTCGGCGCGGTCGACAACCTCGGCCCCGGTCTCGGCGTGCTGGAGCAGCAGCGCGGTCAGCTGGTGACCATGCTGAACGCGCTCAACCACCTCTCCGGGGTCGCCGTCGACACGGTGAACAAGAGCAAGGAAGACCTCGTCGCCGACCTCAAGGCGCTGCAGCCGACGCTGCAGAAGCTCGGCGAGGCGGGCTCGGATCTGCCGAAGGCGCTGGAGATCCTGCTGACCTTCCCGTTCAGCGACGCCGCCTACGACGGCGTCAAGGGCGACTACTTCAACCTATTCGCGAAGATCGACCTGAACCTGAACGAGATCCTCAAGAACCTCGGCCGCAGCCGGGAGAACCCGCTCAAGGACGCCATCCCGGTCCCGGGGCTGACCGGCGGCACCGAAGGGCCGGGCGCGAACCCGCCGCTGCCGATCCCGGACAGCGTCGGCGGTGTCGCCGGCGGCCAGGCGAGCGCGCCGCAGGGCGGCGGACAGCCGCAACAGACCGGACCCGCCGGTATCTTCGGCGTGCTGTCGGGAGGTGCCGGCTGATGCTGGTCCGTAGGACGAAGATCCAGCTGGTCGCGTTCGCGATCATCTCCGTGGTCGCCATCGTGTACGCGCTGATCCGGTTCGCCGGGCTCGGCCAGGTCTTCGGCGACGAGGGCTACACGGTGAAACTGCAGCTCAAGCAGTCGGGAGGCATCTTCCAGAACGCCGAGGTCACGTACCGGGGCTTCAACATCGGCCGGGTCGGCGAACTGCGCCTGACCAAGACCGGGCTGGAGGCGGACCTCAACATCTCGCCGGACGCCCCGCGGGTGCCCGCCGATCTCGATGCCGTCGTCGCGAACCGGTCGGCGGTCGGTGAACAGTTCGTCGACCTGCGGCCGAAGAGCGAGAACGGGCCGTTCCTGAACTCGGGTTCGGTCATCCCGGCCGACAAGGTCAAGACGCCCGTGCCCACCGAGCAGCTCATCGGTGACCTCGACAGCCTCGCGGCCTCGGTGCCGACCGACTCGCTGCGCAAGGTCGTCGACGAGTCGTACAACGCCTTCAACGGCACCGGCCCGGACCTGCAGCGGCTGCTCGACACCGCGCGGAGCTTCACCGCGACCGCGCAGGAGTATCTGCCGCAGACCGTCCAGCTGCTGGAAAAGGGCGGGCAGGTCCTCGAAACGCAGAACGACATGGCGAGCTCGATGAAGTCGTTCAGCGCGGACCTCAACAAGCTCTCCGGCACACTGAAGAACTCCGACGCCGACATCCGGAAGCTGATCGGGATCACCCCGCAGGTGGCGAACCAGATCAGCGAGGTGCTCGCCGAATCCGGACCGGGGCTGGGCGCGCTGACGGCGAACCTGCTCACGACGTCGAACCTGCTCGTGACCCGGCTCGACGGGCTCGAGCAGGGCCTGGTGACGTACCCGATGCTGGCCGCGGGCGCGAACAGCGTCGCCAACGACGGCACCGCGCACCTGGGCCTCGCGCTCAACCTGTTCAACCCGCCTTCGTGCACCAAGGGTTACATCGGCCTCGACAAGTACCGCGAAGGCACCGACACGACGCCTCGCGCGCCGAAGGACGACGCGTACTGCGCCGAGCCGAAGGGCAGCCCGATCAACGTGCGCGGTTCGCAGAACGTGCCGTACAACGGGGTCCCGCAGATCCCGTCGGAAGGCGACGTCGCGGCGAACGCCGGCCGCTCGGCCGAGGAACTGGCCAGCCTGCGCGCGGCACAGGGCATGCCGAGCGTCCTGCAGAGCCCAGGGGTCAGCCTGCCCACCCTCGGCACGCTGCTGGGCCTGCCCGGCTGAGGCCGAGACCGTATATCTAACCTGGAGTGTCATGAGTTCTTCTCGATCGCGGACCCTGGTCCTCGGGGCGGCGGCGTTCGCGCTCGCCGCCTTCGTCGCCGCGGCGATCTTCGGTGTCATGTGGGCCGTGGCCGCGTCGGACGACAACGCCGACCTGGCGCGCTCGCGGGACGAAGTGGTCAGGGCGGGCGGCACCGCGATCAAGGCGTACACCGAGGTCGACTTCGAGAAACTCGACGAGTTCTTCGCCAAGCAGAAGGCCGTCTCCGACGACAAGATGAGCCAGCAGCTGGCCCAGCTGGAGCCGACCTACCGCAAGGCGCTCGGCGATGCGAAGACCAAGGTCGTGACCACCATCCAGGACATCGCGGTCGAGGAGCTCGACGACCACGAGGGCAAGGCGAGCTTCCTCGCCGCCATCTCCACCCAGGTCACCCAGGGCGACAAGGCGAGCTCGAAGGCGCTGCGCCTGGAGGTCTCGATGACCAGGGTCGGCGATGAGTGGAAGCTGTCCGGGATCGACAACGTGCCCCTCGTCGCGGCCGGTCAGTAAGAGCGTCACCTAGAACGGAGCCACGTAGTGCCCCCCTCCCGTCGCCAGCCCCCTCGCAGCACTCCGCCGGTGCGCCGCCCCCGGGTGGCCGGCCTGCGACGGCCCGGTGCGTCTCCTGCTCCCGCCTCTCCCGAAGTCCCAGCTTCAGAGGTCGAGGTCGACGAAACGCCGGCGCCGGTTCGCCGCCCGTCGCCGCGACCGGCTCCGCGTCCTGCCCCTGAACCCGAGCCTGAGGCCGTTGAGACGGCTGAGCCCGTTGAGGCTGAGCCTGAGGTGGCCGCTGTCGAGGTCCCTGAAGAGCCCTCCAAAGACGAGGTTGTCGCGAAGCCGAGCCCGCGTGCGAAGGTCCGCGCGGCTGCCGAAGAGAAGCCGGACGACCTCGAAGAAGCCGAAGCCGAGGTCGCTTCCGATGAGGATCCAGACTCTTCGGAGACCAAGAAGCCGGGTTCCAGGCAGCTGATCCTGGCGGGTGCGCTGGTCGTCGTCGGACTGCTGCTGGCCGCGACCGCGGTGCTCTTCAAGATCCAGGCCGACGAGGTGTCCAGCTCGACGGACAACACCGCGCTGCTGGACGTCGCGAAGACCGCGCAGGTCAAGGACCAGGTCGCGAAGGCGACCGAGGCGCTGTTCTCGTACGACTACAACAACATCGCGAAGACCGAGACCGCGGCGGGTGACCTGCTGGTCAACGACGAGGTGCGGGCGAAGTACAACCTGCTGATGGGCGAGGTCAAGCGGCTGGCCCCGCAGCAGAAGATGGTCGTGACCTGCAAGGTCACCCGCAGCGCCGTCATCCGGCTGGAAGGCGACCGGGCCGACGTGATGGTGTTCGTCGACCAGAGCTCGACGCGGGCCGACACGAACAAGACCACCGCCGGGAGCGCGCAGCTGCACTTGAACGCGGAGCTGCAGGGCGACAAGTGGAAGATCACGGCGATGAACACCTACGCCGCTCCGCCCAACCCGGCCGCTTCCTCGGCCCCCGCCGCACCCCCGGCCCCCTCGAAGTGACCCCGCCCGGATCGCGTTTAGCCCGCTGAACGCGATCCGCCATGGTGAGCCGCCCAAGACGTCAACGGTCCACAAGGGACACTAGCTCTCGTCAGGGCTCTTGCGCGGGTCGTGAGTGGGGTTTCGGGTTCTAACCCGAAACCCCACTCACGACCACGTGCGCCGACCATGCCACGTTTGCCTTACCCCTCAATAACCGTCCTTATCACTCACGACAGACATGAACCGGACGCTCAACTGGTGCGGCATGTCACTTGTGGACACCTCCTGGGAGGTCGGCTCGGTTCAGAAACCGCGCAGATAGGTGTCAATCAGACGTTTCACCGTCAAAGAGGGATCCCTCGCGGACAGCTACGGCCGGTTCTGTCGTCTTGGGCTCGCCCCGCCCGAATGCCCGACGGCATCATCAGACGTCGCGCGCTGTGGCATTCGCGACACACACCGAGACCATGGACCTCGCTCAGCGCCACGTCGGAGGCGCGGCGAAGGGGCCCTTCCCCGTATTCGAGGAGGCCTTCGCGATACCCCGGGTACTGACCGCCGTGCATCGCCGATCACGCCAGCCTCACGATTCACGTGCCGACCCGAACCGTCACTCACGCCCCCGGCACCCGCTGACGTTCCGGCCGGATCGCGTTTAGCGGGCTAAACGCGATCCGGCCCTGAGCAGAGTGCTTCAGCGGCGCAGCGCGTACCGCGCCTCCTTGGCCTGTTTCGCGATCTTCCGGTCTGGGTGGTCCTCGGCGATCACGTCGAGCAGTTCCAGCCTGGCCGGGTGGGCGGCCGACGCGAGAACCTCGATGACACTCGCCTGGTCATCCATTGAGCGCAGCTCATCGAGGAAGCCGCCCAACTCGTGCAACGCCGCGAAATGGTCGGCGAACCCGAGGGCCATTTCCTCAGGGGCGATCGTCTCCGGGGTGACCGCGCCTCGCTCGACCAACCAGACCGCCGCCGCCGCTCCGGCGACGCCGCCCTCGGATCGGACGCGGGCGCCGGCGGTCAAACCAGGGTCTCCGGCTTCGGTCAGGGTCAGGAAGGCGAGGAGTCGCTCGGATGGGCTTTCGGTCCGTCGAAGGAACTCCGCGGCCTCATGAGCGGCGTCGCCCGGAGAACGGTGGTTCACCCATGCCCTGATCTCGGCTTCCATCACCTCGGGTGAGGACAGCGAGAGACGGGCGAACATCTCGTCGAGACCCACACCGGCCAGCTCGCCCACTACCGGCGCGTCGATCCCCGACTCACGGAGCATCCGATTGGTCGCCCACACCCCGATCGGCGTCAGCCCGACGAGCGTCGGGTCGGGGGCTGCCTTGCCGGTCAGTTCGGCCAGCTTGGCCAGCTCCGCCGGGTCGGTCGTCGTGCTCCGTTCGACCGCGCCGAGCCGTTCCATCAGATCCAGCGTGAGCATGAGGCCGTGCCGCCACTCGGGATCGGGTTCGACGCCAAGGTCGAGTCCGGCGAGCAGCGACGGCATTTCATCGGCGAGTTCATAGACGAGTTCAAGGGGGATCAGGCTGTCGGCCGCCGAATACAGCGTCATCCGGAGCGCGGCCAGGAACTGGGGGAATACGGGGCCGAAGGAAAACGGTACCGGGTGTTCCTCGGCGACGAAGCCGTAACCGGCTTCCTCCATCGCCCGGTAGGCCCGCTCCCAGAGCTCTAGCGGTTGTTTGAGCAACTTCGCGTTTTTCTTCATCGGCACGTGGGCGCCCTTGTGGATCCGGACCAGGCCGCACGCTTCAGCCCAGCGAGGAATCACGGTCATCCTCGGCTCGCCTGTGCCGCTCAGTTCCGCGACGTAGCGTCGTAGCTCCCGCAAAGCGGCGCTGCGTTCCGCCGCATCCAGAAGTTCGGCCGCGGAAGGCAGTAACACGGGCGCCTCGGCTGGCATCTCATCGTCTTCCAAGTCCAGATCAAGCTCGCACGCTCGGCACATCACCCCAGTTTCCCAATCCGCGTCCAGCATCCGCTCTTGGCTCCCGGATCGCGTTTAGGGGGCTAAACGCGATCCGGGCCTCTTTCCTGTGCGTCGCACCAGCCGGCTCACCGGTCACAGCCGCCACACGCCCCGGAGCGCCCCGAGGACCTGCCAGGGCACCCCGCCCTAGGCCCGGTGAACTCTCCGAGTCGACCTCCACGGGATCGCGTTTAGCCCGCTAAACGCAGGTCGGCGCCCCAACGCCGTCACCTGCGGGTACCGGGCGGTAACCAGGATGATCGTCCTGTGAAGCACGCCGGGAGGAGCTTCTTAAACGCTGCGCCAACCGGCGGGACCACCGCGCGGCATCTTGACTCAGAGCCCCTGTGGGGTCACGCTTACTGGCAACGGTGAGAACCGGCGGTGCCCTTGCGGGAGGGTCGGTCCGGGGAGGCCGAGGAGAGGCATACCTGAAGACGTTGCGATGCAGGCTGGGCCCCATCGGGAGCGCCCCCTGGACAGACCGCGACGTTCGGGCTAGACTGCTTCTTTGCGCTGCCCTCTTTCAGGCTGCCCGGAGCCGGTAGTTAGGATAGTGGGCACACGGCACCCTTGACAGATCGCATCAGCTGTTGCTGACGCGGCTGCTCACCGCTCATTGTCCCCGGAAGGACGCATCTTGGCAGTCTCTCCCGCGAACCAGGCCACTGCTGCGACCACCTCGGCTGTATCTCGCTCGGAGTCCACGGGAATCCCGGGAGCCCCCAAGCGGGTCTCCTTCGCAAAGATTCGCGAGCCGCTCAGCACCCCGAACCTGCTCGACGTGCAGATCAGGTCCTTTGAATGGTTCACCGGCGACGAGGCGTGGTTCGAACGCCGCGTCGAAGAAGGTGAAGAAAACCCGGTCGGCGGCCTGGAAGAGGTCCTCAACGAGATCTCGCCGATCGAAGACTTCTCCGGATCCATGTCGCTGTCCTTCTCCGACCCGCGCTTCGACGAGGTCAAGGCCTCTGTCGAGGAGTGCAAGGACAAGGACATGACGTACGCGGCCCCGCTGTTCGTGACCGCCGAGTTCGTGAACAACAACACCGGCGAGATCAAGAGCCAGACGGTCTTCATGGGCGACTTCCCGGTGATGACCGACAAGGGCACCTTCGTCATCAACGGCACCGAGCGTGTCGTCGTGTCCCAGCTGGTCCGTTCGCCGGGTGTGTACTTCGACACCAGCGTCGACAAGACCACCGACAAGGACGTCTTCAACGTCCGCGTCATCCCGAGCCGGGGTGCCTGGCTCGAGTTCGACGTCGACAAGCGCGACACCGTCGGCGTCCGCATCGACCGCAAGCGCCGCCAGCCGGTCACCGTGCTGCTGAAGGCGCTCGGCTGGACCACCGAGGCGATCCGCGAGCGCTTCTCCTTCTCCGAGACGCTGCTCGCCACCCTCGAGAAGGACCACACCGCCGGCACCGACGAGGCGCTGCTCGACATCTACCGCAAGCTGCGCCCGGGCGAACCGCCCACGAAGGAGAGCGCGCAGACGCTGCTGGAGAACCTGTTCTTCAAGCCGAAGCGCTACGACCTGGCCAAGGTCGGCCGGTACAAGCTGAACAAGAAGCTCGGCCTGACCACGCCGTACGACACCGGGACGCTGACCGAAGAGGACATCGTCTCGACGATCGAGTACCTGGTCCGCCTGCACGCGGGCGAGGACAAGGCGACCGTCGGCGACCAGACCATCCCGGTCGAGACCGACGACATCGACCACTTCGGCAACCGCCGTCTCCGCACCGTCGGCGAGCTCATCCAGAACCAGATCCGCGTGGGTCTGTCCCGGATGGAGCGCGTCGTCCGCGAGCGGATGACCACCCAGGACGTCGAGGCGATCACGCCGCAGACCCTGATCAACATCCGTCCCGTCGTGGCGGCGATCAAGGAGTTCTTCGGTACTTCGCAGCTGTCGCAGTTCATGGACCAGAACAACCCGCTGTCGGGGCTGACGCACAAGCGTCGTCTGTCCGCCCTCGGCCCGGGTGGTCTGTCGCGTGAGCGCGCCGGCATGGAGGTCCGTGACGTCCACCCGTCGCACTACGGCCGCATGTGCCCGATCGAGACGCCGGAAGGCCCGAACATCGGCCTGATCGGTTCGCTCTGCTCGTACGCGCGGGTCAACCCGTTCGGTTTCATCGAGACCCCGTACCGCAAGGTCGTCGAGGGTCGCGTCACCGACCAGGTCGACTACCTCACCGCGGACGAGGAAGACCGCTACGTGAAGGCGCAGGCGAACGCGCCTATCTCGGAAGACGGCACCTTCGTCGAAGACCGCGTCCTGGTCCGTAAGAAGGGCGGCGAGGTCGAGCTGATCGACCCGCTGGACGTGGACTACATGGACGTCTCACCGCGGCAGATGGTCTCGGTCGCGACGGCGATGATCCCGTTCCTCGAGCACGACGACGCGAACCGCGCCCTGATGGGTGCGAACATGCAGCGCCAGGCCGTGCCGCTGCTCCGCAACCAGGCGCCGTACGTCGGCACCGGGGTGGAGCTGCGTGCCGCGGTCGACGCCGGTGACGTGCTCGTCGCCGAGCAGTCCGGTGTCGTCGAGGAGCTCTCGGCCGACCTGATCACGATCATGCACGACGACGGCACGCGGAAGAGCTACGGACTGTACAAGTTCCGTCGCTCGAACCACGGCACCTGCTTCAACCACCGCCCGATCGTCAACGAGGGCGACCGGGTCGAGCAGGGTCAGGTCATCGCCGACGGCCCGTCCACCGAGAACGGTGAGATGGCGCTCGGCAAGAACCTGCTCGTCGCGGTCATGCCGTGGGAGGGCCACAACTACGAGGACGCGATCATCCTCTCCGAGCGCCTGGTGCAGGACGACGTGCTCACGTCGATCCACATCGAGGAGCACGAGATCGACGCCCGCGACACCAAGCTGGGCGCCGAGGAGATCACCCGGGACATCCCGAACGTCTCCGAGGAGGTCCTGGCCGACCTCGACGAGCGCGGCATCATCCGCATCGGTGCCGAGGTCCGCGACGGCGACATCCTGGTCGGCAAGGTCACGCCCAAGGGTGAGACCGAGCTGACCCCGGAGGAGCGCCTGCTCCGCGCGATCTTCGGCGAGAAGGCCCGTGAGGTCCGCGACACCTCGCTGAAGGTGCCGCACGGTGAGACCGGCAAGGTCATCGGCATCCGCGTGTTCTCGCGCGAGGACGACGACGAGCTGCCCCCGGGCGTCAACGAACTGGTCCGCGTCTACGTGGCCCAGAAGCGGAAGATCCAGCCGGGCGACAAGCTCGCCGGCCGCCACGGGAACAAGGGTGTCATCGGCAAGATCCTCCCCGCCGAGGACATGCCGTTCATGGAGGACGGCACGCCCGTCGACATCATCCTGAACACCCACGGTGTCCCGCGGCGTATGAACATCGGCCAGGTCCTGGAGCTTCACCTGGGCTGGCTGGCGTCGCAGGGGTGGAAGATCGAGGGCAACCCGGACTGGGCGAAGAACCTCAACGAGGAGCTCTACGACGTCGACCCCGGCACGAACACCGCGACCCCGGTGTTCGACGGCGCGAAGGAAGAGGAGCTCACCGGGCTGCTCGGCGCGACCAAGCCGAACCGCGACGGCGAGCGCATGGTCAAGCAGAACGGCAAGGCCACGCTGCTGGACGGCCGCTCCGGCGAGCCGTTCCCGTACCCGGTCTCGGTCGGCTACATGTACATCCTGAAGCTGCACCACCTGGTCGACGACAAGATCCACGCCCGGTCCACCGGTCCGTACTCGATGATCACGCAGCAGCCGCTGGGTGGTAAGGCGCAGTTCGGTGGCCAGCGGTTCGGCGAGATGGAGTGCTGGGCGATGCAGGCGTACGGCGCCGCATACACCCTGCAGGAGCTCCTGACGATCAAGTCGGACGACGTGGTCGGCCGCGTCAAGGTGTACGAGGCCATCGTCAAGGGGGAGAACATCCCCGAGCCGGGTATCCCGGAGTCGTTCAAGGTGCTCCTGAAGGAGCTCCAGTCGCTCTGCCTCAACGTCGAGGTGCTGTCCAGCGACGGCGCCGCGATCGAGATGCGCGACTCCGACGACGAGGACCTCGAGCGTGCCGCGGCCAACCTCGGCATCAACCTGTCCCGCAACGAGTCGCCCTCGGTGGACGACGTCGTGCACTGACCCGCGATGAGGCGGGAGTCCCTCGGGCTCCCGCCTCCGCTCGCCAACTCCTCTAGTCGCATCAACCCCAAGGGGATGTAAAGACGTGCTGGACGTCAACTTCTTCGATGAGCTCCGCATCGGCCTCGCCACCGCCGACGACATTCGTCAGTGGTCCTTCGGCGAGGTGAAGAAGCCGGAGACCATCAACTACCGGACGCTCAAGCCCGAGAAGGACGGCCTCTTCTGCGAGAAGATCTTCGGCCCGACCCGGGACTGGGAGTGCTACTGCGGTAAGTACAAGCGGGTCCGCTTCAAGGGCATCATCTGCGAGCGCTGTGGCGTCGAGGTCACCCGCGCCAAGGTGCGTCGTGAGCGGATGGGCCACATCGAGCTGGCCGCTCCCGTCACCCACATCTGGTACTTCAAGGGTGTTCCCTCCCGCCTGGGCTACTTGCTCGACCTGGCGCCGAAGGACCTCGAGAAGATCATCTACTTCGCGGCCTACGTGATCACCGGTGTGAACACCGAGCTGCGGCATAACGACCTGCCGACCCTCGAGAACGAGATCGGTGTCGAGCGCAAGAACCTCGAGACCAAGCGCGACGCGGACATCGAGGCACGGGCGCAGAAGCTGGAAGCCGACCTGGCCGAGCTGGAGGCGGAGGGCGCCAAGTCCGACGTCCGCCGCAAGGTCAAGGAAGGCGGCGAGCGCGAGATGCGTCAGCTGCGTGACCGCGCCGGTCGCGAGCTGGACCGTCTCGAGGAGGTCTGGACGACCTTCACGAAGCTCGACACCCGTCAGCTGATCGCCGACGAGCTGCTCTACCGCGAGCTCGTCGACCGCTACGGCGAGTACTTCACCGGCGGCATGGGCGCGGAGGCCATCCAGAAGCTGGCCACCGAGTTCGACGTCGCCGCGGAGGCCGAGAGCCTGCGCGACACCATCCGCAACGGCAAGGGGCAGAAGAAGCTCCGCGCGCTGAAGCGGCTCAAGGTCGTCGCGGCCTTCCAGGCCACCGGCAACGATCCGCGCGGCATGGTGCTCGACGCCGTCCCGGTGATCCCGCCGGACCTGCGCCCGATGGTCCAGCTCGACGGTGGCCGGTTCGCCACCTCCGACCTGAACGACCTCTACCGCCGGGTCATCAACCGGAACAACCGGTTGAAGCGGCTGATCGACCTCGGCGCGCCCGAGATCATCGTCAACAACGAGAAGCGGATGCTGCAGGAGGCCGTCGACGCGCTGTTCGACAACGGCCGCCGCGGCCGCCCGGTCACCGGTCCCGGTAACCGCCCGCTGAAGTCGCTGTCCGACCTGCTCAAGGGCAAGCAGGGCCGGTTCCGCCAGAACCTGCTCGGCAAGCGTGTCGACTACTCCGGCCGTTCGGTCATCATCGTCGGTCCGCAGCTGAAGCTGCACCAGTGCGGTCTGCCGAAGGACATGGCGCTCGAGCTGTTCAAGCCGTTCGTCATGAAGCGGCTGGTCGACCTGAACCACGCGCAGAACATCAAGTCCGCCAAGCGGATGGTGGAGCGGTCGCGTCCGCAGGTGTGGGACGTGCTCGAAGAGGTCATCACCGGCCACCCGGTGATGCTGAACCGTGCGCCGACCCTGCACCGCCTCGGTATCCAGGCCTTCGAGCCGCAGCTGGTCGAAGGCAAGGCCATCCAGCTGCACCCGCTGGTCTGTGAAGCGTTCAACGCGGACTTCGACGGTGACCAGATGGCCGTGCACCTCCCGCTGTCCGCGGAGGCGCAGGCCGAGGCCCGCATCCTGATGCTGTCGGCGAACAACATCCTTTCGCCGGCGTCGGGTCGTCCGCTCGCCATGCCGCGTCTGGACATGGTGACCGGTCTGTTCCACCTGACCCGCCTGAACGAGAACGCCGACGGCGCGGGCAACGCGTACTCGTCGCCCGCCGAGGCGATCATGGCGTTCGACCGCAAGGCGCTGAGCCTGCACGCCCCGATCAAGATCCGCATCACCGACCGTCAGCCCGCCAAGGCGGACGAAGCGGCGCTGGCGGAGAAGGGCTGGGAGCCGGGCAAGGCGTGGCTGGCCGAGACCACCCTGGGCCGTGTGCTGTTCAACGAGCTGCTGCCGGCGGACTACCCGTTCATCAACGAGCCGATGCCGAAGAAGCGTCAGGCCGCGATCGTGAACGACCTCGCCGAGCGCTACTCGATGACCCAGGTCGCGCAGACCCTGGACCGCCTGAAGGACGCCGGTTTCTACTGGGCGACCCGTTCGGGTGTCACGGTCGCGATCTCCGACGTGCTCGTCCCGGCAGGCAAGAAGGCCATTCTGGACGAGTACGAAGGCAAGGCCGACCAGGTCGAGAAGCGGTACCAGCGTGGTCAGCTGTCGCACGCCGAGCGCAACAACGAGCTCGTCAAGGTGTGGACGCAGGCCACCGAAGAGGTCCACAAGATCATGGAGACGGCGCTGCCGGACGACAACCCGATCGCGATGATCGTGAAGTCGGGCGCGGCGGGCAACATGACGCAGGTCCGGTCGCTGGCCGGTATGCGTGGTCTGGTGTCGAACCCGAAGGGTGAGTACATCCCGCGTCCGATCAAGGCCAACTTCCGTGAAGGCCTGTCGGTGGCGGAGTACTTCATCGCGACGCACGGTGCCCGTAAGGGTCTGGCGGACACGGCGCTCCGTACCGCCGACTCGGGTTACCTGACCCGTCGTCTGGTGGACGTGTCGCAGGACGTCATCGTCCGCGAGATCGACTGTGGCACCACCCGCGGTATCAACATGCCGATCGGTGAGGACATCGGCGACGGCAAGGTCCTGCGCGACCAGCACGTCGAGACCAGCGTGTACGCGCGGAACCTGGCGACCGACGCGGTCGACGCCAAGGGCAACGTCGTGCTCAACGCCGGTGACGACATCGGTGACCCGGCGATCGACAAGCTCATCTCGAGCGGGATCTCCAAGGTCAAGGTGCGCTCGGTGCTGACCTGCGAGTCGGCCGTCGGTATCTGCGCCACCTGCTACGGCCGGTCCATGGCGACCGGTCAGCTCGTCGACGTCGGCGAGGCCGTGGGTATCGTCGCGGCCCAGTCGATCGGTGAGCCGGGTACGCAGCTGACGATGCGTACGTTCCACCAGGGTGGTGTCGCCGGTGACGACATCACGACCGGTCTGCCCCGTGTCCAGGAGCTGTTCGAGGCCCGGGTCCCGAAGGGCAAGGCGCCGATCGCCGACGTCGATGGCCGTGTGCGCATCGAGGAGAGCGAGCGGTTCTGGAAGATCACGCTGATCCCGGACGACGGCAGCGAAGAGATCGTCTTCGACAAGCTGTCCAAGCGTCAGCGGCTCGCGAACACCCCGAACGGCCCGCTGGGCGACGGTGACCGCGTCAACGTCGGTCAGCAGCTGCTCGAAGGCACGCCGGACCCGCACGAGGTCCTGCGCGTCATGGGACCGCGCGAGGCGCAGATGCACCTGGTGGACGAGGTCCAGAAGGTGTACCGGGCGCAGGGTGTGTCGATCCACGACAAGCACATCGAGGTCATCGTCCGGCAGATGCTGCGCCGGGTGACGATCATCGACTCCGGTGCCACGGACTTCCTGCCGGGCGAGCTGCCCGAGCGGACCAAGTTCGAGGCGAAGAACCGGGCGTCGGTCGCCGAGGGCGGCGAGCCCGCCTCGGGTCGTCCGGTGCTGATGGGGATCACGAAGGCCTCGCTGACCACGGACTCGTGGCTGTCGGCGGCCTCGTTCCAGGAGACCACGCGTGTCCTGACCGACGCGGCCATCAACGGCCGCTCGGACAAGCTCGTGGGCCTCAAGGAGAACGTGATCATCGGTAAGCTGATCCCGGCCGGTACCGGGATCAACAAGTACCGCAACATCCAGGTGCAGCCGACCGAGGAGGCGCGGGTCGCCGCTTACGCGATCCCGTCCTACGACGACGGCTACTACACCCCGGATGTGTTCGGCTCCACGCCGGGCGCCGCGGTGCCGCTGGACGACTACGACTTCGGCCGCGACTTCCGCTGACCGAAGCGAAATCCACGAGAAGGGCCCCCGCCGATCCGGCGGGGGCCCTTCCCGTTTCCCGGAATGTTCCAGTTTGAGTCCACCTCACCCGAAACGGGTACGAACCCTTCACCAAACTCGCTAGGGTGATCGGGTTCTACGCGGTTCGGGGGCTCTGCGCATTTCCAACGGGTATTCAGGGGTGACTCTGCGTGAACAATTCACCTGGGGTGAGATCCATCGTGCGTACCGCGGGGGTCTATCTCGCGACGATCGCCGCCGGCGCGGCCCTGACCGGTGTGTTCGCCGCGCCCGCCCTGGCGGATCCGGAGCCTTCGGCCCCGCCCTCCAGCGCGCCGACGACGTCCGAAGCGCCGAGTAGCACTCCCGCCCCGACGCCCAGCGCTCCGCCGACCGAGAGTTCTTCGCCCGCGGCTCCGAAGCCACAGGCCGAGCGAGCGAGGGTCGAAGCTTCGGTCACGTTCGAAAAAGACTCCTACCGGGTCGACGAAGACGTCCGTTTCACCTTCAAGGTCAAGAACGTCGGCGAAACCCGCGCGGTCGGACTTCAGGTCCACCAATTCTTCAGTGAGCCGGGAGCCCTGTCGATTCCCTACGAGCCGGGCTGGGGAGCGTGGGGACGTGCACCGGGGGTGAGCCTCGAGCCCGACGAGACCAAAGAGCTGACCGTCACCGGGCAGATCGGGGACCTCGACAAGGACATCGCGGTCGTCCGGGGCTTTGTCGCCGACGAGACCGGGTTCAGCGCCGGTGAGTTCAACGGCACTGTCTCCGTCGAGAAGGTCACCGGCCGCGTGGCGGGTGTCGTGTTCGGCGACAAGAACGGCAACGGCAAGCTCGATGACGGCGAACAGCTGGCCGATATCCCGCTCACCTTGCGGTACACCATCGGTTCCAAGGAGTACAAGGCCACGAGCGACGCCGACGGGAAAATCGATTTCGGGGACGTCCCGGCCGTCGAATATCTTCTCAGCGGCGGCAGCGACTCGATCAAGGGCTGGTTGTTCCCCCTCAAGGTCATTCGGGCCGGCGCGGACACCACGGACTTGCCCATCCGTGGGGTGCAGCCGTTGAACGGTGCACTCAAAGCGTCGGTGTCCTTCACCAAGGACACCTACAAAGTCGGCGAGCTCGCCCACGTCACCGTGACACTGACGAACTCGGGAACCATTCCGCTCGTCGGCATCGTGGCCGGGTGCAATCGCGCCGGAGCGGACTTCGCGCTGAAGAGCAATGGTCCTGGTTGGGGAGAGCTTTCCTACCTCGCGGGTGGGGCGACCATCGCTCCCGGCCAGACCCGCACCTT
Organism: Amycolatopsis sp. NPDC043889; assembly: GCF_056435645.1. Classification (NCBI taxonomy): domain Bacteria; kingdom Bacillati; phylum Actinomycetota; class Actinomycetes; order Pseudonocardiales; family Pseudonocardiaceae; genus Amycolatopsis; species Amycolatopsis sp. NPDC043889. The sequence continues at coordinate 80,280 of NZ_JBWKEC010000003.1, forward strand.
CGACGTGACCGAGAAGGTCCCGGACGCCGCGCTGCACCATGGCCGCGTCGCGGTGGGTTGTGACTTCGGCTATGCCGACGTCGGTATCGACGGCAACCCGGTCGCGAACGACGAAGCCTCGGTGCCGGGTGGGATCGCCTCCCTCGCGGGTCAGGTGGTCCACAACACGGACCCGGGCAAACTCGAGGCGGGGCTCGCCGGGGTCAAGGTCGTACTCGCCTCCGACGGTGACTGCCCGACCATTGTCGAGACGACGACCGACGGGGAGGGACACTTCAAGATCGCCAACTTGGTGCCGGGGCCGAAGTACCGCCTGTTCTTCGCCCCGCCGCAGGGTTGGCGGATCATGCATGACAACCCGAAGTCGATCTACGTCGTCGGTCCGGCGGACAACCCTGCCCGGCTTCGCGTCGAAGCCACGAAGGGCGAGGAACCGCCGCTCACCTTGCCCACCCGGCGTCCTGGCTGTGACGCGTCCGGGACCAGCACACCCGCCCCCGGCGCGCCAGGTAACCAGGCTTCCGGCGGCGGAACGGGTCTGGCCCGCACCGGTGCCGACGTCCTCGGCCTCGGCGCTCTCGCCCTGGCCACCCTGGTACTCGGTGCGGGTCTGGTCTTCACCTCGCGCCGCCGTCACCGCCAGGCTGACTGACCTGCGTTTAGCCCCCTAATCGCGATCTGCCACCTGCCCGCGTCCGGTGCCACCGGATCGCGTTTAGCGGGCTAAACGCGATCCGGTGGCACTTGCGTTTAGCGGGCTAAACGCGATCCGCCCACACGCCGCCCGACGCCTCGCCCGACCTGCGTTTAGCCCCCTAATCGCGATCCGGAGGGCGGGGCCGCAGGTCAGTAGGTGTTCGGAAGGGTGCCACCATGCCTCGGCGAGTTCCGGGTTTCGGCCGCCGCGAGTCTCGCACGCCGGGGCCGGCGGGTCGGTGTGCGAGAGCGTGTCCAAGCAGTCGTGCCCGGTGCCCATGTCGACCGTGTTGTCCGGGCCGTCCGGTATCGGATCGCCTGCGCCGAGGGGGAGATCTTCGACGTGTGCCGCCTCGTGGGTCCGCGAAGTGGCAGAGTTCCCGGGAAAGCATAACGAACCCATAATGGCCGCGGTCGTGCCGGACGCGGGTTACTGGTCCGTTGTGACCTGCGGTAGTGCTGCCAGGTGGCCTAATTCCCAACGCTCGGAAAATCGCCACCTGTTCGGCGCAATGACCCATCCGCATCGCGGGAAATTCACCCTGCCGTGGCATGTCCCATTCTTTGATAGCGAGATTGACACTCCAGCGGCTTCGCACGAGTATTTCGCCCATGCAATCCCCCGTCGCCTTGGTGTGGCGCCGGCACGTTGACTTGCGGCAGCAGGCAAGCGCGCTGTGTACGGATTCCTGACCTATTCCGGGCTGGTCGCGTCGTAGGCGAATCCGCGTATCCGAAACGGATGCGCCTGATCTTTGCGCGCTGACGCTTTCCGCTGTGCCGCAACGGTTCCCCGCTGGAACCGGCGGTTGATTGCTTTCCCTTTGATCCGTGCCGGTGACGCCTGCGCGAAAAGGGAGAGGCGTGCCAATTGTCTGGCGCTTCGGTAGCGAAAACAGGGAGAAAGAATGCTATCCGACTCGCCAAAGTGGCGAAAAGTGGTGATCGGCGCCTTGGCGGCGGCGCTCGCCGTGGGCACGGTGACCTATACCGGCTCCACGACGAGCGCCTACGCCGACGTCCAGGTCGTCAAGGACGCGAAGAAGGCGGCCGACGGCAAGGAGTACTGGGTCCAGAACCACCTGGTGTCCAAGGATGTCGCGGCGTCCCGGAGCGCGGACGGCAAGCGCCAGAAGTGGCTGCTGGTCTGGGCCGGTGACGAGAACATCGCCGACACCCTGGTCAAGGACATCAAGAACCTGCCGGGTTCGCTCGGTGGCGGCCTGAACAAGATCAAAAACGCGTTGCCCGGTCCGGACTTCCTCGCCGTGATCGACGCGACGCAGGGTTCCCCGACGTACGGCAAGGTCGTCAACACCGCCACCGTCGGGCCGCTCGTCGAGAACGAGCCGCACCATATGCAGTACGTGTGGCACAAGGGAGACACGATCTACGCCGGCGCGCTGTTCGCCGCCGCGACGTACGCCTTCGACGTCTCCGCGTTGCCGCAACTGAAGCTCAAGGGCGTCAGCCTCCCGACGCAGACCCTCGGCGGCTCAGTCCCGGACGCGTACTGGGTGCTCAAGGACGGCACCGCCTACGGCACCTACATGGGCGGCCCGGCCCGCACACCTACGCCAACGGTTCCACCGTGGTGGGCAACGGTTTCGCCGGTAGCCCCGGCGAGGTCGTCCGCTTCGACCAGAACGCGCAGGTGCTGTCGGAGCCCCGGCGGCCACGCCGCAGGGTGACAACAAGAAGCTGTGCGACAACCTCCCGCGACTGGACAAGCCGACCTGCGCCAACCCGCACGGCATCCAGGCCCGTGAGGACCTCAACACCCTGGTCACCAGTGACTACGCCGAGCCGCGCAACATCATCCTCGACCCGGTGAAGCAGTCGTCGCCGTATCTGCGGCGGCCGACCGTCCGCATGTGGGACATCTCCGACCGCAACAAGCCGAAGCTCAAGGCGGTCTCGTACCTGCCGGACGGCCCTCGCGCCGATCCCGCGGACCCGCTGCACGCGGAAAGCCGCGCGGTCATGGAGACCACGGTGACCAACCTGCCCGGCCGCAAGGGCGCCTTCGCCCAGACCATGCAGGGTGGCGCGGTGTTCTACACACCGGACATCACCGCCAAGGAACCGCATTGGATCCAGGTGTTCGACGACGGCGCCGCGAACAAGGCGATCCACCCGAACAACGACTCCAACGGCGGTGGCTCCAACGGCGGCTGGATCCAGACCAGCCCCGACGACAAGTACCTCTACCGCGCGATCACCGGACGCTCCAAGGGCGCGCTCGGCCCGCACGACCCCGGCACCACCGGCGGCGTGTACGTCCTCGACATCCAGAAGCTGGTCGCCGCGGGCGACAAGGTCGAGAACATCAAAGGCCGGATCGACACGAAGGAGAAGTCCCAGCAGGGCGGTGGCGGCGATCTGCCGACCGTCGTCGGCGCGGCGCCGATCAACCCGGGCACGCCCGGCGGCGGCCCGCACTGGGGCGCGTACGACAACTTCGTGCTCGGCGACGACGGCTACTACCACGAAACCGACAAGCCGCAGCACCTCGCGGTGTCGAACTACTTCGTCGCACGGTCCGGTTTGGACGGTGACCACAAGGTCAACCTGCTGAACCTCGGCGAGGACGGGAAGGTCGCGGTCGACCAGAACTTCCGGGACGAGTTCACCGGACAGGTCGGGATCAACTTCAACCGGAAGACCTGGCCGCACGGGTCCTTCGGCAACGCCAAGCCGCACTCCGAACTGTTCGTCGTGGCGGACGCGGATCTCAAGTAACCCTGCTCGGCGCGGAAGGTCATGGGTGGCGGGCGCACCCCGCCACCCACGGCTCCGCCGATCTGTTCGGAGAAGGTCCCATGGATCACCACGTCATCCCGGCGAGTTCGGGTTCGGCCGGAGTCGGCATCGCCCTCGTCCTGCTCCGGCTCGGACTTCTGCTGGCGACCGCTTTCCTTGCCGGCACGGGGATCCTGCGCCCGCTGGCGGGTGAGCTGCCCCGACGGCTTCGGCTCGCCATCGCCGTACTCGGCGGGCTTTCCGCCGCGCTCGCCGCGGTTTCCGCCTTCGCGACCGACGTCAACGTCATCGCGCTGATCGTGCATCTCGTGCTCGCGCTGGCCATTCCCGTCCTGATCCGCCGTCCGCCGGCGGGCCGCTGGGCGGCCCTCGCGCTCGCCGCATTGGTGGTGCTCGAAACCTCGCTCGGGCGGACAGGCGTCGACTTCGCCATAGACACCGTCTACGTCGCGGCCGCGGCCTTGTGGTTCGGCGTCACCGTTCTTTCCGTCTGGGTGCCCGCGGAGCAATGGCGCCAGACGAACTTCCGGCTCGGCCCGCTTTCCCTTACACTGGGCGGACTTCTCGTCGTCACGGGCGCTGTCCAGCTGTTCTCCTCCGGCTTGGGATTCGACCGCAGGATCTACGGCACGCTCTTCGGTGTCACGGTGCTGGTGATCGCCTTGCTGCCGGTCATCGCCACGGTGGTCGCGGGATTCTTCTTCACTGGTACCGAATCCACGCGTGCTTATCGGTTCGGTGCGGTCGCCGTGGCCGCCGGCTTCGTTGCTTGGAGCGCCCTCGCGGCCATTCCCAAACCGCCCGAGCTCCCGGTTCCCGGTGTCGCGCTGCTCGCCGACGCCGCGCTTGGTGAACAGCGCTTCCCCGTGCTGGTGAGCCCGCAGCGGCCCGGCAAGAACCTCGTCCATTTCCCCGCGAGCGCGGGAGGAGACCTGTCCGCCGGAATCGAAGGCGGCCTGATCGGCAAGGCCATCGTGCGGCCCGGCGCCGAGGGCACCTGGGCCGAGGTCGACCTGCCGAAGGGGCGCAGCGACCTGGTCATCAGCCGCGGTGAGGAGAAGACGAAGATCGAGGTCGACGCGGGGGAGGAGCCAGGCTTCGTCATCGAGGACGTGGACGCGCCCGAGTGTGCTTCGGCGGCGCTGGGCGGTCTGATCGCCGACCGCCGTGACGTCCTCGCCTCATGCCCGGCGGACGCGCTTTCGGGTGAGGACAGCGGTTCTCTCGTCAAACTCGTCGAGTTCCTCGCCGGGCGCAAGCCTTCCGCGCTCACTCTTGTCGGGGACACCTCGCCGCGCAGTGTCGCCGCCGCGAAGCTGGTCCGCGAGACCGCCACGCGTTCCGGTCTGCCGGTGCAGACCGAAGCGGGTCCGAACACCGCGCTGGTCGTCGTGTCCGGCTGGGCGCGCGGCTACACGGCGATGACCCGCGCGGCCGAGTCCCAGCGGCTCAAGCCGACCCATGAATACGGCCTGTACCTGGCGCCCTGGCTGCTGAACGGGCCGATCGTCAACGCCGTCGCGAGTTCTTCGGTGCCGCTGAGGTTCGACCCGCGCGAGCAGGTCGCCGTGAGTTTCGCCGTCGCGGCGGGCAACGCCTTCGGTGGCGAAAGTCCCACGCTCGGCGGTTTCCGGAGCTGGCTGGGCGACCAGTGGAGGTCGATCAACGGCGACGTCCAGATCTTCGCGGCGGCTCAGGTCAACGCGATGCCGATGTACCCGGGCGAACCGCACGCCGTCGGGATGATCGCCGACCGGAACTACGCGGGGCAATGGATCCCCGACGGAACGATCGTGCCGGTCAGCTCGGTACTGCGGTGAAGGATTCCGCTCGATTCCAGCAGCGGTAAGGAAAAAGGGAGAAGAGATGAAGCGAATCGCGGCCCGTGTGCTGCTGCCGCTCGCCGTCGCGGGCGCGCTGTCCGGACTCGCCGGCGGGGTCGCCTCGGCCGACCCGCTGCCGGGTCTGCCCACCGGCGGCGACCCCGCGGTCTGGCTGATCCCCGGCCTCGACCTCGGCGGACTGCTCGGACCGGCCGTCCCCGTGCCCACCGACCTCCTCGCCCCGATCTACGGGATCATCACGCCGATTTCGTAAAACCGTTACCAGCAAAGGAGAATCTCATGAAGAAGACCTTCGTCCGCGCGGTCACCGGCGCCGCGCTCGCCGGTCTCGTCGTGCTCGGCTCGGCGGCTCCCGCGCTCGCCGCGCAGGACGCCCCGAACGATGTCGTGGTCGTCGACGAGCCCGACACGAGCGACCTCGACAACATCTGGACGTTCGCGCCGCTCGGCATCCCGGTGCTGGGCCTTGTCCAGTCCCTCAACGGCGTCCCCGGCCGGCTGCTGCCGTCCTGACTTCCGCGGCGGCGCGGCTCCCGGGGCCGCGCCGCCGCTCTCGGTGAGGAGACCGATGACCGACAGACACCTGATCGGGCGCATCGCCATCGCGGGGATCGTGGTGGCCGCGCTCGCGACGTGTGTGGTGCTGCTCAACGGCGGTGAAGAACCGCAGGCCGAGACCGTGGCCGTGGTCGGCGAGCCGACCGAGGCCGAACCGTCGCGGGGGCTGGATCGCACGATCACGCGGACGCCCAGTCAGGCGCAGCCGGTGTCGAACGACTGGCGGATCGCGTACGAGCTGGCCGGGACGGGGACCGCGACCGTGGTCCACGACTCGAACGGGCTGGGGCTCGTGCACCAGGAGCTGCAGGTGTCGCTGCCGTGGCGCAAGGAGCTCACGTGGAAGAACACCGGCACGCCGCCGACCGTCCAGCTGATGGGGCAGGGCGAGGGCGCCACCTACGCCGGCCGCCTCGCCCCTCCTGACCTGCGTTTAGCCCCCTAATCGCGATCCGGCGCGCAGCGAAAACCGGTGGCCACGATGGGCAGAATGTAGCCATGACCTGGAGCTTCGAAGTCACCCCCGTCGATCACCCGGACGCCGCCCAGCTGCTGCGCGAGTACTTGGACGAGATCGCGTCGCGCTACTACGAGCGCCAGGTCACCGAAGAGGAGCTCGACGTCTTGCTCGAGGAGAACCACAGCCGCGACATGGTCCCGCCGACAGGTGCCTTCCTCCTCGCGCGACGGGACGGGGTGCTGGCCGGCTGCGCCGGTCTCCGGGTCGTCGCGCCCGACACCACCGAACTCAAACGCGTCTTCCTGCGGAAGTCCGAGCGCGGCAAGGGCGGCGCGGCGCTGCTCGTGGCCGCCGCCGAGGACGTCGCCCGCGGCCTCGGGGCCACGCTGATCCGCCTCGACACCCGAGACGACCTCGTCGAGGCGAGGGCTCTGTACGCACGCCTCGGCTACGAGACGGTCGAGCCCTTCAACGACGACCCCTACGCGCACCACTACTTCGCGAAGTCCCTGGCCCCGGCGGTGCCGGATCGCGTTTAGCCCGCTAAACGCGACGCGGGCGCGGGGCGAAGGTCGCCTTGGCGAGGAGGGCACCGGCGAGGACGGGCGCCAGCCCGATCAGCAGCAGGAAGACGCCGGTGTCCTTGCCCTCGATCAGCGGATGCCACCAAAGCGGCGTCACGGCGATGTCGACGACGTCACCCCGCTCCGGGAACGTTCCGAAGGACATCCACCGCAGGTCCTTCACCTCGTGCGTCTCGCCGTCGAGTTCGTAGGTGCCGTCCACCAGGTTGCCGTTGCCGCAGCTGGTGCAGCTCGAAGTGCTCGCCTCCGCCCGCAGCGTCGCGGTCACGGTGAGCCGCGCCTCGGGGGCGAGCCCGGTCAGCGCGGTCAGCGCGTTCACCGCGAGCGCCAGCCCCGGCAGCACCAGGGCGAGCGCGACGACCGTGCGCGCCACCAGCGACAGCGTCGACAGCGGCTGTCGTCCGGCCGTTTCCCGGCGCCTGTTGAGCGGACCGCGGAGCCCGGCGAGCGGGCCTCGCCGTCCGCCGAGCCAGCCGGCGTCGCTGGTGTCGGACGCGGCCGCCACCGAATGAAAGTCCGCGTCTTCCCAGTCCACTTCGGACGCCAGGACGGCCAGACGGCGCGAGTCGGCGAACATCATCTCTTCGGTCAGCGTCCCGGCTTCGGAGGTCCACAGTGAACCGCCGTGGAAGGCGACTTCGCGGACCCGGAACCACGGATCGCCTTCGAACAGCGCGCGGACGCCGGGGGAGAGAAGAGCCTCGGCGAACCCCGGATCGGACGTCGTCACGGTGAACCGGCGGTCGAACTCCGTGCCGGTCTCGAACCGCTGCAGCAGGGCATCCGGCTTCGGCGCCCCGACGGTGTTCCGCGTGATGCGGGCGTCCTCCAGCGGCGTGAACCGCTCCGGCTCGAAAGCACCCGTCGCGGGGGTGATGACGACCGATGGCACGACCGGCGTCCGAAGCTGGATCAGGGCGTACGTCCCATCGGTCAGGTCAGCTGTCCTGGCCAGCTCCGGGAAGTCCGCCGAGCCGCCGAGCCGGTACTCGACCCCGAGCAGGCGGTGCCCGTTGTGGTCGAACTCGACCGCGGTCACCACCGACTCGGGCGACGCGTGGGTGACGGCGATCCCCCGCGAGGGGAGTACGCCGAAGCTAGGCTCACCGGATCCGTCGAGCCTGCCGATCCACGTCTTCTGCCGATACCCCCGCCAGGCCGCCAGAGCCGCGATGACCAGGGGGAACGCGAACCACAGCCAGCCGGGCACCGCGCTGCCGGACCCCGCCGAGAGCCAGTACAGCGACGTCTCGGAGACGAGGATCCCGCAGAGCGCGTAGCTGACGGCGGCCGCGGTGGGCCGCCGTCCGTCGAATCGCCCGCCGAACAGCAACAGCGCCAGGGCCAGGGTGTATCCACCGGCGATGAGCCACGGCCCGGCCAGCTGATCGTCCATCGGGCGACCCTACTGGTCCATGTCGAGGTTCTCGCGCGTCTCCTCTTCGCTGTGGCGACCGCCGGTCCGGCCGTACTCCTGCCCGGCGGTGACGTTCTTCGTGTTGTCGATGACCTTGTTCGCGACGTCGAAGGCTGCCTTGCCCTGGTACGCCGAACCCTTCGACAGATCGCTGGGGTTGACCCCGACCACCTGCTTGATCGCCTGGTTCGGCACACCCTTGAGGACGTCCTTCGCGGCGTCGCCGAAGGTGCCCAGCTGAGTCCCGGAGCCCTTCGCGAACGCGCCGACGATCGCCTTCTCCTGGCCGGGGGTCATCCCGACCTTGCCGGCCTTCGTCAGCTTCGAACCCTGTTTGACCAGGTCGTCGGTCCACTTGAGCATGAAGCCCATGAACTTGTCGAGCAGCTTGCCGAGTTTGCCGAGGTGCTTGGTGATCTTGCCCATCGCGCTCGCGGCCTTGGCGATCGTCGCGGTCATCGCGGCGGCCACCGACGAGCCGAGGCTCACCACCGAAGCGGCCAGCGCGGGCAGCCAGATGTAGATGGCCCAGGTGACCAGCTCGGAGATGATCGATTTGACGACCTCTTCGATGACGGTCATCACCATCGACCACATCTGCAGCGTCTCGGCCACCGTCCCGGCGCTGTTGCCGATGCCCTTGATACCGACGGCGAAGTCGCCGAGCGCGTTCCTGGCGGCGTCGCCCGCGTCGCCCACCCAGTCCTTCAGGGACTCGTCGCCGGTCTTGACGAAGTCGTCGGCCAGCGTGACGAAGCCCTTGGCGATGTTGCCGAAGTTGCCCGCCGCGGTCTTGAGCGCCGGGCCGTCACCCGTGACGAAGTGCAGCGCGTCCTGCAGTGGCTGGATCAGCTCGATCAGGATGTTGAGGCCGTTGCTGACCAGCCAGCCGACCGGGTCGAGCACGAAGCTCGCGAGATCCGCGCCGGCCCCCGCGATGAACCCGGCGCCGTCCTGTACCAGCTGCCCCCCGGCGGCCACCAGGTCGCCGGGGCCCTGCGCGGTGCTGAACTTCTCGTAGGCGTTGGCGACGGTGGTGACGCCCTTGCCCGCGATCGGCACCTTCTTCGCCGCGTCGAGCGCGTTCTTGCCGAAGCTGTCGTCACCCGTGATCTTGACGCCGGCGGCGATGCTCGCCTTCTCGTCGGTCATGCCGTCCCCCAGCTCACTTCGGTCCGTCGATCTTGGCTTCGTACTTCCCCAGGGTGATCGTCGCGTCGTTTTCGAAGCCGTTGTAGATCGACGCCGCCTGGGTCATCTTCCCGGAGAACGAGTCGACCCCGGTCTTCATCAGCTCGAGCAGCTCACGCAGGTCGGCGAGTTTGCCGGTGTAGGTCTGCTTCACCGCGAGCCCGATCAGGCCCCACGACTTGTCCGTGACGTCCGCCTGGTCGACGAGATCGCCGAATTTGCCGGCCTCGTCCTTGTAATAGCCGAGCTTGTTGGCGTAGTCGGTCAAGGCCTGCGTCTTGACCGCGTGCCCGCCTGGTCCGGTCATCGGTGATCCTCCTCGTCGAACAGGTTCTTGAGGAACTGGTCACCGGCCGAGTTCCCGCCGGACGGCGCCGGCCCGGGAGTCGGTTCGTCCGACCGCCGGAGCACCGTCTCCTCGCTGAAGTCGTCTTCGTTCCGAGGGCGGCGCGCGGTGTTCTGTGGTGGCTCCTCCGACATCTGAGACCGCAGATCGTCCGCCGTGGTTCCCAGCGCTTCCGCTTGGGCTTCGAGGACCTGTTCTTCGACGTTCAGATGGAAGGCTCCGCCGAACTGCGCGTCGACGATCCCCGCCTGCTTCCGTGCCGCGTCGGCCACCGCGGTGTGCAAAGTGGACAGAATGGCGGCGGCGAGCTGTTGTGGCTGCTGCCGAAGGGCTTCCGGGCTGAGACGAATGTCCTTCACGGACCCGCCGGGCCCCGCGACGACGGTGACCGAGCGGTCCGGCGATGTCGCCACCGACTCCAGTTCCGCCAGTTCGCCCTGCATCTCGCCGACCTTCGCGAACTGCGTCTCGGCCTGTTTGATCTTGGATTGGAATTTCTCGAACTCGGCGACCAGCTGTTCGAACTCGGCCGACATGGAGCCTCCCCGTGCAAGTGCGTGTGACCGCTATCACCGCGGCCATCGTGACCTATTCACGGGTCTGACGCGATGGCGTGCTTTCCGGATCCATCCGGCTCACCCGATAGGGGAATAGGTAGCGTGGTCCGCCGAGCAGGGCGGTATCAGTACGGACGAGGGGAGGCGTCGTGGACGCCGAGCAGAAGGAAAGCAGCGAAGAACCCAGGCGGGGGAGTCACGCGGCGCCGGAGGGGGCACCCGTGCATCCGTTGATCGATCTCTCCCGGGACCCGCATCCGGGCCGGGCGGACCACGCCAAGCCCGACGAGGAATGAAGGCCGGGCGCGCAGCGCGTCCGGTGAGGGCGATGGCGGGGCCGGGGTGGAGAACCGGCCCGAAACGCCGTTCCATCAGGGTCGCCGCGGCATGACGCCCGGCACGATATAGTTATCGACCCCCCGATTTGGCCGGTCCGGAAGTGGCCGGGTATCTTTGGAGACCGTGCCCGGCAGGCGTCGGGCCGTCCCGTGTGCCGTGCGGCATGGACGGGGTGCTCAGGCATCCGGTCCGAAGGCTTCGCCCACGCGGGATCCGACGGAAAATCCCTACGGGAAGTTACCGGTCGCGAGACCGTGACGCGGGCCGACACGCCCGACCGCGGGGGCCGGAGACAACACGTAGTAGCAAGATCGCGAACAGAAAGCTGGTCCATTGCCCACGATCCAGCAGCTGGTCCGTAAGGGCCGCCAGGACAAGGCTGCCAAGCAGAAGACCGCGGCCCTCAAGGGGAGCCCGCAGCGGCGTGGCGTGTGCACTCGCGTGTACACCACAACCCCCAAGAAGCCGAACTCGGCGCTTCGCAAGGTCGCTCGTGTGAAGCTGACCAGCGGCATCGAGGTCACCGCCTACATTCCCGGTGAAGGCCACAACCTGCAGGAGCACTCGATGGTGCTCGTGCGCGGTGGTCGTGTGAAGGACCTGCCGGGTGTCCGTTACAAGATCATCCGCGGTTCGCTCGACACCCAGGGTGTCAAGAACCGTAAGCAGGCGCGCAGCCGGTATGGCGCGAAGAAGGAGAAGAGCTAATGCCCCGCAAGGGTCCGGCCCCGAAGCGGCCGCTGATCTCTGACCCCGTCTACGCATCCCCGCTGGTCACCCAGCTGGTGAACAAGGTGCTGAAGGACGGCAAGCGGTCCCTGGCCGAGCGCATCGTCTACGGCGCCCTCGAAGGTGCTCGCGAGAAGACCGGCACCGACCCGGTCGTCACGCTGAAGCGCGCCCTCGACAACGTGAAGCCCACCATCGAGGTGAAGAGCCGCCGCGTCGGTGGTGCCACCTACCAGGTGCCGATCGAGGTCAAGCCGGGCCGCTCGACGACCCTCGCGCTTCGCTGGCTGGTCTCCTTCTCGCAGGCCCGTCGCGAGAAGACCATGATCGAGCGTCTGCAGAACGAGCTCCTCGACGCGAGCAACGGCCTCGGCGCCAGCGTGAAGCGGCGCGAGGACACGCACAAGATGGCCGAGTCCAACAAGGCCTTCGCGCACTACCGCTGGTGATGTCCGCCCGGCTGCCGATCAAAGCCTTGCCGGGCCCCAATTTTGAGACAGGGGAACACTCTCGTGGCACGTGAAGTGCTGACCGACCTGAACAAGGTCCGCAACATCGGCATCATGGCCCACATCGACGCCGGTAAGACCACCACCACCGAGCGGATCCTGTTCTACACCGGGGTCAACTACAAGATCGGTGAAGTCCACGATGGCGCCGCCACCATGGACTGGATGGAGGAGGAGCAGAAGCGGGGTATCACCATCACCTCGGCTGCCACCACCACTTTCTGGGCCGATCACCAGATCAACATCATCGACACCCCGGGCCACGTCGACTTCACCGTCGAGGTGGAGCGTTCGCTCCGCGTGCTCGATGGTGCCGTCGCCGTCTTCGACGGCAAGGAGGGTGTCGAGCCGCAGTCCGAGCAGGTCTGGCGTCAGGCGGACAAGTACGAGGTTCCTCGTATCTGCTTCGTCAACAAGATGGACAAGCTCGGCGCGGACTTCTACTTCACCGTCCGCACCATCGAGGAGCGCCTCGGCGCCCGCCCGCTGGTCATCCAGCTGCCGATCGGCGCCGAGAACGAGTTCGAAGGCGTCGTCGACCTGGTCCGCATGAAGGCGCTGACCTGGCGCGGCGAGGTCCAGAAGGGCGAGGACTACGCCGTCGAGGAGATCCCGGCCGAGCTCGCCGACAAGGCGGCCGAGTACCGGGAGAAGCTGGTCGAGGCCATCGCCGAGACCGACGACTCCCTGATGGAGAAGTTCCTCGAGGGCGAGGAGCTGTCCGAGGCCGAGATCAAGGCCGGCATCCGGAAGCTCACCGTGAACCGCGAGGCGTACCCGGTGCTCACCGGTTCCGCGTTCAAGAACAAGGGCGTCCAGCCCATGCTCGACGCGGTCATCGACTACCTTCCGTCGCCGCTGGACGTCCCGGCCGTCGAGGGCACGCTGCCCGACGGCGAGACCGTCGTGTCGCGCAAGCCGTCGACCGAGGAGCCCTTCTCCGCTCTGGCGTTCAAGATCGCCGCGCACCCGTTCTTCGGCAAGCTGACCTACATCCGGGTGTACTCGGGCAAGGTCGCCTCCGGCGCGCAGCTGATCAACGCCACCAAGGAGCGCAAGGAGCGCATCGGGAAGCTCTTCCAGATGCACTCCAACAAGGAGAACCCGGTGGACGAGGCCCAGGCGGGCCACATCTACGCGGTCATCGGCCTGAAGGACACCACCACCGGTGACACCCTCGCCGACCCGCAGAACCCGGTCGTCCTCGAGTCGATGACGTTCCCGGCGCCGGTCATCCGCGTCGCGATCGAGCCGAAGACCAAGGCCGACCAGGAGAAGCTGTCCCTGGCGATCCAGAAGCTGGCCGAAGAGGACCCGACGTTCCAGGTCAACCTGGACGAGGACACCGGCCAGACGATCATCGCAGGTATGGGCGAGCTGCACCTCGAGGTGCTGGTCAACCGCATGAAGTCCGACTACAAGGTCGAGGCGAACATCGGTAAGCCGCAGGTCGCCTACCGCGAGACGGTGCGCAAGACGGTCGAGAAGCTCGACTACGTGCACAAGAAGCAGACCGGTGGTTCCGGTCAGTTCGCGAAGGTCATCGTCAAGCTCGAGCCGCTCGAGTCCACCGACGGTGCCCTCTACGAGTTCGACAACAAGGTCACCGGTGGCCGCGTGCCGCGGGAGTACATCCCGTCGGTCGACGCGGGCGCACAGGACGCCATGCAGTACGGCGTGCTGGCCGGCTACCCGCTCGTCGGGTTGAAGTTCACCTTGTTGGACGGCGCGTACCACGAGGTCGACTCTTCCGAAATGGCCTTCAAGATCGCCGGCTCCATGGCGATGAAGGAAGCCGCGAAGAAGGCCGGTCCGGTCATCCTCGAGCCGCTGATGGCCGTCGAGGTCACCACGCCCGAGGACTACATGGGCGATGTGATCGGCGACCTCAACTCCCGCCGTGGCCAGATCCAGGCCATGGAGGAGCGCGCCGGTACCCGTGTCGTCAAGGCACTGGTCCCGCTGTCGGAGATGTTCGGTTACGTCGGCGACCTGCGTTCGCGTACGCAGGGACGTGCCAACTACTCCATGGTGTTCGACTCCTACGCCGAGGTTCCCGCGAACGTCGCGAAGGAAATCATCGCGAAGGCGACGGGGGAGTAGTTCCCGTCCGCTCGCGGGCATAAGGAACACTCCTGAACGTCCGCAGCATCCGTCAAGAAACGAATCCCCGTCCGACAGCCACGTTGGCCGGTGAGTAAGCAAAACAGTCCAGGAGGACATTCCAGTGGCGAAGGCGAAATTCGAGCGGACCAAGCCGCACGTCAACATCGGGACCATCGGTCACGTCGACCACGGTAAGACCACTCTGACCGCGGCGATCACCAAGGTTCTGCACGACAAGTACCCCGAGCTGAACACCGCTTCGGCGTTCGACCAGATCGACAACGCGCCGGAAGAGAAGCAGCGCGGTATCACGATCAACATCTCGCACGTCGAGTACCAGACCGAGAAGCGTCACTACGCCCACGTGGACGCCCCCGGTCACGCGGACTACATCAAGAACATGATCACCGGTGCGGCGCAGATGGACGGCGCGATCCTCGTGGTCGCGGCGACCGACGGCCCGATGCCGCAGACCCGTGAGCACGTGCTGCTCGCGAAGCAGGTCGGCGTGCCCTACATCGTGGTCGCGCTGAACAAGGCCGACATGGTCGACGACGAGGAGATCCTGGAGCTCGTCGAGCTCGAGGTCCGCGAGCTGCTGTCCTCCCAGGACTTCCCGGGTGACGACGCTCCGGTCATCAAGGTCTCCGGCCTGAAGGCCCTCGAGGGCGACGCCAAGTGGGGCGAGAGCGTTCTCGAGCTGATGGAAGCCGTCGACGAGAACGTGCCGGACCCGGTGCGCGAGCTTGACAAGCCGTTCCTGATGCCGATCGAAGACGTCTTCACGATCACCGGCCGTGGCACGGTCGTGACCGGCCGTATCGAGCGTGGCCGCGTCAACGTGAACGAAGAGGTCGAGATCGTCGGCATCAAGGAGAAGTCGACCAAGACCACCGTCACCGGTGTCGAGATGTTCCGCAAGCTGCTCGACCAGGGTGAGGCCGGCGACAACGTCGGTCTGCTGGTCCGCGGTATCAAGCGCGAGGACGTCGAGCGCGGCCAGGTCGTCGTGAAGCCGGGCACCACCACCCCGCACACGGAGTTCGAGGGCTCGGTCTACATCCTGTCGAAGGACGAGGGTGGCCGTCACACCCCGTTCTTCAACAACTACCGCCCGCAGTTCTACTTCCGTACCACGGACGTGACCGGCGTCGTCACCCTCAAGGAGGGTGTCGAGATGGTCATGCCGGGCGACAACACGGACATCAGCGTCGTGCTGATCCAGCCGGTCGCCATGGACGAGGGTCTGCGTTTCGCCATCCGTGAGGGTGGACGGACCGTGGGCGCCGGCCAGGTCACCAAGATCATCAAGTGATTTAACGCCGACCCGGGGGTCTGATACACCCCCGGGTTCAAGGCGTCAAATCACGTGTGCGACACTATTCAGGTTGCTCGTCCTGGGGCGGCCGAACTCGTACTTCTTCGGAAAACGGGTTCCGGCCGCCCTGGTATGAGCGGCCACGGTCCGCGGAGCACTTCCTTCGGGTGAGGCTAGCGGGCAAGGGCGTTTGAGACGGCGATCAAGCATTTCCGCCGGCTCGATGCCTCCTCACGTTGAGGAAGACCAGGCAAGACGAAGATCCCGCGGGATCCGTCTGTGCGTCGGGCTCGACACGCCCGACCGCGTGGACCGGGGACAGGGCCGTTGAACTGGGAAGACCTCAGTCAGACTGAGGTTTGAAAAGACAAAAGCGGCACGAGACGACAAGGAACGAGCAGCCACCATGGCGGGACAGAAGATCCGCATCCGGCTCAAGGCCTACGACCACGAGGCGATCGACACCTCGGCGCGCAAGATCGTCGAGACGGTCACGCGCACCGGCGCCCGTGTTGTCGGGCCGGTGCCGCTGCCCACCGAGAAGAACGTTTACTGCGTCATCCGCTCGCCGCACAAGTACAAGGACTCGCGCGAGCACTTCGAGATGCGCACGCACAAGCGTCTGATCGACATCCTCGACCCGACGCCGAAGACGGTCGACGCGCTCATGCGCATCGACCTGCCGGCGAGCGTCGACGTCAACATCCAGTAGCAGCGGCTGGCGAGCGGCGGAGAGTAAGAGACTCATGTCTGACAGGCAAGTGAAGGGCATCCTGGGCACCAAGCTCGGCATGACCCAGGTCTTCGACGAGAACAACCGGGTCGTCCCGGTGACCGTCGTCCAGGCCGGGCCGAACGTGGTCACCCAGGTTCGGACCCAGGAGAACGACGGCTACAAGGCCGTGCAGCTGGCTTTCGGCGCGGTCGACCCGCGCCGGGTGAACAAGCCGCGCACCGGCCACTTCGACAAGGCGAGCGTGACCCCGCGTCGTTACCTTGCGGAGCTGCGTACCACCGACGCCGAGACCTACGAGGTCGGCCAGGAGATCACCGCCGAGGTGTTCGAGGCCGGTATCGAGGTCGACGTGACCGGTACCAGCAAGGGCAAGGGCTACGCCGGTGTCATGAAGCGTCACGGCTTCAAGGGCCAGGGCGCGAGCCACGGTGCCCAGGCCGTGCACCGCAAGCCCGGCTCGATCGGTGGCTGCGCCACCCCGGGCCGTGTCTTCAAGGGCCTGCGCATGGCGGGCCGGATGGGCAACGACCGGGTCACCACGCAGAACCTGACCGTGCACGCGGTGCGTGCCGAGGACGGCCTGCTGCTGATCAAGGGCGCCGTGCCCGGTCCCAAGGGCGGCCTGCTGTTCGTTCGCAGCGCCGCGAAGGGTGGTAACTGAACATGACCAGCGTCGAGCTGAAGACCCCGGCCGGTAAAGCCGACGGCACGGTCGAGCTCCCCTCGGAGATCTTCGACGTGCAGGCCAACGTGCCCCTCATGCACCAGGTCGTGGTGGCCCAGCTGGCCGCCGCCCGCCAGGGCACGCATGACACCAAGACCCGCGGTGAAGTCCGCGGTGGTGGCAAGAAGCCGTACCGCCAGAAGGGCACCGGCCGCGCCCGCCAGGGTTCGACCCGTGCGCCGCAGTTCGTCGGCGGTGGTGTCGTCCACGGCCCCACGCCGCGCGACTACACCCAGCGGACCCCGAAGAAGATGAAGGCCGCCGCTCTGCGTGGCGCCCTCTCCGACCGGGCCCGTGCCGGACAGTTGCACGTCATCACCGAACTGGTGACCGGCGAGAAGCCGTCCACCAAGTCCGCCAAGGCCGCCATCGCCGCGGTGACCCAGGCCAAGCGCGTTCTCGTGGTGCTGCACCGCGACGACGAGCTGGGCTGGAACTCCGTGCGCAACCTGGCCGAGGTCCACATCATCACGCCCGACCAGCTCAACACCTACGACGTGTTGGTCAACGACGACGTGGTGTTCACCAAGGCCGCTTACGACGTGTTCGTCGCCGGCCCCGTCCGGGGCAAGGGCGCGAAGGCTTCGGCTCGGTCGAGCGAGGTTGAAGGGAGTGACGAGCAGTGAGTGCGATCGCCATCCCCGATCCCCGCGACATCTTGCTCGCGCCGGTGATCTCCGAGAAGTCCTACGGGCTGCTCGAGGACCACAAGTACACGTTCATCGTCCGCCCGGACGCCAACAAGACCCAGATCAAGATCGCGGTCGAGAAGGTGTTCGGCGTCAAGGTGGTCAGCGTCAACACGGCCAACCGCCAGGGCAAGCGTAAGCGGACTCGCGCCGGCTTCGGCAAGCGCAAGGACACCAAGCGCGCCATCGTGACTCTTTCGGCTGAGAGCAAGCCGATCGAGATCTTCGGCGGACCCACCGCGTAAAGGACTGAGCTGACACATGGGCATCCGCAAGTACAAGCCGACGACCCCGGGTCGTCGCGGTTCCAGCGTCTCCGACTTCGCCGAGATCACTCGGTCCACCCCGGAGAAGTCGCTGCTGCGTCCGCTGAGCAAGTCCGGCGGCCGTAACTCCAGCGGCAAGATCACCACCCGGCACAAGGGTGGTGGCCACAAGCGTGCGTACCGGCTGATCGACTTCCGCCGGAACGACAAGGACGGCGTTCCCGCCAAGGTCGCGCACATCGAGTACGACCCCAACCGGTCCGCTCGTATCGCGCTGCTGCACTACGCCGACGGCGAGAAGCGCTACATCATCGCCCCGGAGAAGCTCAAGCAGGGTGACACGGTCGAGAACGGCCCCCGTGCCGACATCAAGCCGGGTAACAACCTGCCGCTGCGCAACATCCCGGTCGGCACCGTGATCCACGCGATCGAGCTCCGCCCCGGTGGCGGCGCGAAGATGGCGCGGTCCGCCGGTGCCAAGGTGCAGCTGGTGGCGAAGGACGGGCCGTACGCCCAGCTTCGTCTCCCGTCGGGCGAGATCCGCAACGTCGACGTGCGCAACCGCGCCACCATCGGCGAGGTCGGCAACTCCGAGCACTCCAACATCAACTGGGGCAAGGCGGGCCGTAACCGCTGGCGCGGCAAGCGCCCCACCGTCCGTGGTGTCGTCATGAACCCGGTCGACCACCCGCACGGTGGTGGTGAGGGTAAGACCTCCGGTGGTCGCCACCCGGTGAACCCGAACGGAAAGCCCGAAGGCCGCACCCGCCGCCGCAAGGCCTCCGACGCCATGATCGTCCGCCGCCGGCGTACCGGCAAGAAGCGCTGAGCAGGGAGGTAGAAGAACATGCCACGTAGCCTCAAAAAGGGCCCCTTCGTGGACGACCACCTGCTCAAGAAGGTGGACGCTCTCAACGAGTCGGGCAAGAAGACCGTGATCAAGACGTGGTCGCGTCGCTCCACGATCATCCCGGATTTCCTGGGTCACACGATCGCTGTGCACGACGGCCGCAAGCACGTCCCGGTGTTCGTCACCGAGGCGATGGTGGGTCACAAGTTGGGCGAATTCGCGCCGACTCGGACCTTCAAGGGCCACATCAAGGACGACCGCAAGTCGCGCCGCCGCTGAGCGGGCACGAGAGAACAAGGAAGCTAGCGATGAACGCCCAGAACGACGTGGCCGAGGCTCTGCCGACGGCTTACGCGCGGGCTCGCTTCGTCCGGGACTCGCCTACCAAGGTGCGCCGGGTGATCGAGCTGATCAAGGGACGTAGCGCCGCCGACGCCTTGGCCGTGCTCCAGTTCGCCCCGCAGGCGGCAAGCGAGCCGGTCGCGAAGGTGCTCGCCAGCGCCGTGGCCAACGCCGAAAACAACCTCGATCTCGACCCGGACACCCTCTGGGTCAAGAACGCCTACGCCGACGAGGGCCCGACCCTCAAGCGCATCCGTCCGCGGGCCCAGGGCCGCGCGTACCGGATCCGCAAGCGGACCAGCCACATCACCGTCGAGGTGGAGTCGCGTCCGAAGGCCGAGGCCAAGAAGGCACAGGGCAAGAAGAAGGCAGGTGGCCGGTAGTGGGCCAGAAGATCAACCCGCACGGCTTCCGCCTGGGTATCACCACGGACTGGAAGTCGCGTTGGTACGCCGACAAGCAGTACGCGGAGTACGTGGCCGAGGACGTCAAGATCCGGAAGCTGCTGTCCACGGGCATGGAGCGCGCCGGGATCTCCAAGGTCGAGATCGAGCGCACCCGTGACCGGGTCCGCGTCGACATCCACACCGCCCGGCCGGGCATCGTCATCGGCCGTCGCGGCGCGGAGGCCGACCGCATCCGCGGCGCGCTGGAGAAGCTGACCGCCAAGCAGGTCCAGCTGAACATCCTCGAGGTCAAGAACCCCGAGGCCGACGCCCAGCTCGTCGCTCAGGGTGTCGCGGAGCAGCTGAGCAACCGTGTGGCGTTCCGCCGCGCGATGCGCAAGGCGATCCAGACCTCCATGCGTTCGCCGCAGGTCAAGGGCATCCGCGTGCAGTGCGGCGGTCGTCTCGGCGGTGCCGAGATGTCCCGCTCCGAGCACTACCGCGATGGCCGCGTCCCGCTGCACACGCTGCGTGCCGACATCGACTACGGCTTCTTCGAGGCCAAGACGACGTTCGGTCGCATCGGCGTGAAGGTGTGGATCTACAAGGGCGAGCTCGTGGGTGGCCTCAAGGCCAAGGAGGCGCGTGACGCCGCCGCGGCCGCCGAGCGTGCCCCGCGCCGTGACCGTGGTGACCGTCCGTCCCGACCGCGCCGTTCCGGCTCGTCGGGCACGACGCCGACCTCGACCGAAGCCGGTCGGGCTGCCGCCGCCGCCAAGAGCGACGACGCCGCCCCCGCGGCCACCGAGGCCCCGGCTGCTGAGACTGCAGAAAAGACGGAGGGCTGACACGTGCTCATCCCGCGCAGGGTCAAGCACCGGAAGCAGCACTCCCCGAAGCGCCACGGTGCCGCCAAGGGCGGTACGAAGGTGAACTTCGGCGAGTACGGCATCCAGGCGCTTGAGCACAGCTACGTGACCAACCGGCAGATCGAGTCCGCTCGTATCGCCATGACGCGTCACATCAAGCGTGGCGGCAAGGTGTGGACGACCATCTACCCGGACCGCCCGCTGACCAAGAAGCCGGCGGAAACCCGCATGGGTTCCGGTAAGGGTTCGCCCGAGTGGTGGATCGCCAACGTGAAGCCGGGCCGCGTGATGTTCGAGATCTCGTTCCCGAACGAGGAGACCGCCCGCGAGGCGCTCCGTCGCGCGATCCACAAGCTGCCCATGAAGTGCCGCATCGTGACCCGTGAAGGTGGTGAGTTCTGATGGCGAAGGCAGGTGCCGCCCAGGCATCGGAGCTGCGTGAGCTCACCGCGGAAGAGCTCGTTCTGCGTCTGAAGGAATACAAGGAGGAGCTCTTCAACCTCCGTTTCCAGATGGCGACCGGACAGCTCGACAACAACCGCCGTCTGCGCACCGTCCGTACGGACATCGCGCGGATCTACACGGTCATGCGCGAGCGTGAACTCGGCCTGTCCGTTTCCCCTGACGCCGAGAGTGAAGGTGCCGCATGAGCGAGCAGCCCAACGCTGAGGCGGCCCCCCGCAACGACCGCAAGGTCCGTGAGGGTTACGTCGTCTCGGACAAGATGAACAAGACGATCGTGGTCGAGCTCGAAGACCGCAAGAAGCACCGTCGTTACGCCAAGGTTCTCCGCAGCACCAGCAAGGTCAAGGTGCACGACGAGAACAACGAGGCGGGCGTGGGCGACCGGGTCACCCTGATGGAGACCCGCCCGCTGTCGGCGACCAAGCGCTGGCGTCTGGTGCAGATCGTGGAGAAGGCCAAGTAAGTAGGGCTCTCTGAGTCCCTTAGTTCCGCAAGGCTCGCGGCTGAAACATCGAAAGATGAACGCGAGAACCAGCGCGACATACAGGAGTAGACGTGATCCAGCAGGAGTCGCGGCTTCGGGTTGCCGACAACACGGGCGCGAAGGAAATCCTTTGCATCCGCGTTCTCGGTGGCTCGGGGCGGCGCTACGCGGGCATCGGCGACATCATCGTCGCCACCGTGAAGGACGCCATGCCGGCCGCCGGCGTGAAGAAGGGTGACGTCGTCAAGGCGGTCATCGTTCGCACGCGCAAGGAGCGCCGTCGTCCGGACGGTTCTTACATCCGCTTCGACGAGAACGCTGCTGTGCTCATCAAGAACGACAATGAGCCCCGCGGCACCCGCATCTTCGGGCCGGTCGGCCGCGAGCTGCGCGACCGAAAGTTCATGAAGATCATTTCGCTCGCGCCGGAGGTGTTGTAGAGCATGAAGGTGAAGAAGGGCGACACGGTCGTCGTCATCGCCGGCAAGGACAAGGGTGCCAAGGGCAAGGTCATCCAGGCCTACCCCGAGCGCGAGCGCGTGCTGGTCGAGGGCGTGAACCGGATCAAGAAGCACACGCGGATCTCCCAGACCCAGCGCGGCGCGCAGTCCGGCGGCATCGTCACGCAGGAAGCGCCCATCCACGTCTCGAACGTGATGGTCGTCGACTCCGACGGCAAGCCGACCCGGGTGGGCTACCGCATCGGCGAGGACGGCAAGAAGGTCCGGGTCTCGCGCCGGAACGGTAAGGACATCTGATCATGACCACCGCAGAGAAGATCGCCCCGCGCCTCAAGGTGCGGTACCGCGAGGAGATCAAGGGGCAGCTCCAGCAGGAGTTCTCCTTCGAGAACGTCCACCAGATCCCGGGCGTCGTCAAGGTCGTCGTGAACATGGGTGTCGGTGACGCCGCCCGTGACAGCAAGCTGATCGAAGGCGCCATCCGCGACCTGGCCGCGATCACCGGGCAGAAGCCCGAGGTTCGCAAGGCTCGTAAGTCCATCGCGCAGTTCAAGCTGCGTGAGGGCCAGCCGATCGGCGCGCGCGTCACGCTGCGCGGCGACCGGATGTGGGAGTTCCTCGACCGGCTGCTGACCATCGCGCTGCCGCGTATCCGTGACTTCCGCGGGCTTTCGCCGAAGCAGTTCGACGGCAACGGCAACTACACGTTCGGTCTCAACGAGCAGTCCATGTTCCACGAGATCGACCCGGACGCCATCGACCGCCCGCGCGGTATGGACGTCACTGTCGTCACCACCGCCAACACCGACGACGAGGGCCGCGCGCTGCTTCGCAAGCTCGGCTTCCCGTTCAAGGAGAACTGAGTCGATGGCCAAGAAAGCACTGGTCCACAAGGCCGCGAAGACGCCGAAGTTCAAGGTTCGCGGTTACACGCGCTGCCAGCGGTGCGGTCGCCCGCACTCGGTGTTCCGCAAGTTCGGGCTCTGCCGGATCTGCCTTCGCGAGATGGCACACGCGGGCGAGCTGCCCGGCGTCCGCAAGTCCAGCTGGTAAGAGTCTTTTTTAACTCCCACTTCGCCACAGGCCCTGCACGTACCGCAGGGAACCAGGGCGAGAAAGGTTGACAGGTCACCATGACGATGACCGACCCCATCGCAGACTTCTTGACCCGTCTGCGTAACGCGAACTCGGCGTACCACGACGAGGTCGTGCTTCCCCACTCGAAGATCAAGGCGAACATCGCCGAGATCCTCAAGCGCGAGGGTTACATCTCGGGCTACCGCGATGAGCCGGGCGAGAAGCACAAGAACCTCGTCGTGGAGCTGAAGTACGGCCCCAACCGTGAGCGCAGCATCGCCGGCCTCCGCCGCGTGTCCAAGCCCGGCCTGCGGGTCTACGCAAAATCGACCGAACTGCCGTCGGTTCTCGGTGGCCTCGGCGTCGCGATCATCTCGACGTCGTCCGGCCTCCAGACCGACCGTCAGGCCAAGCGAAACAGCGTGGGCGGCGAAGTCCTCGCCTACGTCTGGTAAGGAAGGGGGCAAAGACATGTCACGCATTGGAAAGCTGCCGGTCGCCGTCCCCTCCGGGGTCGAGGTGACCATCGAAGGTCAGCAGATCAAGGTCAAGGGGCCCAAGGGCACCCTTGAGCACACCATCGCCGAGCCGATCACCGTCGAGAAGGCTGAGAACGGCACGCTCGAGGTGAAGCGTCCCGACGAGGAGCGCACCAGCCGTGCCCTGCACGGTCTCACCCGGACGCTGGTCAACAACCTCGTCGTCGGTGTGACCGAGGGCTACGAGAAGAAGCTCGAGATCCACGGTGTCGGTTACCGCGTGCAGGCCAAGGGCTCGGACCTCGAGTTCGCCCTCGGCTACAGCCACCCGGTGAAGATCGAGGCCCCGGAAGGCATCACCTTCAAGGTCGAGACCCCCACCCGGTTCTCGGTCTCGGGCATCGACAAGCAGAAGGTCGGCCAGATCGCCGCGGTCATCCGCAAGCTGCGCCGCCCGGACCCGTACAAGGGCAAGGGCCTGCGCTACGAGGGTGAGAAGATCCGCCGCAAGGTCGGAAAGACGGGTAAGTGATCATGAGCGACACGACTACGAAGCGCAAGCCGGTCGGCAAGGACATCTCGACCCGCCGCCGCGTCGCGAAGGCCCGTCGGCACTTCCGCCTTCGCAAGAAGATCAACGGCACGGACCAGCGTCCGCGCCTGGTCGTCAAGCGTTCGTCGCGGCACATCGCCGTGCAGCTGATCGACGACCTCGCCGGCAAGACCCTGGCGTCGGCGTCCACCCTCGAGGCGGACGTCCGCGCGCTGGAAGGCGACAAGAAGGCCAAGGCCGCCAAGGTCGGGGAACTCGTCGCCGCCCGCGCCAAGAACGCCGGTGTCTCGACCGTGGTGTTCGACCGTGGTGGCAACGCCTACCACGGCCGCATCGCGGCGCTCGCCGACGCCGCGCGTGAGGCGGGGTTGGAGTTCTGATGCAGCAGATGCTCGTGAATGGAAGGAAAGCCTGATGCCGGGACGTACACGGCAATTCGGCGGTGGCCAGGGTGGACCCGGCGGGCAGGGCGGCAACGACCGCAATGACCGTCGCGACCGCCGTGACCGGCGCGACAGCGGCCGTGGCGGGGCCGGCCAGGAAAAGACCCCGCACCTCGAGAAGGTCGTGACGATCAACCGCGTCGCCAAGGTCGTCAAGGGTGGTCGTCGCTTCAGCTTCACCGCCCTGGTGGTCGTCGGTGACGGCGACGGTCAGGTCGGCGTCGGCTACGGCAAGGCCAAGGAAGTTCCCGCGGCCATCGCCAAGGGCGTCGAGGAAGCGAAGAAGAACTTCTTCCGCGTTCCCCGCGTCGCCGGCACCATCCCCCACCCGATCCAGGGTGAGGAAGCCGCCGGTGTCGTGCTGCTCCGTCCGGCTTCGGCCGGTACCGGTGTCATCGCCGGTGGCCCGGTGCGCGCGGTGCTGGAGTGCGCGGGTGTCCACGACGTGCTGTCGAAGTCGCTCGGCTCCGACAACGCGATCAACATCGTGCACGCGACCGTGGCGGCCCTGAAGGGGCTGCAGCGTCCCGAAGAGGTCGCGGCCCGCCGCGGTCTCCCGCTCGAGGACGTCGCGCCGGCTCGGATGCTGCGCCAGCGCGCGGGCCAGGGGGTCTGACATGACTCAGCTCAAGGTGACCCAGGTCAAGAGCAAGATCGGCACGAAGCACGCTCACCGCGAGTCGCTGCGCACCCTCGGGCTGCGCAAGATCCGCCAGAGCGTCGTGCGTGATGACACTCCCGAGGTGCGCGGCCTTATCCACACCGTCCGCCACCTGGTGGAGGTCGAGGAGGTCAAGGCATGACTGCCATCAAGATCCACCACCTTCGTCCGGCTCCGGGCGCGAAGCGCGACAAGATCCGCGTCGGCCGTGGTGAGGGCTCGAAGGGCAAGACCGCCGGTCGCGGTACCAAGGGCACCAAGGCCCGGAAGAACGTGCCCGCCGGTTTCGAGGGTGGGCAGATGCCCATCCACATGCGGCTGCCGAAGCTGCGCGGCTTCAAGAACCGGTTCCGCACCGAGTACCAGCCGGTGAACGTGGGCGACATCGCCCGCGTCTTCCCGGAGGGTGGCAAGGTCGGCGCCGAGGAGCTCGTCGCGAACGGTCTGGTCCGCAAGGGCAAGCTCGTGAAGGTGCTCGGCAACGGCGACGTGAACGGCGTCAAGCTGGACGTCACCGCCGACGCTTTCTCCGGCTCCGCCAAGGAGAAGCTCTCCGCCGCCGGTGGCTCCGCCACCACGCTCTGAGCTTTCTTCGCTCGCTTCACCGAAAGGCCCGCCCGGCTCCGCCCGGCGGGCCTTTCGCTTGCGCTCGGCCGACCTGCGTTTCGCGGGCTAATCGCGATCTGGCCCGTTCCGCCCCGCCCTCCCGCCGACCTGCGTTTAGCCCCCTGATCGCGATCCGGGCGGCGGGCACCTGGGCGACCGCCAGATCGCGATCAGGGGGCTAAACGCAGGTCGGCCACTGCGGCCGCGAGCGTGGCGGAGGGGTGCCTGAGCTGGAAGGATCGTGAGGTGGCCATACCTCCCGGGCAGGACCCGCAGCTCTTCCAGCAGCCGGACGCCCCGCCGATCGTCGTGTCGGTTTCCGGCTCCATGGATCCCTTAGTGGAGCCGGCGCGATCTGGCAGGCTCGAGCCCCGCAGACTGGTCGCGGCGGGCTTGGCCGCTCTGGCTCTGGTCCTGACCCTCGTAGGCTGCCTCTTCCCGCTCTTCAAGACCGAGCATCGGTTCGCCTTCGACGCCAGCGAACAGCTCCTGATCGTGTTCGTGCAGAGCGCGTGGGACACGACGGCGACACAGACCAACGAACCTGCTTTCACCACGTCGACGTCCCCTCTCGGTATCCCGCTCCTGGTCGCCGCGGTACTCCTTCTGGCGGCCACGATCGTCAGTACGCGGGCAGCCGGGCGTCTACGCCCGGGTGCAATGGACAGGTGGGTCACCACCATCGCGGCAGTGTTCCTCGCCGGCGTCGTCAGCAGCATCGCCACGCTGAGCGGCGGGCGCCAGCTGGGAGAAGACGTCAAGGTGACCCTGACACTCGAAGCGGGTATGTGGGCCCTCTTCGCCGCGGTCGTCGCCGCAGTGAGTGCGGCGGTCATGAGCCACCGCGTCCAGGACGAAGACGTCCCGATGAGTGGCGACTCGGCTCTCACGGAAATGCCCACACCGAAGGACGGCATCTCCATGACGGTGCTCCCACCGGAGCCTCCGGACTATTCAGCCTTCGCGCCGCCGCCGGACCCCGGCGGGAAAGAGCGCGATTAGCCCGCAAAACGCGCTCGCGGTCGCCGATACGGTGAGGGAGGAGGTGACCGATGACTTGGGCGGTGGTCTTTTTCGGAGCGGCGGTCCTCGTGGCTTTTACGCCAGGGGCGAACAATCTGCTCGGCATGCACCACGGCATGACACAGGGGGCCTGGAAAGGGCTCGCCGGACTGTTAGGCCGATTGGCCGCATTCACGGTGCTGATCACGGCCGTCGCCGCCGGACTTGGACAGCTCCTCGCGGCTTCGGAGCTTGCACTCACAGTGATCAAATGGGCCGGCGTCGCCTACCTGGTCTGGATTGGCGGGCGCCTGCTGTGGTCGACGTTCCGTGCCGGCGGCACCGCGCTGGTCCAAGCGCCGCGAGGCACTGAATCCGTACCCGCGCTCCGGATCGCGAGGAAGGAATTCGTCGTCGCGATCACGAATCCGAAGGCGATCCTCATCTTCACGGCGTTCGTACCCCAGTTCATCGACGCAGCTCACGGCTCCTTTCCTGCCCAGATCGCGATTCTCGGCGCCGTCTACCTGCTCGCCGAGTTCGTGGCGGGCGCGACCTACGTCGGTGCGGGCGCGCTCGTGAAGTCGCTCCAGCTGTCCCGCCGGGCGACTCGCAACGTCGATCGCGGCACCGGCGTCGTGCTCCTCGGCATGGCGGGCGCCCTCGCCACTTCGGGCTCCTGATCACGGTGCGTTCAGCGGGCTAAGTGCGATCCGGCGGCCGGAAAAGTGAGGGACGGCAAGGCGATCTGTCAAGGTTGCGGAGCGAGAAGCGGCAGTCGATCAACCCCGCGGACCAACCTTCGTCCGGAAAACCCACACGCACTGCGGACACGCCCCGTGAAGCTGTTAGAGTCGGCGACGCGCTTCGGGACGAGTGTGCCCCGAAGCGTTCCTGGCTTGTGCCAGAAAGCTGTGTGTTCCCGCCGGCCCCAGGCCGGCCAAGCCGATCGTCGGTAAGACAGCCGACGACGCCGAGGAGGTTCCCCGCGTGCTCAGCGCCTTCCGCTCGGCTCTAGCGACGCCGGATCTACGTAAGAAGATCCTGTTCACGCTAGCCATCGTCGCGGTCTACCGAATCGGTGCCACCATCCCGGCCCCGGGCATCTCGTATTCCGCCGTGCAGCAATGCACGGAGACCGGGTCGCAGGAGGGCGTCTATCAGCTGCTGAACCTGTTCAGTGGCGGTGCGCTGCTGCAGCTGTCGCTGTTCTCGACCGGCATCATGCCGTACATCACGGCGAGCATCATCGTCCAGCTCCTCACCGTGGTCATCCCGCGGTTCGAGGAACTGAAGAAAGAAGGCCAAGCCGGCCAGGGCAAGCTGACCCAGTACACCCGGTACCTGACGATCGCCCTCGCGATCCTGCAGGCGACCGGTGTGGTGGCACTCGCCGACCGCAAGCAGCTCTTCCCGCAGTGCGACACCGCGATCATCCCGGACAACAGCGTCTACACGCTGGCCATCATCGTCATCACGATGACCGCCGGTACCGCCGTCATGATGTGGCTGGGTGAGCTGATCACCGAGCGCGGCGTCGGCAACGGCATGTCCGTCCTCATCTTCCTGAACATCGCGGCCCGCATTCCGATCGAGGGTGGCAACATCCTCAGCAGCGCCGGCCCGGTGGTCTTCACCCTGATCTGTGTGTTCGGCCTGGTGATCATCGCCAGTGTCATCTTCGTCGAGCAGGGCCAGCGCCGGATCCCGGTGCAGTACGCCAAGCGCATGATCGGCCGCCGCATGTACGGCGGGACCTCGACCTACCTGCCGATCAAGGTGAACCAGGCCGGTGTCATCCCGGTCATCTTCGCCTCGTCGCTGCTCTACCTGCCGGACCTGATCAGCCGCCTCGTCGGCGACGCCAACAGCAACGCGGGCTGGCAGGTCTTCATCCAGAACTACATCGTCAACCAGTCCAGCTGGGCGCACGTCCTGCTGTACTTCGCGTTGATCATCTTCTTCACGTACTTCTACATCACGATCACGTTCAACGTGGACGAGCGTGCGGAAGAAATGAAGAAGTTCGGTGGCTTCATCCCGGGTATCCGCCCGGGCCGACCCACCGCGGAGTACCTCAGCTACGTCCTCGGCCGGATCACCCTGCCGGGCTCGCTGTACCTGGGCATCATCGCGATCCTTCCGAACTTCTTCCTGTCCGTCACCGGCAGCGGGAACAACCAGAACTTCCCGTTCGGCGGCACGGCTGTGCTGATCATGGTCGGTGTCGGTCTCGACACCGTGAAGCAGATCGAAAGCCAGCTGATGCAACGTAACTACGAAGGGTTCTTGAAGTGACGCGCCTGGTTCTCGTTGGCCCTCCTGGCGCGGGCAAAGGTACTCAGGCGGTAGCACTGTCGGAGAAGCTCCGGATCCCGCACATCTCGACCGGCGATCTGTTCCGCGCCCACGTGGGCGAGCAGACGCCGCTGGGCCAGGAAGCCAAGCGCTACCTGGATTCCGGCGAACTCGTGCCCGACTCGGTCACGAACGAGATGGTGCGCGAGCGCCTCGCCGAACCCGACGCCAAGGTCGGTTTCCTGCTCGACGGGTTCCCCCGGAACACGAAGCAGGCCGACGTCCTCGGTGAGATCCTCGGCGAGGTCGACGCCAAGCTCAACGCGGTCATCCAGCTCCAGGTCTCGGAAGACGTCGTCGTCGATCGGCTGCTGTCCCGCGGCCGTTCGGACGACACCGAAGAGGTCATCCGCCGCCGTCAGCAGATCTACGTGTCCGAGACCGCTCCGCTGCTCGAGTACTACTCGGACATCCTGGTCAGGGTCGACGGCGTCGGCTCGGTCGACGAGATCTCCGCCCGCGTACTGGAAGCGCTGCGCGACCGCACGTGAATCTCGGAGGACTGCGTGTACTGCAATGGCTTCGTCGTGGGCGCATGATCGAAATCAAGACCCCGGGCGAGCTTCAGGCGATGCGGGCCGCCGGCCTGGTCGTCTGGCGCACCCTCACCGCGGTGCGTGAGCTAGCCAAGCCGGGGGTGACCACGGCCGATCTCGACGAACTCGCCGAGCAGACGATCCGTGACGCGGGTGCGGTGCCCTCGTTCAAGGGGTACCACGGCTTCCCGGCGTCGATCTGCGCTTCGGTGAACGAGCAGATCGTGCACGGCATCCCGTCGAAGACCCAGGTCTTGAACGACGGCGACATCATTTCGGTGGATTGCGGCGCCATCCTCGACGGCTGGCACGGCGACTCCGCGGTCACTCTCGCGATCGGCGAGGTGTCGAAGGCGGATCTCGCGCTCTCGGCCGCCACCGAGGCGGCGATGTGGGCAGGGATCGCCGCGGTGTCGTCCGGTGGAAGGCTCACGGACATCTCGCACGCGGTGCAGACCGCGGCCGAGAAGGCCGGCCGGGAAGACGGCGTCGAGTACGGGATGATCGTCGAGTACGGCGGCCACGGCATCGGGCGCCAGATGCATATGGACCCGTTCCTGCCGAACCTGGGCAAACCGGGCAAGGGGCCGCGGCTCAAGACCGGCATGGCGCTCGCGATCGAACCCATGCTGACCGGTGGTGGCGGGGAGACCGTCGAGCTCGAGGACGGCTGGACCGTCGTGACCGCAGACGGCTCGCGGGCCTCGCACTGGGAGCACACCGTCGCGATCACCGACGACGGCCCGTGGGTGCTGACCGCCCCCGAAGACGCCTGACCTCGCCCTTCACCCTCCAGATCGCGTTTAGCCCGCTAAACGCAAGTACGCCCCCGGATCGCAGTTAGGCCGCTAAACGCAAGTGCGTCCACTGGTCGGCGGAGCGCCCGGGCCTTCCGCCGAGGCGTCCGCGCGCTGGCACCATCGGTGCACCTCGCCCGCCGAATGCCGCAGGTCACGGACCCGCCGGATCGCGTTTAGCCCGCTAAACGCAGGTCGGCGAGGGCGTACGATGGGGAAGGCCGCATCAGGCGGGCTCAAGGGGTCACCTAACACAGTCACCCCCGTTTGGGGCTCGCGACACGGGTTGCGTACACTGTCAAGTCGGTGTACTCATCGCGCCCGGATCCTGCGCGCTCGTGAATTCTCGCGAACGGACATTGGACCCGGGCAGGAGTGTGCCGATGCACCACCCAGCCAAGCACTCAAGCTTTGACTGATCACACAGTGTAGCGACAGGAAATGCGGAGGACATGGGCAAGAAAGACGGGGCCATCGAGGTCGAAGGCCGCGTAGTCGAGCCGCTCCCCAACGCGATGTTCCGCGTCGAGTTGGAGAACGGCCACAAGGTCCTTGCACACATCAGCGGCAAGATGCGGCAGCACTACATCCGCATCCTGCCCGAGGACAGAGTTGTCGTGGAGCTCTCGCCCTACGACTTGTCACGTGGTCGCATCGTCTACCGCTACAAGTGATCACGACGAGTTAGCACAAGCAGGAGAGCAGGAGACGTGAAGGTCCAGCCGAGCGTCAAGAAGATCTGCGACAAGTGCAAGGTGATCCGCCGTCACGGCCGGATCATGGTGATCTGCGAAAACCTGCGGCACAAGCAGCGGCAGGGCTGATCACTCGCACTCGTACAGAGTGGATTGACGGCTACACAATCTCCCCGCACCTGCCGGGCCGTGCGAACGGCCCGGTTCACCCCCGGACTTCAGGCCGGGGCCGGGACACCCGAAGCGCAAGCCGAGGGCACGACAGGCGAGTCGGTCCCGGGACCGGACGGGGAGCAGACCTGAAGATGAATTCTATGAAGGAGCATCAACGCCAATGGCACGACTCGCTGGCGTAGACCTCCCCCGCGAAAAGCGGTTGGAGATCGCGCTGACCTACATCTACGGCATCGGCCGTACCCGCTCGAAGCAGCTCATCGCGGCTGCCGAGCTCAACGCGGACACTCGCGTCAAGGATCTGAGCGATGACGACCTCGCCAAGCTGCGGGTCTACATCGAGGAGAACTTCAAGGTCGAGGGTGACCTTCGCCGCGAGGTGAACGCCGACATCCGTCGGAAGATCGAGATCGGGTGCTACGAGGGCCTTCGCTGGCGCCGCGGACTTCCCGTCCGTGGTCAGCGCACCAAGACGAACGCCCGCACCCGTAAGGGTCCGAAGAAGACGGTCGCCGGCAAGAAGAAGGCTGGCAAGAAGTGAGCGTCCAGGGCAAGAAGGTCGTGCAGATGGGCGGCGTCCGCCGTCGTGGCTCGGCTTGTGTCTCGCCCAAGGCGCTCTACGCCCGCCCGATGGCGCTCCGCAACCTGTACACCGACGCCGGTTCGATCATCCGGCGCGGACAGGCCGAAGCGGTCGCCGCTCACCAAGAGAACGCGCGCTAACAGGAGAACCCTCAAAACATGCCACCGAAGTCTCGTACTGCGGCGGGGGCCAAGAAGGTCCGCCGTAAGGAAAAGAAGAATGTCGCGCACGGTCACGCGCACATCAAGAGCACCTTCAACAACACCATCGTCTCGATCACGGACCCGACCGGTGCCGTGATCGCGTGGGCGTCGAGTGGTCACGTGGGCTTCAAGGGCTCGCGTAAGTCCACCCCGTTCGCCGCGCAGATGGCCGCCGAGAACGCCGCCCGCAAGGCTGCCGAGCACGGCATGAAGAAGGTCGACGTTTTCGTGAAGGGCCCGGGTTCGGGCCGCGAGACGGCGATCCGCTCGCTGCAGGCGGCCGGCCTCGAGGTCGGCACCATCCAGGACGTGACCCCGCAGCCTCACAACGGCTGCCGCCCGCCCAAGCGGCGCCGGGTCTGAGGAACGGGGAGGAGTAAGAAGAAATGGCTCGTTACACCGGCCCCGCGACGCGTATTTCGCGTCGCCTCAAGGTTGACCTCATCGGCGGCGACCAGGCTTTCGAGCGTCGCCCCTACCCGCCGGGCCAGCACGGCCGCGGGCGCATCAAGGAGTCCGAGTACCTCCTGCAGTCGCAGGAGAAGCAGAAGGCTCGCTACACCTACGGCGTTCTCGAGCGTCAGTTCGTCCGGTACTACAAGGAAGCCGTCCGGCGTCCGGGTAAGACCGGTGAAAACCTGCTGCAGATCCTCGAGTCCCGGCTGGACAACGTGATCTACCGCGCCGGCATCGCCCGCACCCGCCGTCAGGCGCGTCAGCTGGTGAGCCACGGCCACTTCCTGGTCAACGGCGTCAAGGTCAACGTCCCGTCCTACCAGGTCACGAAGTGGGACATCATCGACGTGCGGCCGAAGTCGTTCGCGATGCTGCCCTTCGTCGCGGCCAAGGAGTCTTTCGGCGAGCGTCCCGTTCCCGCGTGGCTCCAGGTCGTTCCGTCCAACCTCCGTGTGCTGGTCCACCAGCTCCCGGAGCGCGCTCAGATCGATGTTCCGGTCCAGGAACAGCTGATCGTCGAGCTCTACTCGAAGTGATCCACCATCGGGCCGGGGTTTCCCCGGCCCGATGTGGGCACGGGCGGCGGCGCCCGGAGTGCGCCGCCGCTTCGCCATCCCTTTCGGTGTCATATGGCGGGCGCCGTTTGGAAAGGAATTAGGAAAGATGCTGATTTCCCAGCGACCGGCTCTCGGCGAAGAGACGGTCAACGAGACCCGCTCCCGGTTCACCATCGAACCGCTGGAGCCCGGCTTCGGCTACACGCTCGGCAACTCGCTGCGGCGCACGCTGCTGTCGTCCATTCCTGGCGCGGCCGTGACGAGCATCCGCATCGACGGCGTGCTGCACGAGTTCACCACCGTTCCCGGGGTGAAGGAAGACGTCACCGACATCATCCTGAACCTCAAGGAGCTCGTGGTCTCCTCGGAAGAGGACGAGCCGGTCACCATGTACCTGCGCAAGCAGGGCCCCGGTGAGGTCACCGCCGCCGACATCGTGCCCCCGGCCGGTGTCACCGTGCACAACCCGGATCTGCACATCGCGTCGCTGAACGGCAAGGGCAAGCTCGAGATCGAGCTCGTCGTCGAGCGCGGCCGCGGTTACGTTCCGGCCCTGCAGAACAAGCAGGCGGGCGCGGAGATCGGCCGGATCCCGGTCGACTCCATCTACTCCCCGGTGCTGAAGGTGACCTACAAGGTCGAGGCGACCCGTGTCGAGCAGCGCACCGACTTCGACAAGCTGATCCTGGACGTGGAGACGAAGCCGTCGATCACGCCGCGGGACGCTGTCGCGTCGGCCGGTAAGACGCTGGTGGAGCTGTTCGGTCTCGCGCGCGAGCTGAACGTCGACGCCGAAGGCATCGAGATCGGCCCGTCGCCGCAGGAGGCGGACACCATCGCCGCCTACGCGATGCCGATCGAGGACCTGGACCTCACCGTCCGGTCGTACAACTGCCTCAAGCGCGAGGGCATCCACACCGTCGGCGAACTGGTCTCGCGCAGCGAGGCCGACCTGCTGGACATCCGCAACTTCGGTGCGAAGTCGATCGACGAGGTCAAGCTCAAGCTCGTCGGTCTCGGCCTCGCGCTGAAGGACAGCCCGCCCGGGTTCGACCCCACCGCGGCCGCGGCCAGCTACGACGGTGAAGGCTGGTCCGAGGGCGTCGACAGCATCACGGACGGAATTTCGGACAACGGCCACGACGATGGCCAGGACTACGCAGAGACGGAGCAGCTGTAAGGCCAGCTTCGGCTCCCTCACCGGTAGGGGTGGGGGAGCCCCGGCCTCCAGCTGTGAGCTGAACGAGGAGAACCGATGCCCACCCCCACAAAGGGACCCCGTCTCGGCGGGTCGCCCGCGCACGAACGGCTGATCCTGGCCAACCTGGCCACCCAGCTGTTCGAGCACGGCAAGATCACGACGACCGAGGCGAAGGCCCGGCGGGTGCGCCCGCTGGCCGAGAAGCTGATCACGAAGGCGAAGCGGGGCGACCTGCACAACCGTCGTCAGATCCAGCGCATCGTGCGCGACAAGGACGTCGTGCACAAGCTGATCGCCGAGATCGGTCCGTTCTTCGCGGAGCGTCCGGGTGGCTACACCCGGATCACCAAGACGATGGCGCGCAAGGGCGACAACGCCCCCATGGCCGTCATCGAGCTGGTGGCCGAGAAGACCGTCACCGCCGAGGCCGAGGCCGCGCGCAAGACGAAGTTCGCCAAGGACGAGCCGAAGGCTTCCGCCCCGGCCGCCGAGGAGACCACCGAGGCCACTGAGGCTGCCGACACGGCCGCCACCGAGGTTCCGGAGGCCACCGAGGCTCCCACCGCCGACGAGGCCGCTGAGGCCCCCGCCGCGGACGCGGACAGCAAGAAGGACTGACGTCCTGACGGCACCGAACACCCCGGACGAGCCCGCCACTCCCACCGCGGAGGGCGGGCTCGTTCGTCTGCGTCTGGACATCGCCTACGACGGCACCGATTTCTCGGGCTGGGCGCGGCAGCCCGGGCGGCGGACGGTGCAAGGAGTCCTTGAAGAGGCGCTCGCGAAGCAGCCTCCAGGAGCCTCGGTCCCGAAGTCCGTCGTCGTTGCCGGCCGCACCGATGCCGGTGTGCACGCGGCCGGCCAGGTGGTCCACGTCGACGTGTCGCCTTTAGGGGGCAAAACGCGATCCGGTCGCCTGGAGGTGGACGAGCAGGGCATTCCTGAGCTGGGGCGGATGCGTCACCGCTGGAATCGGTATCTGCCGGGCGACGTGCGGGTGCTGGATGCCCGGGTCGCGGCGCCTGGGTTCGACGCGCGGTTCTCGGCCGTGCGGCGGCATTACCTATACCGCGTTTCGGACGCGCCGTGGGGCGTGGATCCGTTGCGACGTCACGACACTCTGGCCTGGGGCCGTCCGCTCTCGATCGAAGCGATGAACGAGGCGTCGGCGGCTCTCATAGGGCTTCAGGACTTTGCGGCCTTCTGCAAGCAGCGTGAGGGCGGGACGACCATCCGCGAGCTGCAGCGGCTCGAATGGCGGCGAACCGGACCGCACGCGGTCGAGGTCGCGGTCTCCGCAGACGCGTTCTGTCATTCGATGGTGCGCAGTCTGGTGGGGGCGCTGCTCTTGGTCGGTGACGGCCGCCGTCCGCTGGACTGGCCCGGTGACGTCCTGGAGAGCCGGACGCGCGACAGCGCCGTGGCTCCCGCGCACGGCCTGACGTTGATGGCGGTCGACTACCCGCCGGACGCCGACCTCGCCTCGCGTGCCGATCAAACGCGCGCCATGCGCACTCCCTCCTGACCCGGCCGCGGCGCGGTTAGCGGGCTAAACGCGCCGCGGCGGCGGGCCCGCCAGACGGCCTCGACGATGCCTTTGAAGTCGTTCGCCAGGTCTTCCGCGGTGACGATGACGAAACGCCAGCCTTCGGCCTCCACGCGTCTTCGGCGTTTGCGATCGTGGGCTCGTTGTTTCGCTGTGTTGTGCCATCGGCCGTCGTATTCGACGGCGACCTTGAACTTCTCGTCCCCCAGGTCGAGGCGGGCGAGGAAATGACCGGTTCGGGCGATGACCTCGAGTTGAGGTGTCGCCGTAATGCCGCCGGCGGCCAGCACGATGCGGAGCTCCGATTCCGGAGGTGACTCCGCGCGAGGATCGGACAGTCGTAAAGCATGTCTGGCCAAGCGGATTCCCCTGTTGCGGCGGCCGTAGAACTCCCTGTTGAGATGCAGATCGGTCAGGCTCTCGGCTCTCATGAACTGATCGAGATCCGGCACGCCGATACGTAGCCGTCGCACCCAGCCGGATTTGCGGGGAGAAAGCCGAAGCAGCAGATCCAGCGCGATCCGGCTTTTCCGCGCGATGCGAATGCCGTTCCACGGCCTCGATTCTTCGGGTTTGACCTCGGTACGCCGGACCTTGATGCCGACTATCGGGCCGAAGCGGTATTTCTCCGGTACGACCATCTCGACCGGATCGTTGGGTTTGGCCAGTTCGACGCCTTGAACTGTCGCGGCAGATCGCCCGGTCAGCACCGCTTCGGGAGGCGCCAGCAACGCGGCTCCTCGGCAGCGCAACTCATGCGTGACCTCGACATCTGCGTGGGTGTAGACGTCCTGGAACAACCGCCGGACGCTCGAGCCGCGTAGCTGGCTGGCCGTGATGAGGCCCGCCTTGCGCGCCTCCGAGCCGCGGAAGACGTCGGGAAGATGAGATGAATCGAAGGGTTTGGTCATGGCGACACAGTGATCGACATGACCGACAACCCATGGCTGTGACCGTCTATTCGAGGGTGCTTTATCCACAACCCTCTGCCTATCCACAGCCGGCACGATCACCCCTTGACGGACACGCCCCACGCCCCGGATCGCGTTTAGCGGCCTAACCGTGACGCGGGCGGACGCAAAACGGGGGCACCGTCCGAAAAGGACAGTGCCCCCGCAGAGCACGATTAGCCCGCTAAAGTCGACGCGGGCGGGTTAGTCGCCGCGGCGCACAGGGCCCAGGATCTGCTGCTCTTTCGCCGTGGTGACCAGGCGAAGAGGGCGCCAGAGGTTTCGGCCCAGAGCGACGACCTGGTCGTCCTTCAACGTCGTGAGCTGCTTCATCATCTGGGGCGGGAGCCGCCAGATCCGGGCGGCCAGCTCGGCCTGTCCTGGCGGGAGCCGCTGCATCAGCACCAGGTCGGCCGCGTTCGCGGTCGCCCCGGCCTGCGGGTGCAGGTACGGCAGCACGTAGATCGTCGTCTGCCACGGCGACCGCGGCGGGAACAGGTCCTGCGGCGTCGGGCCACCATCGGTCACCACGAGCAGCGGCGCGTCCTCGGAGGGCCGCGGAAGGTCCACCGGCGACAGCCGCCGGATCTGCACCAGCGGCGAAGGCCTGCCGTTGGGCTGGTTCCCCGCGGCCTGGGGGAGCACCTGCCACGCGGCCGGTCGCCCGGTCGCCACGACGACCCACGCCCCGACCGCCATCGCCCGCAGCGCCACCTGGCGAGCCAGGTAGAGACCACCGACGAGCACGATCCGGGTCGGAGTCGAGCGCAGCGCGGAGATCGTCAGCGGCTCGCCCTTGAGCCCGGAGCCGAGGACGATCCCGCCGCGATCACCCGAAGGGCTGATCGCGTCCAGCATCGCCGGGTCGACGGTGAATTCCGGGGCGACACCGGCGCTCTGGCCTGCGTCGCGCATGCGGGTGCTCATGCCGTGCCTCCGATCGGCAAAGTCGCGGAGAACCCGGAGATCTGCAGACCGCGCAGCGGCGTCAGCGTCACACCCAGCCGGTCCGAGATGCCCTGCAGCCGCTGGTCGGCCGCGTCCAGTTCCCGCGGGTTCCGCGCGCTCAGGCGAACGATTCCCCGCAGGCCGATCTTGCCTTCGTCCGCGGACGGCGAGATCGACATCGCCACCGTCGCCGACAGCGCGCGGACACTGGTCAGCGCGTTCAAGCTGCCGCTGATCTTGCCCTTCGGCCAGCTGGTGATGGCGTAGCTCGCGTGTCCGATACCGGCAGCGGTGACGCCGGTCCAGCGTTCCTGCAGACCGACCTTCCCCTGTGAACCGGCGACCGCGGTGAGTTCCGCAGCCGAAATGCTGGACCGCAGCAGCTCGTCCGGGTCGAGCGGCCGCGTCGGCACACCCTGCGATTCCAAGGCGTTGCGCACCCGCGAGAGCGCGCCGATCAGGGCGCGATGCGCACCCACGACGCCGCCGCCACGTTCGCGGATGGCGGCGGGGCACCGGCGCGGGTCGAGCCTGATGGCGACCCACGTCGTCCGCCGCGCCGCCGCGGGAAGCGGGCCGAGCACCTCCATGTAGGAGCTGAGGGCAGGCGAGTCCGACGGAAGCGCGGCGCTGCCCGGGTAGCAGTGCCAGATCATCTGGATCGAGTCGAGGACCACACCGCGGTCTTCGAGGCACGGCGCGAGCGCGGACAGCGGCAGGCTCGGTGCGCCACCCGCCTGGGTGATCAGCGCGGGCGCGGGCTCGACGAGCAGGACGGCGGTCCACGTCCCGTCGTTCCACGCGATGCCGACCTGCTGGCGTTCGTGGTCCACGCCGTGCGCGACGACGAGATCGGGAACGGCGAGGCGAAGCAGGTTCACGCGGGCGTCGTCGGGACCGGTGACCGCGTCCTCTTCGGCCGCGAGCGACTCGATGCTGCTCGGCGGAAGCGGATTCGCCACCCGATCGTGCGAACGGAACGTGTACCGCATGGTGAGTCCAGCCCATTGGGTGAACCAGCGGCCGCCCCAGCGCAGGAACGCGATGACGATCGCGAACGCGAGCACGCCGATCGCGACGTACTTGAGCTTCATGTCGATCGCGAGCAGGACCAGGCCGATCGCGAGCCCGAGTTCGAGCACGACCAGGTTCGCCACGGGCAGCGGGCCGAGGTTGATCCCGCCGGTCCGGCGTCGAGCGGGCGCGGCGATCCGTACCGCCGGAGCGGGCGGAGGACCGGACTGCGGGCCGGGGCCGCCGGACGGAGGACCGCCCGGGCCACCTGGCCCACCTGGCCCACCGGGACCTCCAGGACCACCAGGTCCGCCGGGGCCCTTGGGCCCTCCTGGACCACCGGGGCCGCCAGGACCCTGCGGTCCGCCAGGCCCGCCAGGCCCTCCAGGCCCGCCAGGCCCTCCAGGCCCGCCAGGCCCTCCAGGGCCACCTGGGCCCCCGGGACCGCGAGGAACACCGGGACCTCCCGGGCCTCCGGCCGGGCCGCCCGGACCACCCGGTCTGCCGGGCCTTGGCGGCGGCCCCGGCGGACGACCAGGAGGTTGCGACCCCGGAGGGCCGGGCGGACGTGGAGGAGTGGTGACGGACATCCGCGCTTTCTCTTCCCCTCGTGCTTGCTGCGTACCCGGAAAGCCGGTCCCGAGGAACTTGACACTAGCTGGAGTTGGTAGAAACCCCACACCAGACGGTCCCCGTACGGCTATCCTGCGGAACCGTACCGCGACGGGGAGGACTGTAGGTCGAGAATGCCATCAACACCGACTACTAAGTCTCAAGTTCAGGCTTATCAGTTCGTTCTGCGACGGATGCAATCCGCGCTGGTCCGTCGCGACGCCGTCATGCTCCACGACCCGATGCGCACGCACACGCGGGCCACCATCGTGGGTGTCGTGCTGGCCGCGCTGGGCGTCCTGGTCTTCGTCATCTGGGGCCTGCTGAGCCCGAAGCCGTCCGTACCCGAAGCGGGCAACATCGTCATCGGCGAGCAGTCCGGAACGGTCTACGTCGTGGCCGGGAACCCGAAGAAACTGATTCCGACCTTCAACCTCGCCTCCGCGCGGCTGCTGATCATCGCGCAGTCGAAGCAGGGGGCGCAGCAGGCGGGCGCCAAGCCTTCCGGGCCCGCGCAGGCCTCCGAAGTGAAGAACCCCACAGTCGTCTCGGACGAACAGCTGAA
Organism: Amycolatopsis sp. NPDC043889; assembly: GCF_056435645.1. Lineage (NCBI taxonomy): Bacteria > Bacillati > Actinomycetota > Actinomycetes > Pseudonocardiales > Pseudonocardiaceae > Amycolatopsis > Amycolatopsis sp. NPDC043889. Next base: position 119,985 of record NZ_JBWKEC010000003.1, read on the forward strand.
GAACATCCCCCGCGGCCAGCTCATGGGTATTCCGAACGGCCCGCAGCTGATGCCGACGGAAACCCAGCGGGTCTCCCCGGACTGGGGTGTGTGCGACGAGGTCATGTACGACCCGTCGGTGCCCCAGCCGGACCTCACGAAGACGGAGACGACCGTCTACGCGGGTGTGAAGCAACTCGGAAGCCGTGAACTCGGGCAGAACGAAGCCTTGCTGGCCAAGGGCGCCAACGGCCGGGAGTACCTGATCTACCGGCAGAAGCCCGACCCGAACCTCCGGAACGCGAACGCCGTCAAGGCCGAGATCAAGCCTGACGCCGACGCCGTCCGTTCCGCGCTGAAGCTGCCCAATCAGCCCCGTGGTATCTCGCAGGGCCTGTTGGACGCGATCCCCGAGGTGCCGGAGCTGAAGCTCCCGGACGTTCCTGGCACGGGTGAGAACCCGAACTACGAAATCGAAGGCATGAGGGTCGGCGGCGTGTTCTCCACGGAGCAGGCCGAAGGGCGGAAGGACTTCTACCTCATCACGAGGGACGGTATCCAGGCCATCTCGCCCGCCGTCGCGGACATCGTGCAGACCGGGAAGAACGACGGGAGCACCTCGGTCAAGTCCGTGCCGCTCGGCGCGATCCGCAACCTCACGCGGGTTTCCCAGGTCGTCGAGCTCGACGCGTACCCCCAGACCGTGCCGACGGTACTCAACGCGACCCAGGGTTCCCGGGTCTCCTGCCTGAGCTGGTCCATCACCGGTGAGGGCGCTTCGCGGGACCCGCACACGGCCGTGTTCGTCGACGACAAGCTGCCCAAGGGCAGGAACGCCGACGGGTCCGCCCCCGGCGTCAAGATCGGTACCCCCGGCCCGGTCGGCGCGCCGATCAACAGCTTCTACATGGAGCCGGGTTTCGCGGCGGTCGTCCAGTCGGCGACCGGCAAGGAGACCTTCGACAAGGGGCCGATCCAGCTGATCTCCGATCGCGGGATCCGGTACGGCGTCCCCGACGCCGTCACGGCGGATTCGATCGGGCTCAACAAGCGGGTGCCCGCGCCCGAGTCCATCGTCAGAATCCTGCCCACCGGCGCTTCGCTGAACACGCAGGACGTGCTCAGGACGTTCGACACGGTGCCGATCGACGACAGGGCCGGTTCGGTCGCCACGCAGTCGCAGCAGGCTCCGGCGGGTAACTGATCACGGGAACCCCCCGGACGGCGCGAGCGTCTCAACGCCCGAGCGGAATCGGGTGAGTGGAGGGTGCAGTGGCCGGCCTGAAGATCGACGGCGATGTCGTCGGTGACTACGCGAAAAGGGTGGACGCGGCCGCCGGAGAGCTCGACCTGGCGGCCGTGGAGGTGACGGGTGCGGGTGTCACCGTCGAGTCACACGGCACGCTGGGCGAGGAACTGGGCCTTGGCGCGTCCTACGGGCGTGCGACCGAGGCCATCCGGCGTCAGCTGGTGGAAGGCGCGGCCGCACTGAGGTCGGCGTCCGAGGCCCTGCACACGGTGACCACGCGGCACGCCGGGCACGACGACGAGGCCGCGCAGACGATCAAGCGCGCAGTGGAGCTCTGAACCGCATGATCGCCGAATCGGAGAACCCGACGGATTCCATCCCGCACCCGATGGCGGCCGCACGCCCTGCCGCTCCCGAGGCGCCCCCGATCGCGTTTAGCCCGCTGAACGCGACGGGGTCGGGCGGCGAGGAGCTGATCGAGGCCGCGGCACCGCATCTCGCCTTCGTCTCGGAGCTGTCCGGGCATCTGGGGCTGATCGATCCGGTCGAGGCCTACCTGACCCCGCTGGCCGGGCGCTGGGAGGACTTGAAGAACGAGGCGGACCTGCTCCGGAAAGCGGCGAAGACCGCAGGCAACGTCTCGAAAGAACTGTCGGAGGACCTCGGACGTCTCGACGCCGGTTGGTCCGGCAAGGACGCTGACGCCTTCGTCGCGTACATCGTGGACATCAACGCCGCAGGCTCCGACGTCGAAGACGCCCTCACCACGCTGGCGAGCTCGCTCGACGAACTGGTGCTGTCGATCCGCCGCATCCTGACCGACCTCGTCGAGGTCCTGATCGACACGGCGGAACTGACCTCCGAGACCGCGATGCTGCCGGTCGGCGGCGTCCGGCGGGCGCGGACCCAGCTGGAGGAGGCGCAGGAGTCGGCCAAGGCGCTCTACGAAGCCGCACGCAATGTCCTCGAAGGCTTCGTGCGGTTTTGCGACGGCGTCGACGATCCTGACGTCGGCTCGCGGAGCATTTCGATCGCGCACCGGTACCCGCAGGACGAATTCAAGCTTCACGACGATTCCGAGGCGCAGGGTGCGCCGGTGCCTGAGAAGGCTTCCGCTGAGGTGGATTCCGGCGCGGCGGCTGAAGAGCAGTCGACGTCGCCGTCCGCGGCCGACGGCAGGCAGACCGGGTCACAGGAGCCGCTGATCGAGCAGGGGCAGGCACTGGTCCCGGAGGTCGCGCCCGTTCAGGCCGCTCCGGTTCATGGGCAGGGGGTCGCCGGGGCCGGATCGGCGATGATGCCGATGGGGATGGCGCCGATGATGGGGATGGGCGGCATGGGCGGAGGCCAGACGGCTCACCAGTCCAAGACGCGGCCCGCCTCGAAGCCGTCCGATGTGGTCGGTGAGCCCGGCCAGGTCGTCCCGCCCGTGATCGGTGAGGACGAGAAGCCGGCGAAGCCCAAGCCCGCCACGTAGGCACCCCAGGCAGAGCGACTTTCGCGGGCTAAGTGCGATCTGGGCAGCTCGGAGGCGAGTCCGCGTCAGATCGCACTTAGCCCGCGAAACGCAGGTCCTACGGGGTCTTGCGGCCCGGTGAGGCGGTCGGCCGGTTGCGGCGGACCGAGTGCACGACGAACAGCGTGACGAGCAGCGCCACCAGGCCCCCGCCGGTTCCGGCGAGCGCGACGATCATCGGGGCCGGGTCGCGGTCGTTCGCCGGCGGCAGGTTCGCGGGCAGCTGGACCGGCTTGGCCTTGTCCGCCTCCGACGGCACGATCGCCGTCAGCGCCGCGATCGGGTCGATGACGCCGAAGCCGACGAAGTTGTCCCGTCCGCCCGGCGCCGCGGGATGCTGAGCCGTCTCCTTGATCCGGGTCATCACTTCGCGGGCATTCAGCTCTGGGAACTTCTGGCGCACAAGTGCGGCCACACCTGCGACGTACGGGGCGGCGAAGCTGGTCCCCTGGATCTCACCGGGCTGCCCGTTGCCTTCGATGGTCAGGTTGGCCAGGCTGCTGGAGCCCTCCGCCGGGTCCAGAGAGATGATCTTGGTGCCCGGCGCGGCGACGCTGACCCACGGCCCGTGGACGCTGAATTCCGCGACGCTCCCGGTGTCGTCGATCGCCGCGACCGACAGCACGTCGTCGGCGAACCACGGCGGTGTGACGATCGTCTTGGGGGTCCTGGGGTCCGGTTGATCGTTCTGCGGGCATTTGTCGCCGACGTTGCCCGCCGCCGCCACGACGACCACGTCCTGCTCGACAGCGTAGTTCACGGCTGCTTGCAGCTGCTGCTCTTTCGGGGTGATGCCGCCACTGGCCGGGCGACAGTTGTCGACCGACATGTTGATCACCTTGGCGCCTTGGACCACGGCTCGGACCACGGCCTGCGCGAGCGTCTCCAGCGTCCCCGCGGTCTTGCCCTGTTCCTGCTGCCGCCCGCCCCTGTCTTGCCCTGGGGATGTTCCCTCCGCCGCACCACCGACCGCGCCGTTTCCCTGCGAGGACGGCGGAAGCTCAGAACCCGGATTGTTCGACGAAGGCGGCGGAGCAGAATTGGACGCGGGTGGCGGCTCGGCCTTCTTCTCCGCTTCCTCGTAGTTCTGGCTGGACTGGCGGATCGACAGGATCGTGGCGTCCGGCGCGACCCCGCGGAAGCCGATGCTCGGGTCGGGCGGGTTCGCGGCGATGATGCCCGCCACCTCGGTGCCGTGGCCGTCACAGTCCTCGAGCCCGGGTGCCTTGCCTCCGCCGGGCGTCGCGACGTAGTCGCCACCCGATTCGACACGGCCCCCGAAGTACGGGTGCGCGGAGACACCGGTGTCGATCACGGCGACCTTGATGCCGCCGCCGACCGACTTCTCGGCGCCGCGCATCAGCTGGTGGACCTTTTCGATTTGCAGGTACTCCTGGCCCCAGGGCCGGTTCTTGATGTCGACCTGGTCGCCGCCGAGCTTGCTGCGCTGGACGCACTCGGTCTTCTTCTCGTAGGTCTTGTCCGGCTTCCCCGAGTCGTTCGGCTTCTTGGACGGGTCCACCCGGGGTGGGGTCGCGTAGTAGCCGCCGGCGTCCGGCGCGGTACTGCTTTGCTGCGCCCACGCGGGTAGAGCCACCGACGCCGGCGAGAGAACACCGATTCCGGCCGCCAGCAGCACCGTTCCGGTACGTCCGGCGAGGCCGAGGTGGCGGACGCGCGTCCCCCTGGACTTCCGCGCTACGGCCATCAGAACATCATCCGATCGGTTCGTCACTTGAAGTTGAGGTGGCGCAGCGTCGTGTAGAGATCCATGACGCCGAGCGCCAGCGGGAGCACCGTCGCGATGAAGACGGCCTCGAAGATCTCCACCGTCCGCCGCAGCGGCGGCGAGAAGCGCTGGTTCGGGAAGATCACGCCGACCACGAGCGCGCCGGCGCCGATGAGCAGCAGCGCGCCGAACACGAACAGAACGCGGTTCAGCGGGCTCGCCGACCACATCCAGCCGAGCAGGATGCCCGCGCCGGACACCATGCCGGTGGTCAGCAGGGCGATGGCCTGCGCGCCGTTCGCGTACGCCCGCGCCCTGAGGAGCAGGACCAGCGTGGCGATCACGCCGAGGATCGGGCCGAAGACCGTCGGCGAAGTCGAAGCGATGATCGCGAACAGCGCCGTGGCCGCGCCGCAGCCTGTCAGCAGGCCGGTCATGTACTCGTGGGCGACCGCCGTGCGGCGTTCGATGGCGCGGTAGTCCGGGAAGCCCGAGTCTTCCTTGAGCTCTTCGGCGCTGCCGGGAACGTGCGGCGTCGGAAGGGCGGCGAGCTTGATCGTCGCGCGCGGCAGGATCGAGATGCAGGCCAGCGAGAACGCGGTGGCGCCGGCGGCGATCCCGGCGATCGGGGTGTCGATGAGCGTCGCGGCCAGGAAGGTCAGCGCCGAGATCGTGGCCGTCGTCGCGGCCGCGATGAAGGTGGTGATCCCGTGCCCGATGACGAGGATGCAGACCGCCGCCACGATGATCACGAGAGCGCTCGCGAGCAGCAGGTTCGCCCACAGGGACAGCCCCGGCACGATGTAGAACCCGCTGACGAACGCCAGCGGCAGACCGCCCGCGGCGGCGATCAGGACGCCGGTCGCCTCGGCCTGGTAGGCCTTGGCCAGCGTCGCGCCGATCGCGACGCACGCGATCGCGCCGACACCGCCGGCGATCGCGGCGGCGAGCGCGTTGCCGCCGTAAAAAGAGCCACTGGTGAAGAGCGCGAGGGCCGCGAAGAACAGCGCGAGGCCGCCCGCGATGTGCCCGAAGCGGCGTGCCGTCTCCTTGGTCCACGGACGGAAGCTGTCCGGAGACGACTCCGCGATCGCGTCGACGACGTCGTCGTAGAGCGGAGGCGGCGGGTTCTCGTTGCGCTTGCGCAGCTGCAGCAGCTCGCCGTCGACCACACCGAGGGACGCGAGGGTCCGGCTCGGGTCTAGCGGTGCGTCGCCCAGCTTCGCCAGCGCCCAGCCGCCGTGGCGGGCGCCGCCGTCCGGCGTCGCCTCCTTCGCCATCTCCAACAGCATGGGCAGCAGGTCCGCCACCGCGACGTCAGCCGGCAAAGCCACGTCGATCCGGGTGCGTGGCGCGACCACCGTCACCCTGCTGAATACCGTCGTGCCCGTTGCCACTGCCTTCCCCCTGCCCTGAGAGTCTGCTCCCGGGGGAACCTATACCGAACCCGGGTGCCCACATCATCGACTGTCGGAAAAAGACCGGCAAAAGTAGGAGAGGCGACCTCCGAGCCCCTCAGATCAGCTGCCGGCGCGTCGACTTTAGCGGGCTAATCGTGACGCGCCGGAGCCCTGGCGCTTGAGCGGGCCCCGACCGCCAGATCGCGATTAGGGGGCTAAACGCACGTCGGGCCTCTGGGCCGCCGGATCGCAGTTAGGCCGCTAAACGCACGTCGGCGGAGCCGGAGCCCTACACTCCCGACATGCGTACGGCCCCGGCCGGGGCCGTTCTCGGCGTTGTCCGGATTTCACCGGCCACGTTCGATAGGTTGTCTCGCGCACCAGTACGCGCACCAACGGTGGCCGCCATCGTCGAGTTTGAAGAGGGGTCCTTCGATGAGCACGCTGCAGTTCAAGAAGTCACCGCGTCTGGCGGCGCCGCGGCCGCCGGGCGGCGAGGTGCATCTCGAACCGCCGCCTGAGGTGCCGCGCACCATCCCGGGCAACATCGTCATGAAGCTGCTTCCCGCGGTGATGATCGTCGCCTCCATCGGGATGATGATCTTCATGTTCACCACCGGTGGACGTAATCCCATGATGATGATGATGGGCGGCATGATGGTGCTCAGCACCGTCGGCATGATGGCCGGCGGCGCGGGCAAGGGCGGCGGCGCCAAAAAGGCCGAGATGGACGAGGACCGCAAGGACTACCTGCGCTACCTCGGCCAGATGCGCGACAGGGCCCGCGAGGCCATGGTCGACCAGCGCGCCGCTCTCGAATGGGTCCACCCCGACCCGCAGACCATGTGGTCGCTGGCCGCGAGCCGCCGCATGTGGGAACGCCGCCAGAACGACCAGGACTTCCTCCACCTCCGCGTCGGCCGCAGCTCGCACCGCCTCGCGACGCGGCTGGTGCCGCCGCAGACCGGCCCGGTCGACGAGCTGGAGCCGATCGCCACGCTCGCCCTGCGCCGGTTCGTCCGCGCGCACTCGATCGTCCCGGACCTGCCGACCCAGATCACCCTCCGCGGGTTCGCCGCGGTCAGTATGCAGGGCGACCGCGGTCTGACCCGCGGCCTCACCCGCGCGATGCTGGCCCAGCTGGTCACCTTCCACAGCCCCGACGACGTCCTCATCGCGGTCGCCACGGCGGGCCGTGCCAAGGAGGAATGGGAGTGGGCGAAGTGGCTGCCGCACGCCCAGCACCCGGCGCTCGCCGACGGTATCGGCCAGCTGCGGATGATGGCGGGCTCCCTCGCGCAGATCGAGCAGTGGCTCGACGAGGAACTCCGTGACCGCCAGCGGTTCTCCCGCAACGCGACGCCCGCCCCGGACCAGCCGCACGTCGTCATCATCGTCGACGACGCCGAGGTCACCCGCGAGGAGCAGATCATCCTCGAAGAGGGTCTGGTCGGCGTCACCCTGATCGACCTTTCCGACTCCATCGGCAACCTCGCGGCCCGTCGTGGTCTGCGGCTGGTCGTCGAGGAAGACCGCCTCGGCGCGCGCAGCGCCGGCGGCGTCGAATGGTTCGGCCGTCCGGACACGCTCAGCGTGGTCGAGGCCGAAGCGCTGGCCCGGCTCCTCGCCCCGTACCGCGTCGGCACCGCCGCGCAGGACGCCGCCGAGGAAGAGCCGCTGCTGTCCAACCCCGGTCTTCTGGAGCTGCTGGGCATCCCCGGCGACCCGATGACCTTCGACGTCCAGCAGGCCTGGCGGCCGCGTCCGGTGCGAGACCGCTACCGCGTCCCGTTCGGCGTCGGCGAGTACGGCCAGCCGGTCGAGCTGGACATCAAGGAAGCCGCGATGGAGGGCATGGGCCCGCACGGCCTGTGCATCGGGGCGACCGGTTCCGGTAAGTCGGAGTTCCTCCGCACCCTGGTACTGGGCATGCTCGCCACGCACTCGTCGAGCACGCTGAACTTCGTCCTCGTCGACTTCAAGGGTGGTGCGACGTTCCTCGGCCTGGACGCCGCCCCGCACGTCTCCGCGGTCATCACCAACCTCGCGGACGAGGTCACGCTGGTCGACCGGATGAAGGACGCGCTGGCGGGCGAGATGAACAGGCGCCAGGAGGCGCTGAAGAACGGCGGTAACTTCAAGAACGTCTGGGAGTACGAGAAGGCCCGCGAGAACGGCGCCGACCTCGACCCGCTGCCCGCGCTCTTCATCGTCTGTGACGAGTTCTCCGAGCTGCTGGCCGCCAAGCCGGACTTCATCGATCTGTTCGTCGCCATCGGCCGTCTGGGCCGGTCGCTGCAGATGCACATGCTCCTCGCGTCGCAGCGGCTGGAAGAGGGCAAGCTGCGCGGTCTCGACTCGCACCTTTCCTACCGCATCGGTCTGAAGACCTTCTCCGCCGCGGAATCCCGTGCCGCGATCGGCGTGCCCGACGCGTTCGAGCTGCCGTCCGTGCCCGGTGGCGGTTACCTCAAGTACGACACCTCGACGCTGGTGCGGTTCAAGGCCTCGTACGTCTCGGGTCCGTACCGGCCCGCGGGCATCAAGGCCGCCGGCCCGGTCGCGACCGTGGTCCGCGCGGACAAGCGCCCGCAGCTGTTCGTCCCGGACTTCGTCGAACTGCCGAAGGAACCGGAGCCGCAGCAGATCGAGGCCGCGCCGGTGGAAGAGGCCAAGTCGGAGGAGGCCGTCGAGCCCAGTGAGCTCGACGTGATCGTGTCCCGGCTGATCGGCCAGGGCCCGCCCGCGCACGAGGTCTGGCTGCCGCCGCTCAAGGAGCCGAACTCGCTCGACACCCTGCTGCCGAACCTGAACCCCACCGACGACCGCGGTCTTTCCCCGGTCGGGTTCTTCGGCAACGGACGGCTCCAGGTGCCGATGGGTATCGTCGACCGCCCGTACGAGCAGCGTCGTGACCTGCTGTGGGCCGACTTCTCCGGTGGCGCCGGGCACGGTGTGATCGTCGGCGGTCCGCAGTCGGGCAAGTCGACCATGCTCCGGACGCTGATCATGTCGATGGCGCTGACCCACACCCCCGAGGAAGCGCAGTTCTACGCGCTCGACCTCGGTGGCGGTACGTTGGCCGGTCTCCAGGGCCTGCCGCACGTCGGTGGCGTGGCCGTCGCCCGGCGCGAGCCGGACAAGGCCCGCCGGATCGTGGCCGAGCTGACCACCCTGCTCACCGAGCGGGAAGGCCGGTTCGGTGCGATGGGCATCGACTCGATGAACGAGTTCCGCAACCGCAAACGGCGGGGCGAGATCAAGCCCGAGGAAGACGCCTTCGGTGACGCCTTCCTGATCGTCGACAACTGGAAGGCGCTGCGGGACGACTTCGACGAGCTGGAGACCTCGATCACCAAGCTCGCCACCCAGGGTCTTTCCTACGGTGTGCACGTCATCATCGCGGCGAACCGGTGGGCGGACATCCGCCCGGCGATCAAGGACATGATCGGTACCCGGTTCGAGCTCCGCCTCGGTGACCCGAGCGAGTCGGACATCGACCGCCGGGTCGCGGTGAACGTCCCGGCAGGACGCCCCGGCCGTGGTCTCACCAGGGACAAGCTCCACCTGCTGACCGGTCTTCCGCGTATCGACGGATCGAGCAACCCGGACGACGTCGCCGCCGGCGTCGCCGACGCGGTCGCGAAGATCAAGGCCGCGTGGAAGGGCCGCCCGGCGCCGCAGGTCCGCCTGCTGCCCGAGATGGTCACCTACGACGAGGTCCTCAGCATCGACACCAAGCGCAACACGAAGCTGGTGCCGATCGGCGTCAACGAGGAAGACCTCCAGCCGATCTACCTCGACTTCGCGGCCGATTCGCACTTCTACGCGTTCGCGGACGGCGAGTCGGGCAAGACGAACCTGCTGCGCCAGATCACCAGGGGCATCACCGAGCGGTACACGACGCAGGAAGCGGTCATCATCCTCGTCGACTACCGGCGCACGATGCTCGGCTTCATCGGCGGGGACCAGCTGCTCGGCTACGCGGTGTCCGCCGCGCAGCTGGAGAGCATGGTCAAGGACGTGCACGGGTCGATGACCCGGCGCCTCCCCGGTCCGGACGTCACGCAGGAACAGCTCAAGACCCGGTCCTGGTGGACCGGTCCCGAGCTGTTCGTCATCGTCGACGACTACGACCTGGTCGCAACGCAGACGAGTAACCCGCTGAAGCCGCTCGCCGAATTCCTCGCGCAGGCGAAGGACGTCGGTCTGCACATCGTCGTCGTGCGCCGCAGTGGTGGCGCGAGCCGGGCGATGTTCGACCCGATCCTCGGCAAGCTCAGGGAGATCGCGGCGCCCGGTATGGTCATGAACGGCTCGCGGGACGAGGGCAACCTGGTCGCCAACGTGAAGCCGAGCCAGATGCCGCCTGGCCGAGGCAACCTCGTGACCCGGAAGCACGGCAAGCAGCTCATGCAGGTCTCGTGGATCCAGCCGGACTGACCTCCCGCGGAACCAGGTGAGGCAAGGGCCGGGCGTGGGGTGACGACGACGATCTGCGGGAGTGGCTTGTGACAGTGCGGGTAGCGGTGGACTTCGGGACATCGAGCACCTGCGTAGTCGCTTCGATCAACGGTCGCGAGCCGCAGGTCGTCGTGGTGGACGGGCAGCCCTTGATGTCGTCGGCGGTCTACGCCGCGCCGGACGGGACGCTGTTCGTCGGCCAGGAGGCGGAGCGGCAGGCGGCGGTGGATCCGTCGCGCTACGAGCCGAATCCGAAGCGCCGGATCGACGAAGGCGACCTGCTGCTGGGCGACAACGTCCTGCGCGTGACCGACGTCGTCCACGCCGTGCTGAAGCGCGCGGTGACCGAGGCGCGCCGGCTCGCCGGCGACGCCGAGGTCGAGCTGCTCGTCCTGACCCATCCCGCCGATTGGGGCGCGACCCGCACCCGGCTGCTCCGGCAGGCGGCGGGCGGGCTCGCGCGTCAGGTCGCGCTCGTGCCGGAGCCGGTCGCCGCGGCGGTCTATCACGCGGCGACGTTCGCCCCTGCCGACCTCAATTCCGAGCGCACCGTCGAGTTCAGCGGCCGTCCCGGCGACGCGCTGGCGGTACTCGACCTCGGCGGTGGCACCGTCGACGTCTCCGTGGTGCAGCGCATGCCCGGCAGCCCTGCGGATCGCAGTTTGCCCGCTAAACGCGCCGGGTTCCAGGTGCTGGCCACCCGGGGTGACCCGAGCTTCGGGGGAGCGGATGTCGATCAGGCGCTCCTGGAGCACGTGGGTTCGCTGGTGTCGTCGGCCGATCCGCCGGAATGGCGGAAGCTCGTCGAGGGCCGCGAGCTCACGGACAGACGGCGGCGGCGCGTCCTGCGGCAGGACGTGCGCGGCGCGAAGGAGACGCTTTCCCGGCACGCGTACACCGACGTCCCCATGCCACCGCCGTTCGCCGACGCCCACGTGACCCGGGAAGACCTCGAGCGGCTCATCGCGGGCCCGCTCGGCCGCGCGGTCGAGCTGACCGTGGCCGCGATCGGCGATTCCGGGCTGCGGCCGAAGCAGCTGACGGCGATCTTCCTCGTCGGCGGGTCGAGCCGGATCCCGATGGTGTCCCGGCTGGTGCACGAGCGGACCGGTGTCGTACCGACGACCCTGGACCAGCCGGAGACCGTGGTCGCCCGCGGTGCCCTGCGTGCGGTGCTGATCGACCCGGACCGGACGGGTTCGCTCGCGGGCTCCGCGGTCTCCCGTGCCGGGGGCGGCCCCGCGCCCGTCCCCACCGACCGGCGTCCCGACGCCCCGCGGCCCCCGTTCCCGCCCGGCCCACCCCCGCAGAGCGCGTTTAGCCCGCTAAACGCGACGCGGCAGGGGCCGCCGTCGCCTCCGATGGGACAGCAGGGGATAGCGGCACCCCCGCCGCCGTGGCGGCCGGGTGAGCCCGCCCGGGAGCCCAAGGCCACCGAGGGCGGCGGGAAGAACAAGAAGCTGCCCTGGATCATCGCCGGGGCCGTGGTGGCCGTCGCGGCGGTCGTCGGAGGCATCCTCTTCGCGGTCAACAGCGGGGAGGCCGAGCCGGAGGGCCGCACGCTCGCCCAGTACGACTACCGCTTCATCGCGCCGCCGGACTGGACACAGACCGACGACCGTGTCGCCAAGCGTCAGGTGGTGATCCACCCCAGCGAATCCCTCACGGGCGACGACCTCGTGGTCGCCCAGGAGAACGTGATGGACTACGACGCGACGGCCGACAGACAGAAGCTCGTCGACGAACTCGCCGCGCTGGCGCGGCGAGAGCCGGACAAGTACAGCGGCTTCAACGGCGCCGCGCAGTACGCCGGGAAGACCGTCATCTACTACCGCGAGACCAAGCCGAGCGCGCGCGTCGACTGGTACGTCGTCGTGCAGGGAAAGACTCGCGTCCACATCGGGTGCCAGTACGGCACCGGCTCGCCACTCGAACAACGCGTGAGCGCGGCCTGCGAGCAGGTCGTCAAGACGATGGTGGTCATCAACTGAAGGGGGAGGCACATGCCACCCGAACCCGAGACCGCCGCCGAACACTTCGCGCGTACAGGGCGCGACGCGGTCACTTATGCGCGGCAGGTCGCCCGCATGGCCAAGGCGCGCTACGAACGCCGCCGGGGTGAGAACGCCGAACTGGCGAAGCAATTCGGCAAGGGACGGCTCGCGGGCGGCGAGACCGCGCCGACTCCCGCCGTCGTCCGGAACGCGGCGAAACGGTTCCGTGTGGGCGCCGGTCTTCCGGTCCCCGCTTTGCCCTCGGCGGCGGACTTGGTTCCCCTTCGGCCAGAACCGGCGCCCAGACGGCCACGTGTGGGTGACGACGACGAGGACTTTTCGCAGTCGCGAATCATGAGCCGTGGCGATTGAACGGCCTGTGTGCATTCGCTAAATCGCATGGTGAAGGCCATTTTCCCCGCGCGAAACGCAGCGTGCGCGCCGAGTTCCCGCGTCCGGTTCCCGCCGGGAGCGTTAACGCAAGCAACTACTTGAAACCAACGAGCGACAAGAGGGAACCAGACGTGGCAGTGTCTCCGTCGTAGGTCCGTACCGAACGAACTTCACCAAGTACGGATAACCACGAACGAAGGGGGTAGCTCCCATGGCTGGCGGTTTTCAGGGGAATGTCGAGCAGTTCACCCAGGCTGAGAAGCGGGTGACCGAGGTTCGCGTTTCGATGGACCAGAACCTGAGCAAGCTTCGCGACAACATCGAGGCCACCCGCGCCGGCTGGACCGGCGACGCCTCGATCGCGTTCAACAACGTGATGAAGCGCTTCGACGAGGCGGGCCGTGGGCTCAACCAGGCCCTCCAGAACATCGGTGACCTGCTCGAGCAGGCCGGCTCGAAGTACAACGCTTCCGAGCAGCAGCAGCAGGAACTCATCAACTCGGTCAACAAGGGCTTCGGCGTCCTCGGCTGATCTGGCTCCACCCCGCAAAAATCCAAGACTTTTCTTAATCACTGGAGGAATTCATGGGCGAGATGAAGGTCGATTACGCCACGATCCACGCGGCGGCCGACGACTGCAAGAACACCGGCGGCGAGCTGGAGTCCCTCTTCGGACAGCTGAAGAGCGACCTCGCTCCGCTGGTCAACACCTGGCAGGGTGACGCGCAGACCGCGTACATCGCCGCGCAGACCGAGTGGGACAACAAGTTCGAGGAGCTCAAGCAGCTGCTCGCGCAGGTCGCCGGCGTGCTGCCGCAGCTGGCCGACGGTTACCAGGCCACGGAACAGGGCGTCACCGGCCTGTTCTGAGTCTTCCGGCTCCGAACGAGCAACGGCGGGCAGGCATCTTCGGATGCCGAGCCCGCCGTTTCGTTCGTGTCAAAGGAAAAGCCGCGACGGGGACCGTCGCGGCTTTTCTTGTCCGGCAGCGGGATCAGTGCGGCGAGCCGACCTCGAATTCCGGGGTGGTGTTCAGCACCCGGACGGTGACTTTCTTCTGCTGCCCCGAAAGATCGATCGAGCAGTCGAACGTGGTGCCGTTCTCCACCGGCTGGCCGGAAGGACAGGACACGTTCTTCACGTCCGGCTCCCCGTAGTGCTCGTTGAGCACCCGGACGACACCGTCCTGGACCGACTTCTGGTCGAGCGTGTCACCCGCGAACGCGCCGAGCAGCCAAGCGCCGACGCCACCCGCGATCACGACGGCCGCCGCGATCCCGCCGATCAGCAAGGTCTTCTTGGAAGCCTTGGGCTTCTTCGCCGGCTCTGCCCCGAAAGCGCCGAGCCCGCCGTACTGAGAAGACTGCGCGGGCTGGAACCCTCCGCCGTACTGTCCCTGCGGGGGCGTGCCCGGAACCTGTTGCTGTGCCTGCCAATCCTGCTGCTGCGGCGCGGGCTGCTGCTGCGGTTGCTGCCACGCCGTCCCCGGCGCGGGGGCACCGCTTTGCTGCCATGGCCCGGAAAAGGAGCCGGTGACGCCGGGCTGCTGCTGCCACTGTCCCGTGTAGGAACCAGTGGTCGCCGCGTTCGGGTCGTTCTGCTGCCACTGCCCGGCATGCGGTCCGGTGGCCTGGCCTTCCTGCTGCCAGCCCTGCTGCTGGTTCGCGGGATTCGCGGGCGGCTGCCACCACTGCTGCGGCTGCTGTTCGGGGGGCTGGCTCATCGGTGGTCACCTCGGGACTTCGGGAACTTCACGGCGTCGGGACGGAAGGGGGCCATGCCTCAGACGCCCTTCAACTCGCTGAAGCGGCGGTTGAAGTCGTCCTTGGCCGCCTTGTCCGGCAGCACGGTGATCTGCGAGGCGTCGGGCAGCCGTGGCAGGTCCTGCGCACTCGCCTTGCCGGTAAAGCGGAAGTCGTAGCGCAGCTCGATCTTGTGCCCGCCGCCCTCGATCTTGGCGTCCATGACGATCTGGTTCAGCGTCCCGTCCGAGTTGAGGGAGACGGTGGTGCGTACCGGCGCCTTCTTCATCTCGGCCGTGACCGCCCCGCTGATCGACGGCGGCAGGATCTCCACCCGCCGTTCCATGAACTTCCCGAACGGGATGTCGGCGGTCAGCTCGATCCGGTTCTCCGGAAGGCTTTTGGCGCCCTTCACGATCTTCTTGTCCGCGTTGTAGGACACGGCGATCGCGTCGGCCATCTTGCAGGCGGTGATGATCCCGACCCAGGCGCACGGGATCGCCAGCCCGGCCTCCGACTTCGGCATCGAGACCCACGGTGTCGGGGCGAGGCTCTTGTAGACGGGGCCGAGGTACACGTACTCGACGGTCCCGTCGGCGGGCGTGTACCAGTCGATGCTGTCGTCCGGGTTCTTCTGCGAGCGCTGACGGCTGACCCGGCCTTCCGGCGAACCGGTGCGGGCCGAGGAGATCGTGCTGCGGATGTACTTCTCGTCGAACCGGAAGTAGGCGCCCGACTCGCTGGTGACGTCGCGCTGCTGGCCGATGGTGTCCTGGAGCTTGTTCATCGCCGTCTCGAACTTCGTGCCGACGTAGGACGCCGCGTCGTCACCCTTCGGCACGGCGGTGCCCGCCCGCCCCTGGCCGCAGGCGGTCGTGAGCGCCAGCACGGCGCTCAGCACGCACAAGATGGTCGTTGGACGTTTGTTCATCGCCGTTCCCCTGATCGAGTCCCCGCGCGCGGTGCGCGTCCGGATCGTCTCATCCTCTCCCGCGAAGGACGATGCCGTGGGCGGTTCCGCCACACCGGCGAGGTACAGTTGCGGGGCGCCCGCCGGGCGCCGGTCCTAGTATGGGACCCCGGACCGACCCCCGCTTCGCAGTAGGGTCGGGCGTGGGGGTATCTTCATATGTCGTTGTGCGCTGCGGCGCGTAAGCGCTAGGCCCGCACAGAACCCACACGCAATGTTGACGACGAGGTAGACCCTTGCCCACGTACAGCCCCAAGCCCGGCGACGTCACTCGTGCCTGGCACGTGATCGACGCCGAGGATGTCGTGCTCGGCCGGCTCGCGACCGAGGTCGCCACGCTGCTGCGCGGCAAGCACAAGCCGACCTACGCCCCGCACGTGGACACCGGTGACTTCGTCATCATCGTCAACGCCGAGAAGGTGGCGCTCACCGGTAACAAGCGCGAGCAGAAGTTCGCGTACCGGCACAGCGGTTACCCCGGTGGTCTGCGTAAGCGCTCCTTCGGCGAACTGCTCGACACCAAGCCCGAGCACCTGCTCGAGAAGGTCGTCAAGGGCATGCTCCCGAAGAACAAGCTCGGCCGCGCCCAGGCGAAGAAGCTCAAGGTCTACGCCGGTGCCGAGCACCCGCACGCCGCGCAGCAGCCGCAGGCGCGCGAGATCACCAAGATCGCGCAGGTCGCGCAGTGAGTGAGGAACAGTCTGTGACCAGCACCGAGACCGAGGCCGTCGAGGCTGTCGCGACCACGGAGACCGCTCCGGTCGGCGACGCCGTCGCGACCAGCGAGACCCCAGCCGCCCCGCGCCCGTCGCGTGCCGCCGGTGGCAACGCCCAGACCGTCGGCCGTCGCAAGGAAGCCGTCGTCCGGGTGCGCGTCGTTCCCGGTACCGGTGAGTTCAAGCTCAACGGCCGCACGCTCGAAGAGTACTTCCCGAACAAGGTGCACCAGCAGCTCATCCGTGAGCCGCTGGTGACGGTCGACAAGCCCGACTCGTTCGACATCTTCGCCAACCTGCACGGTGGCGGGATCTCGGGCCAGGCCGGCGCGCTCCGTCTCGCGATCGCCCGTGCGCTCGTCGAGGTCGACGCCGACGACCGCCCGGCCCTGAAGAAGGCCGGCTTCCTGACCCGTGACGCTCGCGCCACGGAGCGGAAGAAGTACGGCCTCAAGAAGGCCCGTAAGGCTCCGCAGTACAGCAAGCGCTGATCGCGCCTCTGGCGCAACCCGCGGAAGCGCCCATCCGTCTCTCGGATGGGCGCTTCCGTGTTTCCGGGGTCCCTCGGTCCCCGCTCGCCCCCAGTCCCACAAGTCACATCCGCCCCATGCGCCCCACCCGTGTCACGTTTAGCCCGCTAAAGTCGCGCGCGTCGCGTTTAGCCCGCTAAAGGCGAGACGGGGGTGCGGGTGGGCAGGCAGGGGGACTGGCTAGGTTGTCGTGGTGGTTTTTCAAGGAGGTCGACAGATGGCTCGTCTATTCGGTACCGACGGCGTACGTGGCCTCGCCAACGAGGAGCTGACCCCGGAGCTGGCGCTCTCGCTCGCCGCCAGCGCCGCCCGCGTCCTGGCCGCCCACGACCGTTCGCACCGCCCGGTCGCGGTCGTCGGCCGTGACCCGCGCGCCAGTGGCGAGATGCTCGAGGCCGCCGTCGTGGCGGGCCTCACGTCCGCGGGTGCCGACGTGCTCCGTCTCGGCGTCCTCCCGACGCCCGCCGTCGCGTACCTGGTCGGCGCGCTCGAAGCGGATCTCGGCGTGATGATCTCCGCCTCCCACAACCCCATGCCCGACAACGGCATCAAGCTCTTCGCGGCGGGTGGCCACAAACTGCCCGACGGAATCGAGGACGAGATCGAAGCCGGTCTCGCCGCTCCCGTCACCCGCCCGACCGGCATCGGCGTCGGCCGGGTGAAGGACGTCCCCGACGCGGGTGACCGCTACATCCAGCACCTGCTGTCGGCCACCCCGCACCCGCTCGCGGGCCTGCGCGTCGTCGTCGACTGCGCGAACGGCGCGTCCTCCTTCGCCGCTCCCGAGGTGTACCGCAAGGCCGGTGCCGAGGTCATCGCGATCCACGCCGACCCGGACGGCGTGAACATCAACGAGCGCTGTGGGTCGAATCACCCGGAAGCGTTGCGTGCCGCCGTCGTCGAGCACGGCGCCGACCTCGGGATCGCGCACGACGGTGACGCCGACCGCTGTGTCGCGGTCGACGCCTCGGGCGAACTCGTCGACGGCGACCAGATCATGGCCGTCCTCGCGCTCGCCCTCGCCGAGACCGGCGAGCTGACCAAGAACACCCTGGTCGCCACCGTGATGAGCAACCTCGGCCTGCACCTGGCGATGCGCGCGCACGACATCAACCTCGTCACCACCGCCGTCGGCGACCGCTACGTCCTCGAGGAGCTCCGCGCGAGCGGGTTCGCGCTCGGCGGCGAGCAGTCGGGCCACGTCGTCCTTCCCGCCTACGCGACCACCGGCGACGGCCTCCTCACCGCGCTGCGTGTGATGAGCCGCATGGCGTCGACCGGCAAATCGCTCGCCGAGCTCGCCGCGGTCATGAACCGCCTGCCACAGGTGCTGGTGAACGTCCCGGTGGCGGACAAGGCGGCGGTCGCCGTCTCGGCCGCGGTCCGCGACGCTGTCGGCGCCGTCGAGGCCGAACTCGGCGAAGAAGGCCGTGTCCTGCTGCGCCCGTCGGGCACCGAGCAACTGGTCCGCGTCATGGTCGAGGCCCCCGCGCACGACACCGCACAGGCGGCCGCCGACCGGCTCGCCGGAGTCGTCTCCTCCGCCTCGTAACCCCTCTCACGATCTCTCCAAGTCGCTGCGCTGGGGTTACCGGCCCGGTACATTCCGTGTGCGGATACCTAGGGGAGGGTGACGGTGGCCGGTCAAGGGCACAAGGTCGATCCAGCGCAGCTGAACGAGGCAGCCAAGGTCCTGCAGGACCTGCCCAAGCAGGCTTGCGAAGGGCCGATCGGAGCGGTCGAGCAGATCAACCTGAGCGCCGCGAGTTTCGGCCCGGCGCACGGGGATTGCTTCAGCGGGTACTCCGCGAGCATCCAGCGCCTGGCGAAGTGCGCGCGCAGCTATCTCGCGGCTTCGGACGAGTTCGGCCGCAAACTCGCGGCGTCCAAGGACCTCTACCAGTCCAATGAGGACTCCAACGCCGCCGAGATGAGGAAGCACTGATGCCTCTCGCGGACGTCGGTGGCGACACCGGACACGACATTCCCAGCCGGGCCGAAGTGGAGAAGATCCTCAACGACCCGAACATCGATCGCGACACCAAACGCGAGCTCGCCCTCAACTACATCGACTACATCGAGGACGAGACGCCGGAAAGCTGCGGGTTCGCCAGCGAAGCCGAGCGGAACGGCTTCCGGGACTACATCAAATCGATGAACGGTGACTGGATCACCGAGGGCGACCTCAACTTCAATGACGGTTCCCTGGAAGAGGTCCAGGCGGCTTACAAGACCGCGCACGAGAAGTACGACGCGAACCAGGCCGCGGGGCGACAGGGTGATCGCGACGGCCTGAACCGGGACGCGGCGAAGACCCAGGAGATCGCCGGACGCGCCACCGAGACCGACCCGGGCTGCGCCAATTCGAACGACATCATGGTCCCCGGCCTGTCGGGCTTCAAGGTCTACGAGGTCTTCCATCCGCTCTACGTCCGCGCCGTGAGCCTGTCCAAGGCCGGTGGCGCTGTCGTGGCGATCGAGACCCTGCGAACGGCTTACCACGAGCAGGACAACATCCCGTTCAACCTCTTCAAGGCGAGCGCGGATGAGCTGACCGCGGTCAGCACGGCCATCGCCGGTTCGGCGCAGGACGTCTCCGGAAAGCTGGGTAATTCGCTCGGCACCTGGGAAGGCGCCGCGGCCGAGCAGGCAAGGGCCTACCAGAAGGCCTATTCGGACAAGACCGGTCTGGTCGCCGAGGCGTTCAAAGCCGCGGGTGACGGGCTTCTGCGGACCAACGCCTCGGTGGGCAAGTTCTGCCGCGAGAAGGTCGAGTGGCTGCAGAAGTGGTACACCGACAACATCGACGGTGCCACGGCGCAGGACATCGAGCGGATCATCCGCATCGCCGACGGTTCGTGCAGCCAGAACGACATCATCCACTGCATCAAATTCCTGAGCATCGAAGCCAAGGACGCGTTCAACGACGACGCCGGCGACATCGACCAGAGCACCATCGACGAGGTCCTCAAACCTCAAGCGGTGGAATGGCTCGGAAAGGTCTTCGTCGGCTGGTTCGGCAAGCACATCGAGAACTTCCAGCTGGTGTGCAAGAACACGCGTGACGCGATCAACGGCGCGTGGAAGGCGTACTTCGATTCGCTGGGCCAGGTGGTCGAGAATCCGTTCGCGGATCTGGGCAAGACCCCGGAAACGGGCGGCGAGAAACCGGTCGAAAAACCTGTCGAAAAGGGCGGTGGCGGCCCGCCCGCCAGCGGTGGCGGTGGCCCGTCGTCCGGTGCTGGTGGCGGCGCTGGGCACATGACGCCGAGCAACACCGTACTCCCGGAACCGGAAAAGCCCGAAGTTCCGGGCCAGGAGAAGAACCCGGTCACGGACAAGCCGCTCGACATCGATCCGGCCACCGGCGAGCCGTATCCGATCGACCCCCGTACGGGTGAGGCGATCAAGACCGGCACCGACGGCGCGCGGCCTGAAACGGTGACGGTCGAACAGGGCGACCGCAAGATCTCCATGGCCGAGCCCGGTGTCGACGGGAAGATGGGCATCTCCGTCCAGGACGGCACCGGCCAGGCCAAGGACTACGACCTCGACTTCGGTGACGGCAAGGCCACGCCGGACGCGGCGGGCGGCCCCGCGCACCGGGACGGGGCCGAGCAGCCTGCCTCGCGTCCACCGGCGACTCCGGGCCCCGATGGCAAGATCCATATCGAAGACGGCGGCCTGAAGATCACCGCGGAACGGCCGAACGGTCCCGACGGGCCGACGCTGGTGACCGTTGACGACGGTTCGGGACAGCCGTCGAAATACACCTTGGGCGAGGACGAATCCGCGGGTGGCCGTCACGCGAGCCCGGACGCCACGCCGCAGGCGGCCGGAAGACACGCCGCGGCGCAGCCTGTCGAAGAGGCGGCTGTTCGCTCGCACGACGGCACGTCCGGTGGGGCCGGCGGCGGAGCACCCGTGCCTGGTCAGCAGGCCGAACCGGTGGCGGCGGCAGGGGACGGCGATTCCGAATCGACGACGGCCCAGTCGCTGAGCGACCCGTTCGAGGGCGGGGACAACGGTCTCGGTGACACGTCGGATCCGGCCGGAACCGGCGGCGGCGCGGCCGCTCCCTCGACGTCGTCCGGGCTCGGTTCCGCTCCGGGAGGGGGCACCCAGGATCCGGCCGCGGCCGGTGCGGGGATGATGGGTGGCATGGGCATGATGGGCGGCGCGGCCGGAGGCGGGCAAGGGGCCGGTGAAGACCAGCAGCGCACGTCCAGCGGATACCGGGTCGACGGCGGCCTGTTCGACACCGCGACGACGACGGGCAGCCGGATCAGCGGTTCGCTCGACGACGACGGCGTCATCGGCTTCCGCTAGGGGAGGGGTCAGTGAATCCTGAGGAGGATCTCGCCAGACTCCGGCACAAGCTGGCCGGGCTGGAGCGCGAGAACGGCGACCGGATGTACCTGGTCGACAACCGGGTGACCAAGGCGATCGAGGACAGCCGGACCGCGGGCGACCAGCTCAAGCAGGAGACCGGCGCGGCACTTGCGGCCCGAAGCGAGCAGAAGCGGCGCACGGCGGCCGCGGGTGGCTGGGCGACCGAGTCGACGCTCAGCGAGAAGGTCGAGGACGACGGCGACTTCGGGTTCGAGGAGGACGAGACCGAGAACGAGCGCCGCGCCGGGTATCGGACGGCCGAGGAGCCGCCGATCGCGTACCGGCCGCCTGCTCCGGCCGTTCCCGCGCCGCCGCAGCCCCCGCCACCTCCGGCGCCCGTGCCGGAGGAGCGTCCGGCCGGGCGGCATCGGCGGGCGGCCGCCGCGCGGGGCGACGACGACGACTTCGCCAACACCGACTGGCTGGCGACCTGAGCGGTCAGGTTCGCAGCGCCACGATGGCCCGCTCGACGCCGTGGAAGACGGCGTGCGTCTTGTACCGCACCTCCTCGGCGACGTGGTCGGGAGTCAGGATCTCGGCAAGGGCGCGAAGCGCGGCTTCGCCCTCGGCGACCGCGACTCGCGAGCCGGGGCAGGTGTGCCGGCCGAGGCCGAAGGCGAGTTCGTCGCCGGGGCCCAGCGGGATGGCCAGTTTGTCCCCGGCCGCGAAGTCCTTGCCCTTCAAGGAGAACGGCGCGGTCACGCGGCGGGCGGCGAAGCGGGTCGGGGCGATTTCGTGGATCAGGCCGCGTACGTCGTCGAGGACGTCCGGGCGGCGTAGGAGTTCGAGACCGGCGAGGGCGAGGAAGTTCATGGAGTTCTCGTACGCCGCGTGGGCGAGCATCACCGGCGTGATCATCAGCTCGTCTTCGGTGATCCGGCCTGCTTCGTGCGCTTCGCGGAGCAGCGCCAGCCCGCCGCCTTCGACAGCCGTCGCTTTGAGGAAGAACATCGCGACCCTGAGCGCGGCGGTGTCGGCCCCGGCGGGCCCGCCCGCCCAGACGTCCAGATTCGCGGCGGTCTCCGAAAGGTTCGTCAGCAGCTTCTCGCCGAGTGGCTCGGCCGTGCCCAGCACCGCCTCCGTCACCCTGGCCGCCACCGGCCTGGCGAAATCGGCGACCAGGTCGAACCGCGCACTCGACTTTAGCGGGCTAATCGTGACGCGGAGGTCTGTGAGCAGGGCATCCGGCAGGGGCTCCACGAGGGCGATGACCTCCTTGACGACCGCGCGGAGCCGCCGGTGGCCGGCGCCGTCCATCAGCAGGAGGTTCGGCGTCTCGGCCGCGGCACCGCCCGGGTTCGAGCTGAGCTCGCGGTCGCGCAGGGCCTTGGCGCGATCCGCCGGATCGTCCAGCACGAAGAAGTCGTCCACGTTCGTATGATGCCCATGCCGCGGCCGGAGGATGTGCCAGTGTCACCAGAAGTGCCCGACGAAGTGTTGCGGACCCCGCTCGTGCGCCGCCTGCTCGAACGCGCCGACGTCGATCGTCCGGCGTACACGCACCTCGACTGCTCGAACCGGCACGAGCCCGTCGAGGACACGCTGACCTGGGCCGAACTGCTCGTCCACGTCCGCGCTGTCGCGGCGAAGCTGCGTGAGGTGATCCAGCCGGGAGACCGCGTGGCGATCACGGCGCGGCAAGACCTCTCTTACGTCGTCGCCTTCTTCGGCGCGCTGTACGCCGGGGCTGTCGCGGTGCCACTGTCCGCACCGGACGTCCGCGCTCACCGCGAGCGGCTCGTCGGGGTCCTCAACGATTGCGACGCCGACATCTGGCTCACGTCGGAGTCCTTGGTCGAGCGGTTGACCGAGTTCGCCAGGGCCGAGGCGGTTCCGGCGCCCCGCGAGATCATCGCCGTCGACACCCTGCCGCTGGATCCGGCCGACCAGTCGCCGCCGTCGCCGGTCTCCGCCGAAGACCCCGCCTACCTGCAGTACACCTCCGGCACGACGCGATCACCCGCCGGCGTGATCATCACGCATCGGGCGTTGTCGGCCGCCTGCTGGCAGATCTGCGACGCCTACGACGTCGACGAGCGCACCACATGCGTCGGCTGGATCCCGTTCTTCCACGACATGGGGCTGGCGCAGTTGCTCGCGGGGACGATGCACTGCGGCGGCCGGACGGTGTTCATCGCGCCGCTGGAGTTCATCCGGCGCCCGGAGCGCTGGCTGCTGCTGATGTCGTCGTATCCGAACACGCTCACCGCGGCCCCGAACTTCGCGTACGACCTGGTGACCGAGGCCGTGCCCGAGCCGAAGCGCGCCGAGTACGACCTCTCGACGGTGTCGATCGCGCTCAGCGGCAGTGAACCGGTCCGGGCGGCGACCGTCCGGGAGTTCCTCGCCGCTTATGAACCCCATGGCTTTCCGAGGGGCGCGTTCCGGCCGTCCTACGGTCTGGCCGAAGCCACGGTCTACGTCGCCAGCGGCGATTCCGGCGGCCCGGTGGTGACCGAGGTGGACGGCCGCGAAATCGTCGAGATCGGCTGGCCCAGGGGGCAGCGGGTCCGCGTCGTGCCCCCGCCGGATCGCGTTTTGCCCGCTAAAGTCGACATGGGCGAGATCTGGGTCAAGGGGCCCAACGTGGCCGCCGGGTATTGGCGCCGTCCGGAGTTGACCGCCGAGGTGTTCGGCGCCGAACTCGACGGGGAAGGCGGCTGGCTCCGCACCGGCGACCTGGGCATGATCCGCGACGGCAGGCTGTCGGTGACCGGCCGGATCAAGGACCTGATCATCATCGACGGCCGCAATCACAGCCCCCACGACATCGAGGAGACGGTCGCCGCCGCGCATCCTCTTCTCGCGCCCGAACGAGTCGCCGCGTTCTCGGTCGACGGTGATGAAGGCGAGGGTGTCGTCGTCGTCGCCGAGCGCGCTCGGAAGGCCCCGGACTTCGACGAAGCCGAGATCGCGCGGGCCGCCACCCGTGCCGTCGCCGAGCGGCACGACGTGCGGCTTCGTGCTTTCTTCCTGGTCAAACCCGGCGGACTGCCGAGGACCTCCAGCGGCAAGGTCGCGCGTTCCGCGGCCAGAACGCGGTACTGGACCGCGGATGGGACAGAATCCCCCCATGGCAGCTGACGGGAGCGAGTACGTCGACGAGATCAAGGCCCTCGTCTGCGAGACCTTCGACGTCGATCCGGACACCATCGACGAGAACACACCCTTCGCCGAGATGGGCGTCGACTCCCGGCGCCGCGTCCGGCTCCTGGCGACGGTCGAGGTGGAGTTCGGCATCGACATCGACCTCGACGAGCTGGATCGCCTGGTCGACATCCGCGGCGCGGCCACCGTGCTCGCCGAGGCGGTCGAGGCGGGTGCGAAACCCCGGAAACGCGGTCTACCAGGCTTCTTGCGCCGAAATCGTTTGAGTTAGCAAAGGTGTGAATGTCCCTGCGGCCCGGATGACCGGTGGGTACATTCTGTGTGCATATGCGATGGCACCTGATGCCGCCGGCGTGCGTCGTAGGTAGGACAACGAGGCGGATACAGCGGGACGAAGGGGGCACCGGTCATGCCGGACGGGGGCTACAAAGCCGATTCAGAGGCGATGCTCACGGCGTCGACGTCGTTGGAGCGCGCAGCTGAGAACACGACGTCCGAGGCGGGGAAGGTGGGGCCGACGCAGGTTCAGCCCGCGGACTTCGGCCGGGTCCACAAGGATTACCAAAAGGGCTACGCCACCGGGATCCTCGCCATTTCCGACGCGATGAAGGGGTACGCGGGCCAGCTCACCCAGCTCGCCGGCGGAGTCAGCACCGCGTCGACCCGCTACACCTCATCCGACCAGGCGAACGCCGCGGCTGCCAACAAGGCGGGAGCCCAGTAATGAGTGAACCGACGCCCGCCCAGGTACGGGAAATCCTGAACGACCCCTACATCACGCAGGGCACCAAAGACGCTTTGCTGAACCCGTTCGTCAACAGGGAAGAGGCTTACAAGAAGGCCGTCGCCGAACGCGACTCGAACGCCGCCGGGGACAAGAAGCAGGCGGCCGCCACGAAACAGGCCGACAAGGATCTCGACTCCATGTCCCGGCCGGCCGCGGGTGGTTCCACCACCAAGTCCGACCAGGTGCTCGACCTCGGAAAGCCGGCGCTGGACTTCTTTTCCGACTGGGCTGAGCAGGTCTGGAACAAGATGCCGGAGAAGTCGTACGAGATCAGCTACAAGACCGACATCTGGGACCGGTTCCACGAGAACCGTGAGATCAATTTCCAGAAGATGTTCGACGAGGTCGAAGATCTCGGCGACGCGAAGAAGGCCGTCGAGCAGACCCAGAAGGACGCGACGGCGGCGCTGACCACGCTCTTCCACGACTGGAAGGGCGAGGGCGCGACAGCCGCGAAGGTCAAGTACGAGCAGCGAATCCAGCCCGACGCGAAGGAACTCATCGCGCAGATGGACGGCGCCATCAAACTGGTGCCGTCGACCATCGACAAGATCTACAGCGCGCTCAAGCTGAAGGTCGACGAAACGCTGAAGCTCCGAGTTGACAAGGTCGCCACGGCGCCGCTGTACATCGCGAAGCAGGTCGTCGAGATCGCGAACGGCAAGGTCGATTCCAAAGAAAAGCTCATGGACGTCGCGTACTGGCTCGACTCCGCGTGCCCGGGCAACAACCTCGCCGAACGGCTGCGTCACGACGATTGCGATCTGAACGACGAGAACAAGGACTACGCGATCGGGGCCGCGAAGCAGTGGCTGAAGGGCTCGTTCGCCACCGAGTTCGGTGAGCGTTTCGAGAACTTCAAGAAGCTCTGCAAGAACGCGACCGAGACGATCAACACGCAGTATCACGAGCTGTCGCGGTTCATGGAGGACTACACGAACCCGTTCCCCGCGCCCGGATCCGAGAAGCCGCCCGCCGACGACGGCAAGGGCAAGGGCAACGACAACGGCGGCGGGAACACCGGCGGCGGTACTGGCGGTGGAAGCGGTACTGGCGGCGGAAGCGGGAGTGGCGGTGGCGCCGGCACGCCGCCCGCCGCGTCGGTTCCCGAAGCGCCGAAGCCGGAGGACAAGCCCGCCGAGGGCATGAACCCGGTCACCGGCAAGCCGCTCGAGCTGGACCCCGAGACCGGCAAGCCGTACCCGATCGACCCTGCGACGGGTGAGGCGATCAAGGACGGCATCGACGGTCAGGACACCATGACCGTCCAAAAGGGCGACAACAAGATCGAGATGACCGAGCCGGATAAAGACGGCAAAATGGACATCAAGGTCGACGACGGCAAGGGCAACGAGAAGGACTACAAGCTTGACTTCGACGACCCGAAGGGCGAAGAGGGCAAGGACGGCAAGCCCGGCGAAGAGGGCAAGGACGGCGAGTTCGGGCCGAAGGGCACGGTCAAGGAGGGCGAGCCCGGCCCCGACGGCGTCTACCGGCCCGGCCCGGACGGCAAGATCCACATCCAGGACGGCAACCTCAAGATCACCGCCGAGCAGCCGGACGGCCCGAACGGCCCGACCGTGGTGACCGTCGACGACGGCAAGGGCGAGCCGACCACCTACACCCTCGACGAAAAGGGTGAGAAGAAGGAACTCAAGACCGGCGACGTCCTCGAGACCGACGACATCAAGAACGGCCTCGACGACCGGAACCCCGGCAACCCGCAGCCCGGCAAGGTCGAAGATGTTCGTCCCATGCCCGCCCCCGCCGACGGCGGGATGGCGCCCGGTGGCGGCGGCGGTAGTGGCTTCAGCGCTCCAGGCGGAGTCGAGGTTGGCGTCGGCGCCGAAGGGACCGCTTCGGTGTCCGCGGGGGCCGAAGCGGCCGCGGGCGGCGCGTCGGGTTCCGGCGGCGATGGCACCGTGCCGACCGCGGGAGGCGGCGGCAGCTTCGAAGGCGCGATCGGCAGCCCCCTCGAAGGTGCTTCGTCGGGGTCGCTGAACGAAGCCGGTTCGCTGGAAGCGGGCATGCAGTCCGGAGGCGGCGCGCAGCCGGCCGGGGCCGAGGGCGGTCTCGGGATGGCTCCGGGCGGGATGGACCCGGCGCCCGCGAACGCCGGTGCCGCGAGCTCGCCCGCCGGAATGGGCGGCATGATGGGTGGCATGGGCGCCATGGGCGGCGCGGCCGGTGGTGGCGGGGGTGACACGCAGCGCGGGTCGAGTCAGTACCGCGTCGAAGGCGGCATTTTCGAGACCAGTGGCGCGGGCGGCCGGATCAGCGGCTCGCTCGACGACGAGGGTGGCGACCGTTCGATCAGTTACGAGCGATGATCGGTAGCCGGGGAACGAGGGAGGACCGATGAGCGCTGTTGACCGGCTGGCGGCCGCCATGTCCAGGCAGGACGCCGCCATCACGGAGCAGTTGGAGCAGCGCGGGCTGCGGGAGCGGCATCTCGCCGACGCCAAGGCCCAGGCGGTGGAGACCATGCAGAAGGACGCCGCCGTCCACGACAAGTACGCCGCGCACATGCAGGAGCTGGGGAAGCGGAGCAAGGAGGCGGGCGGCTGGCTGACCGGCAAGACGACCGCCGACCGCAGCCACACGATCGGCTTCGACATCGAGGACGACGACAAGCCGGACGCCCGGTTCGCCGAGTTCGGTGCCCGTCCTGACGCGTCGCGGCCGGTAGCGCCTCCTCCTCCGCCGCCCCCGCTCCCGGTCGCGCCGGGGGTGCCCGGAATGCCGGCGACGGTGGACGTCCCGCCCGCGGCGCCGACGCCCGCTCCCAGCGCCGCGGCGCCCGAAGCGCCTGGCACGCCCGCGCGTCGCCGCGGTCGTCACGCCCGTGACGACAAGGGATTCGACGACGACGACTTCTCGAACAACTCGTGGATGGTCGACTGACCGGCTTCACCCCCGGATCGCGTTTAGCCCGCTAAACGCGATCCGGGCGGGTCAGGCGGCGGGTTCGTCCTGGAGTTCGATGGGGGCGCGTTTGACGTCGGCGTCCAGCAGGGGCTGGTACTTCGCCGTCCCCGTCAGGTGGGTGAGGAAGAACGCGGTGAACAGCGCCCGCGTCAGCTGCTGGGTCCCGCGGTGCGGCTTCCCGTGCAGCAGCAGCTGGCTCCAGTGCCTGCCCTCGGTGACACCGAGGTGCGACGACTTCCCGAGCTTCCGGAGCTGCACCGGCCCGCCCCACGCGTCCGCGATCGCCTCGGCATGTCCGACGGGCGGCGCGACCAGGTCTTCGCCCGCCGCGAGGTGCAGGCCGGGCGCGGTCACCGACCGGGCCGACACCGTCGCCGGCGGCAGCGTCTGCGCGGGGGTGATGGTCGCGACCGCGCGGATCTCGGGTCGCTCGTCGTTCTCGGCGGCCTGCGCGGCGGCCAGCACCGCCGAACCGCCGCCGGTCGAATGCCCGGCCAGGCCGAGTTTCGCCGGGTCGACGCTGATGCCGTCCGGTCCGAGGCGGACGGTCGTGATCAGGTCGAGCGTCGTGAGCAGATCGCCTGCCAGCAGCCGGTGCGAAGGCAGCGGGCCGCGCTGGGTGGCCGGGGCCGCCGCGACGATGCCCCAGCTCGCGAGGTGCCGGAGCAGATGCCGGTAGCTCCCGGTCGGCTGCAACCAACCGTGCCCGAACGCGATCGCGGGCAGACCGAGTCCCGAACGGGGGGTGAACACGACGCCGGGCAGTCCGACCAGGGCGAGGTTGCCGCGCAGAACCTCGTGCGGACCTGGGTGGGACAGCTCCGCGAGCAGCTGCTTGGGCTTGCTGGCCATGCTCGTGACCTTACTGCCCGGGCTCCCGTCCGGCCCGCGCGCCGCCCCGGCGTTCGCCTTTCGCGGGCTAACTGCGCTGCTTAGCGTGCCTAAGCGTCGCGTTTAGCCCGCTGAACGCAGGTGCGGGCGCCCGGGCGAAGGGGCCGAATTTCCGTCGTTAGGCTGGTGGCCGTGTGTGGAATCGTGGGATACGTCGGACACCGCCCGGCTCTGGACGTCGTCATCGGCGGGCTTCGCCGGATGGAGTACCGCGGCTATGACTCGGCGGGCGTCGCCGTCCTCGACGGCGTCGGTGCGCTGAACGTCGAGCGCAAAGCGGGCCGCCTGGCCAACCTGGAGACCCAGCTCGACACCGTCGGCAGGGACGCCTTCACCGGTACCGCCGGGATGGGTCACACCCGCTGGGCCACCCACGGCGCCCCGGTCGACCGCAACTCGCACCCGCACCGCGACGCCTCCCAGCGCGTCGCCGTCGTGCACAACGGCATCATCGAGAACTTCGCCGCCCTGCGCGCCGAGCTCGAGGCCGAAGGCGTCGAGATGGCGAGCGACACCGACTCCGAGACCGCCGCGCACCTGATCGCCCGCGCGTACACCGAGGGCGACACGAAGGGCGACTTCCCGGCCAGCGTCGCCGCGGTCTGTCGTCGGCTCGAAGGCGCGTTCACCCTGGTCGTGAGCATCGCCGACCAGCCGGACACCATCGTCGCCGCCCGTCGTTCGTCGCCGCTGGTCGTCGGTGTCGGCGAGGGCGAGCACTTCGTCGCCTCCGACGTCGCCGCGTTCATCGAGCACACCCGTGAGGCGGTCGAGCTCGGTCAGGATCAGCTCGTCGTGATCACCCGCGACGGTTACGAGGTCGCCGACTTCCACGGCGACGCCGCCCAGGCCAAGCCGTTCACCGTCGACTGGGACCTCTCGGCCGCGGAAAAGGGCGGCCACGAGTACTTCATGCTCAAGGAGATCGAGGAGCAGCCGGAGGCGCTGGCGAACACGCTGCGCGGCCACTTCGACGGCGGCCGGATCATCCTCGACGAGCAGCGCATCTCCGACCAGGACCTGCGTGACGTCGACAAGGTCTTCGTCGTCGCCTGTGGTTCCGCGTACCACTCTGGCCTCGTCGCCAAGTACGCCATCGAGCACTGGTGCCGCCTGCCGGTCGAGGTCGAGCTGGCCAGCGAGTTCCGCTACCGCGACCCGGTGCTGGACCGCGCGACGCTGGTCGTCGCCGTCTCCCAGTCGGGAGAGACCGCGGACACCCTCGAAGCCGTCCGCCACGCGCGCGAGCAGAAGGCCCGCGTTCTGGCCGTCTGCAACACCAACGGCGCGCAGATCCCGCGTGAGTCCGACGCCGTCCTCTACACGCACGCCGGTCCGGAGATCGGTGTCGCGTCGACGAAGGCCTTCCTCGCGCAGATCGCGGCCAACTACCTGGTCGGCCTGGCGCTCGCGCAGGCCCGCGGCACCAAGTACCCGGACGAGGTCGCCCGTGAGTTCGCCGAACTCGAGGCCATGCCCGCCGCGGTACAGAAGGTCCTGTCCACTGTGGACCAGGTCCGCGATCTCGGCCGTCGGATCGCCGACTCGAAGGCCGTGCTGTTCCTCGGCCGTCACGTCGGTTTCCCGGTCGCCCTCGAAGGCGCGCTGAAGCTCAAGGAACTGGCATACATGCACGCCGAGGGCTTCGCCGCGGGCGAGCTCAAGCACGGCCCGATCGCGCTGATCGAAGAAGGCCTGCCCGTCGTCGTGGTGATGCCCTCGCCCAAGGGACGGGCGGTGCTGCACTCGAAGCTGGTGTCGAACATCAGCGAGATCCAGGCTCGCGGCGCCCGCACGATCGTGATCGCGGAGGAAGGAGACGAGACCGTCCGCCCGTTCGCCGACGAACTGATCGAGATCCCGGCCGTGCCGACGCTGCTGCAGCCGCTGGTCTCCACGGTGCCGCTGCAGGTGCTGGCCGCCGAGATCGCCCGCACGCGCGGGTACGACGTCGACAAGCCGCGTAACCTGGCGAAGTCGGTCACCGTCGAGTAACAGACCGGAGGCGTCGTGCAGGGAATCTGGACCACGGAACGGATTCGCGCGGCGGAGGACCGGTTGCTCGCCGTCACTCCGGACGGCGAGCTCATGCGGCGCGCGGCTTTCGGTCTCGCGGTGCACGCCGCCGACATGCTGGCCGAGCACACAGGTTCGGTGTCCGGCCGGCGCGTGACGCTGCTCGTCGGGTCGGGCAACAACGGCGGTGACGCCTTGTGGGCGGGTGCGTTCCTGCGCCGCCGCAATGTGGCCGTATCGGCGATCCTGCTGAAGCCCGAACGCGCGCACGGCCCGGGTTTGGCCGCTCTGAAGCGATCCGGCGGCAAGGTCGTGTCCCTTGAGGACGGTCCACAGTGGATCCGGCGGGCCGACCTCGTCGTCGATGGGATCGTCGGTATTTCGGCGCGCGGGCCGCTGCGGCCGGATGCCGCGGCGTTGCTGGAGCACGTGAGTTCGCCGGTGCTCGCGGTCGATCTGCCGAGTGGGGTGGACCCGGACACAGGCGCCGTCGACGGCCCGGCGGTCGTGGCGGATCGGACCGTCACCTTCGGCGCGCTCAAGCCGGTGCACGCCCTCGCACCCGCTTCCTGCGGCGAGGTCTCGCTGGTGGACATCGGACTGCGGCTAACCGATCCCGATCTGCAGCGACTCGATACGGCGGACATCGCCGCCGCGTGGCCGATGCCCGGTCCGGCCGACGACAAGTACAGCCAGGGCGTGGTCGGGGTGGCCGCCGGATCGGCGACGTATCCGGGGGCGGCCGTGCTCGCGGCCGGTGCGGCGGTGCGGGCTACTTCCGGGCTGGTGCGGTACGCCGGCCATGCCGCGGACGTGGTGCGCGGGCAGTGGCCCGAGATCATCGCGACGGGTTCGGTGACCGACGCGGGCCGGGTCCAGGCGTGGGTCGTCGGGCCGGGTATCGGCACGGGGAACGAGGGGCGGGACGTGCTGCGGTTCGTGCTCGGCCGCGGCGTGCCGGTGTGCGCGGACGCCGACGCGACGACGATCATCGCGCGTTCGCCCGACGTGCTGGACGCGCGCGATCCGGACACGCCGCTCGTGCTGACCCCGCACGCGGGGGAGTTCGAACGGCTGATGGGGGCGCCGCCGGGGGCGGACCGGGTCGCGGCGGCGCGTTCGGCCGCGCGGAAGTACGACGCCGTCGTGCTCTTGAAGGGGCATTGCACGGTGGTCGCGGCGCCGGACGGGCGTGCGCTGGTGAACACGCCGCGGGGGTCGTGGCTCGCGACGGCCGGTTCGGGGGACGTGCTGTCCGGTCTGGTCGGCGCGTTGCTCGCTTCGGGGCTCGACCCGTGGCTGGCGGCCGGCGCGGCCGCGCACGTGCATTCCCTCGCCGGATCCCTCGCCGCCGACGGCGCTCCCACCTCGGCTTCCGGCATCCTCGCGGCGGTCCCGGACGCCATCCGGTCGGTCCGCGCGCTGACCTCCTGACCAGAGCCCCGACCTGCGTTTAGCCCCCTAATCGCGCTCTGCGGGCGGGTGCCCTCAGAGCGCGATTAGGGGGCTAAACGCAGGTCCGTGGGCCGGAGGGGAAGGTGGCAAGAAATGCGAGAGTTATCGAGTTACGTGTTAACTCCGGGCGAATAATCTGGTAAGAAGCAGGTGTGAGCGCCGACACCCACCCCGCCGAGACCGCGATGGTCCGGGTCGTGAACGGTGTCGCCCATGTCTAAGACCAGGCCATCGGACGCCGCAGTCGAGCAACGACGCCAGGAGATCCTCGACCACGTCATCGCCACCGGCGAGGTCCGCATCGACGACCTCACCGCCCGCTTCGGCGTCAGCCTGATGACGATGCACCGCGACCTCGACGACCTCGCCGAGCGCCGCCTCCTCCGCAAACTCCGCGGCAAGGTCGAGGCCTACCCCGCGACGACCATGGAGTCCGCCGCCCGCTTCCGCGACACCTTCAACCAGGCCACGAAGGACGCGCTGGGCGAAGCCGCCGCGGCGCACGTCCACTCCGGTCAGACGGTCTTCGTCGACGACTCGACGACGCTCTTCCCGCTCGTCCGCCGCCTCGGCCAGGTCGAAGACCTCACCGTCATCACCAACTCGCTCGAAGCCGCCCGCATCCTCGGCCCGGCCAAGAGCGTCGAGGTCGTCCTGGCTGGCGGCCGCTACCACCACGAGTTCGACTCGTGCGCCGGCCCGGACGTCGTTGCGTTCCTCGACCGCACGCACGCCGACATCGCGTTCGTCTCGGTCGCCGCGGTCGCGGTCGGCCGCCTGTTCCACCCGGTCCAGGACTACGCCGAGCTCAAGAAGGCCGCGCTGCGCACCGCCGACCGCAACGTCCTGGTCGTCGACAACTCCAAGTTCGGCCGCACCGCCACCTACGCGTACGGCGACATCGGTGACTACGACCTCCTGATCACCGACGAAGAGGCACCGACCGAGGAGATCGAGGCGGCGCTGACCGCGGGAACCGCCATAGAGCAGGTCGAGTGCGCACCGGAAGGGCCGGAATATGAGTTCTGACCTGGTCGCCGGAATCGACTCGTCGACCCAGTCGACGAAGGTCGTCGTCTGCGACGCGAACACGGGCGAGATCGTCCGTACCGGCCGCGCTTCGCACCCCGATGGCACGGAGGTCGCTCCCGCCGCGTGGTGGGACGCGTTCCGCGAGGCCACGGACGGCCTGCTCGACGGCGTCGGCGCCATCGGCATCGGCGGTCAGCAGCACGGCATGGTCACCGTCGACGAGGCGGGCGAGGTCGTCCGGCCCGCGTTGCTTTGGAACGACACCCGGTCCGCGAAGGCGGCCGAAGACCTCAGCGGCGAGCTCGGTCCGGAGAGCTGGGCGAAGTCCGTCGGTTCGGTGCCGGTCGCCAGCTTCACCGTCACGAAGCTGCGCTGGATGGCGGAGAACGAGCCGGCGCTGGCCGATCGCGTCGCCCGCGTTCTGCTCCCGCACGACTGGCTGACCTGGCGGTTGCTGGGCTCCGGCGCCGAGCCGGTCACCGATCGCGGCGACGCTTCCGGCACCGGTTACTTCTCGCCCGCCACCGGCGAATACCGCCAAGACCTCCTCGCGCACGCCTTCGGCGGCCGCACTCCCGAACTGCCCAAGGTCATCGGACCCGCCGAAGCCGCGGGCCACACCCCGGACGGGATCCTGGTCTCGGCCGGAACCGGTGACAACATGGCCGCCGCGTTCGGTCTCGAACTCGTCCCCGGCGACGTCGTCGTCTCGCTGGGCACCAGCGGCACCGTCTTCGGCGTCTCCGAAACCGCGAGCGCCGACCCCTCCGGCATCGTCGCGGGATTCGCCGACGCCACCGGTCGCTTCCTCCCGCTGGCCTGCACCCTCAACGCGGCCCGCGTGCTCACGGCCACGTCCGCGATGCTCGGCGTCGAACTCGCGGAGTTCGACAAGCTGGCGCTGACGGCCGGGCCCGGCTCCGGTGGCCTCACCTTCCTGCCGTACCTCGACGGTGAGCGGACGCCGAACCTCCCGGACGCCAACGGCACGCTGTTCGGCCTGACTCGCGCGAACATGACGCCCGAGAACCTCGCCCGCGCCGCCGTCGAAGGCATGCTGTGCGGTCTCGCCGCCGGTCTCGACGCCCTGCGCGAGCAGGGACTCGAAGTCCGCCGCGTGCTCCTGATCGGTGGCGGCGCGCAGTCGGCCGCCGTCCGCGCGGTCGCGCCGATCGTGTTCGGCGTGCCCGTCGTCATCCCCGAAGTCGCCGAGTACGTCGCGGTCGGTGCCGCGCGGCAGGCGGCCTGGGCCCTCGCTTCCAGCACGGAACCTCCCCGCTGGCAGGAACAGCACGGCTACACCCCACTCGAGCCGACCGAGGCGGACAGCGCCGAGGGGCGCCGGATCCGGCGACGGCATCTCGAAGCCCGCGAACTCGGGCACGGCATTTCCGCGAAACCGAAAGAGGACTGAACCGATGGCCACGATCACCTACGACAAGGCGACCCGGCGCTACGCGGGCTCCGAGCGGCCCGCCGTGGACGCACTCGACCTCGAGATCGCCGACGGCGAGTTCCTCGTGCTGGTCGGGCCTTCCGGCTGTGGCAAGTCCACCAGCCTGCGGATGCTCGCCGGCCTCGAGGACATCGACGAAGGCGCCGTGTGGATCGGCGACCGCGACGTCACGCAGCTGCCGCCGCGCGCCCGCGACATCGCGATGGTGTTCCAGAACTACGCGCTGTACCCGCATATGACCGTGGGCCAGAACATGGGCTTCGCGCTGAAGATCGCTGGCCGTCCGGCGTCGGAGATCAAGCAGAAGGTGCTCGACGCGGCCAAGCTGCTCGACATCGAGCAGTACCTAGACCGCAAGCCGAAAGCGCTCTCCGGTGGTCAGCGCCAGCGTGTCGCGATGGGCCGCGCCATCGTGCGTGAGCCGCAGGTCTTCCTCATGGACGAGCCGCTGTCGAACCTCGACGCGAAGCTGCGTGTCTCCACCCGTACGCAGATCGCCGCGCTGCAGCGCCGCCTCGGCGTCACCACCGTGTACGTCACGCACGACCAGGTCGAGGCCATGACGATGGGTGACCGGGTCGCGGTCCTTTCGGACGGTCTCCTGCAGCAGTGCGACACCCCGCGTGCCTTGTACGACCGGCCCGCAAACGCTTTCGTCGCCGGGTTCATCGGCTCGCCCGCGATGAACCTCGTCACCGCGAAGCTCACCGAAGACGGTGCCGAGCTGGGTGGCGCGCGGGTGCCGCTGACGCGTGAGATCCTCGCCAAGGCCGACGGCGACACGGTCACCCTCGGCTTCCGCCCGGAGTCGCTCGAGGTGACCACCAGCGAGGACGGCACCGTGCCGGTCAAGGTCGACCTCGTCGAGGAACTCGGCTCGGACGCGTACGTGTACGGCAAGCTGGCCGAGACCGACGCCGAAGGCACGAAGTCGAACGTCGTCACCCGTGTCGACCCGCGCAAGCCGCCGGCCATGGGTGACACCCTGCACCTGCGGATCCGTCCCGACGAGCTGCACGTGTTCTCCGCCACCGACGGGGCGCGCCTGTCCTGAGCCGGTTCGTGGGAAACTGGTGGTCGTTATGACCGCCAGTTTCCCGCGTGCCGAGGTCGTCATCGACCTGTCCGCCATCCGGCACAACGTCGCCCTGCTCGCATCCCGCGCTCCCTCGGCCCAGACCATGGCCGTGGTCAAGGCGGACGGCTACGGTCACGGAGCCCTCGAGGTCGCCCGTGCCGCCGTCGAGGGTGGGGCCACCTGGCTGGGCACCTGCTCTCTCGGAGAGGCGCTCGCGCTGCGCCGGGCGGGGATCGGTGTTCGCCTCTTCAGCTGGCTCGACACTCCCGAAGCCGACTTCGCGCCCGCGGTCGCCGAAGACATCGACGTCGCCGTCAGCTCCCTCGACGAGCTGGCCCGCGTGGCCGACGGCGCGCGCCGGGCACGCGACTTTAGCCCCCTAACCGCGATCTGCCGGGTGCACCTCAAGATCGACACCGGGCTGTCCCGAAACGGCTGCCCACCTGCGGAATGGCCGGCGCTGGTCAAGGCCGCGGCGGCCGCCAAGCCGCTCATCGACGTCGTCGCGATCTGGTCGCACCTCGCCTGCGCCGACGAGCCCGGCCACCCCTCCATCGACGCGCAGGCGAAGCGGTTCGACGAGGCCTACGACATCGCTCGCGCCGCCGGCCTGGACCCGATGCGGCATATCGCGAACTCCGCCGCCGTGCTGACCAGGCCCGACCTGCACTTCGACCTCGTGCGCCCCGGGATCGCGATCTACGGGCTGAACCCGGTGCCGACCGGCGACGATCTGCGCCCGGCGATGACCTTCAAATCGTCGGTCGTGCTCACGAAGCGGATCCCGGCCGGCGAATCGGTCTCGTACGGCCACAGCTGGACGGCCGAACGCGACACCACGCTCGCGCTGGTTCCCGTCGGATACGCCGACGGCGTGCCGCGGTCGCTGTCCGGGCGGATGGACGTCCTGCTCGCCAGGAAGCGGCGGCCGGTCGTCGGCCGCGTCTGCATGGACCAGCTCATCGTCGACTGCGGAGACGACGAGCCGTCCATCGGCAGCGAAGTGATCCTCTTCGGCCAAGGCGCTTCCGGCGAGCCGACGGCCCGGGAATGGGCCGACAAGCTGGGGACGATCGACTACGAGATCGTGACTTCGATGTACCGCCCGCGTATCCACCGGACGTATCTGGAGGCAGGCTCGTGACACCTTCACGAAGACTGCTGGCCATCGTCGGCGGTGTCGGGGCGGTGGCCACCGGCACCGCCGCCGCGATCGCCGTCGCCGCACAGCAGCGGCGGCAGAGTGAGGATCCGTTCGTGGACGAGCCGTTGGGGGATCTCGCACCGGATCGGACATCGACAGTGGCGGCGGAGGACGGCACGCCGCTCGCGGTCGAGGAGATCGATCCGGCCGATGGAGGAGAACCGGAGCTGACCGTCGTCGGCGTGCACGGTTTCGCGTTGTCGAAGCGCTGCTGGCACTTCCAGCGGCGAGACCTCGCGTCGCTGAAGCTGCCGCGCGTGCGACAGGTGTACTTCGACCATCGCGGGCACGGGCAATCCGGCGCCGCGACCGCCGAGACCAGCACCATCGAGCAGCTGGCGCGCGACCTCGACATGGTCCTGCGCTCGGTGGTGCCGGAGGGGCCCATCGTGCTCATGGGGCACTCGATGGGCGGCATGGTGATCATGGAGCTCGCCTCGGAGCATCCCGAGCTGTTCGACGACCGTGTCTGCGGAGTCGCGTTCATCGCGACCGCGGCGGGTGAAGTCGGCGCTCGGGGACTGCCGAGATCACTGCTCTCGAAGTACAACCCGCTCACACGAGGCGTCGGCGGGCTGGCTGGCTGGCAGCCGGGGCTCGTCGAGTTCGTGCGCGCGGCGGGTGGGCAGCTGACCCGGCAGGCCGTGCGCAGGCTGGCGTTCGGCAGCCGTGACGTGTCGCCGCGACTCGTCGACTTCATGCTGGAAATGCTCGAAGTCACGCCGGTGCGCGGGCTCGTGAACTTCGTCGACACGCTCGGCAGCCACAACCGGTACGCCGCGCTCGCTGGGTTGAAGCACGCGCACGTGCTGGTCGTCGGCGGGGATTCCGACCGGTTCACGCCGATCGCGCACGCCGAGCGGATCGCGGCGGAGCTGCCGGACGCGGAGCTGGTGCGCGTCCGCGGCGCGGGGCACATGGTGCAGCTGGAACAACCCGAGCTGGTGAACAGCCACCTGATCGACTTGGTGCAACGATGCACGGGCACCGATGGTGAGACTTCCGAACGGCGGACCTGGTGGTGGCAACGCTGATGAATTTCGCTTTCCCGACTCCCGAGTCGACGATGGACTTCGGGCGTGAGCTCGGACGCTCGCTGCGCGCGGGCGATCTGGTGCTGCTCGCCGGGCCGCTCGGGGCGGGCAAGACGACGCTGACCCGCGGGATCGCGGACGGTCTCGGGGTCGGAGGGCGGGTCAGCTCGCCGACGTTCGTACTGGCCAGGGTGCATCCGGCGGGGGCTTCCGGGGTCGCGCTGGTACACGTGGACGCGTACCGGCTCGGTGGGGATCTCTCGCAGCTGGACGACCTGGACCTCGACACCGAACTGGAGCGATCCGCGCTGGTCGTCGAATGGGGTGAAGGGTCCGCTGAACGCCTGTCGGACGACTACCTCGTCGTGCGGCTTGAGCGCCGTGAGGACGATGTCCGCTTGGTCACCCTGGAGCCGCACGGCACCTGGACGTCCCGCACGCCAGACCTGCGTTTAGCGGGCTAATCGCGATCTGGGGCGTGGGCAGGGCGACCTGCGTTTCGCGGGCTAATCGCGATCTGCGGGCCGACCTGCGTTTAGCCCCCTAATCGCGATCTGTGCTGTCCGACTTGCGTTTCGCGGGCTAAACGCGATCCGCCGGGCCGACGACGGAGCGCGCGATCCCCAGGTCGACAAGGTCTTGGGGGCGTAGCCGCAGCCGGTCCGCGAGGGCGGGGGCTTCGTCGGCGGACAGCTTGAGGATCGCCGCGGCCGCTTCCGGCGAGGTCACCGAGAAGTACGCGCTGGGCGTCACCCACGTCGACCCCGGCGCCGCGAACGCGAGCGCGCCTCCGGACCCACCTTCCCCGATCACCAGGGTCGTGATCGGCACGGTCGCGCTCGCGACCGCCTCGAACAACTCCGCGATCGCCGCGCCGGCCCCGGCCCGCTCGGCCGCCTCGTCGTTCGCCGCGCCCGGGGTGTCGACGAGGGTGAGGACCGGGATTCCGAGCCTCGACGCGAGCCGCACCAGACGCGCCGCCGTCCGAAAACCCGCGGGCGACGTCGGCGTTCCGCACTGCGCGGCGTACGCGATCGCTCGGCCGCCTCGCCAGCCGAAGCCGCATAAGACACCGGAGTCGACTCCGCCGCACCTGTCGCCCGAGACCTCCTCACGCCAGTCGAAGTACGCGTCGAGGTACTCCGCTGCCCTCGGCCGCTCGGCGGAGCGCGCGGCTTGGACCGCGTCCCATCCGCTGTCGGGCAAGTCCGTCACCCCGAGCGCGCCAGGCGGCTCCGCGGCTTCCGGCGTCGGCGAAGTCAGGAGGCCCAGCCACCGTTCCAGTGCGGCGGGAAGGTCGGCAGACGCCACGATCTGATCGACTTGGCCCCACGCGAGCTTCGCTTCGGCCGTGTACGCCTCCGCGGGTGCGCCGACGGGCCGCACGCGGGAACCGGCGAAACCGACCTGTGCCTCGGGCAGCGCGAGAACGACGTCGGCGCTCGCGCCGAGGGTCGCCCAGCCGCCGCCCGTGGTCGGATCGCGCAGCACCGAGATCTGCGGCACCGACCGGGCTCCGGCCGCCGCCCGCGCGATGCGCTGCAACTGCGAAAGGGCCCGCATCCCGTGCTGCATGCGGCTGCCGCCGGTCGCGATCAGTGACACCACGGGCAACCGGGATTCGACCGCCCGCGCGAACGCCGCTTCGACGCGGTCACCGGTCCGCAGACCGATCGACCCGCCCAGGAAGCCGAACTCGAAGGCGATCACGACCGCTTCGACGGCGCCGATCCTGGCGGTCCCGCAGACCACGGACTCGTCTTCTCCAGTTCGCTCTTCGGCGGTCTCGCGTGCCGAGCGGTAACCCGGCCAGCCGATCGGCCCGTCGTCTGGCTCCTCGGAACGCGGGACGTCCAGATCCTCGAAACCGGTCGCGATTCCCTTGATGACGGACCGCGCCGAGGGCCTTCTCATCCGAGCGCCCGCTTCATGACCTTGCCCATGTCGTTGCGCGGCAACGCTTCCAGATAGCGGACCACCCGAGGCCGTTTGTGCGGCGACAACAGGCGCGAGACGTGGTCGGCGAGTTCCGACTCCGCCGGGCGTTCTCCTTCGGGCACCACCCAGGCCACGATGCGCTCGCCGAGGTCGTCGTCGGGCTCGCCGGTCACCGCCACCTCCGCGACGCCGGGATGCTCCATGAGCGCGTTCTCGATCTCGCCCGCGCCGATCTTGTAGCCGCCGCTTTTGATCAGATCCGTCGCCTTCCGGCCGACGATCTTCACGTATCCGGCCCCGTCGCGGGTCGCCATGTCGCCGGTCCGGAACCAGCCGTCGTCGAAGGCGGTTTCGGTGGCGTCGGGGCGGTTGAGGTACTCGGTGAACAGGTTCGGCCCACGGACCTGGATCTCGCCGACGGTCTCGATCTCCTCGACGGGCTTGCCCGCTTCGTCGACCAGCCGGAGATCGACGCCGCGCAGCGGGACACCGACTGTGCCGGGCACGTGTTCGCCGTCGGCGCGAATGCTGGTGTTCATGAGGGTCTCGGTCATCCCGTAGCGCTCGATCACGCGCCGGCCGGTCGCCGCGGTGATGCGCTGGTGATCGTGGACGGGCAGCGCGGCCGATCCGGAGACGAGCAGCCGGGCGCCGCCGAGGGCTTCGGCGAGCGACGGGTCTTCACCGACTTCGCCCGCGATGCGGTGGTACATGGTCGGGACGCCGAACATCATCGTCGCTCCGGAGGCGAGTTCGCGTGCGACGCCTTCGGTGGAGAAACGACCGAGATGCCGGACCGAGCCGCCGCGCCGGAGCGGCCCGAGGATGCCGAGGATCAGGCCGTGCACGTGGAACAGCGGCAGACCGTGGACCAGGACGTCGTCGGCGGTCCATTCCCAGGCGTCTTCGAGCGCGTCGAGAGTCGTCGAGATGGCGCGCCGGGGGAGGACGACGCCCTTGGGCGGGCCGGTGGTGCCGGAGGTGTAGACGATCAGCGCCGGGGCTTCGGCGTCCGGTTCGGCGGGGAGATCGACAGGCGTGCCTTCGAGGACGACGTCGCGGCGCGGCAGGCCGCTGAGCCCCGCGGGCAGGTCGACGCCCGGTTCGGCGAGTACGAGGACGGGCTCGCTGTCGGTGAGGATGTGCGCGAGTTCGCGCTCGCCGATCTTCGGGTTGAGCGGGATGGCGGGGACGCCGGCGAGCAGGGCGGCGATGACGGCGACGCTGGTGTGCACCGACGGCGTCGCCCAGACGGCGACGCGGTCGCGCGGCAGGTCGCGGGCGAGTGTGCCGGCGATGGCCGCGACGTCGTCGTAGGTGAGGGAGATGTCGCCGAAGCGCAGCGCCTCCTTGGCCGAGCCGCTCGCCAGCGTGGGGAACAACCGATCGGGCACCGTGTGACCTCCTGCTCGATTCCGCCGGCCGGGCACGTGGCCCTCGCAGGACCGTACCGCGCTGCCCACCCGCACCCCTGCGACCAGCTTCACACCCGCGGCGGGATCGCGTTTAGCCCCCTAATCGCGATCTGCGGGCCTGAGGCGCCAAGCTCCACCGGATCGCGTTTGGCGGGCTAAACGCGATCTGCGGGCGGAGAGCGGGAGCGACTTTAGCCCCCTAAACGCGATCCGGCGTCAGGGGAGCGGCGACGCCACCCGATCGCGTTCAGCCCGCTAAACGCGACCCGGGACGCTGGTCGTAGGCTGGGTAACCGTGCTGGTACTGGCCATCGACACCTCGACCCCGGCGGTCACCGCGGGCCTCGTCGCCCTGGACGGCGACGTCCTCGAGTCGCGCGGCGACCGCGTCACGGTTGACCCGCGCGCGCACGGCGAGCTGATCACGCCCCACGCCCTCGAAGCCGTCAAGGCCGCGGGCGTCACGCTTCGCGACCTCGACGCCATCGTCTGCGGCGTCGGCCCCGGCCCCTTCACCGGCCTTCGCGCCGGCATGGCCACCGCCGCGTCGCTCGCCCACGCCCTCGGCATCCCCGCGTACCCGGTGTGCAGCCTCGACGCGATCGCCGCCGACGTCGCCCCCGGCGAAGCGCCCTTCCTCGTCCTCACCGACGCGAGGCGTCGCGAGGTCTACTGGGCCGCGTACGCCGCCGACGGCTCCCGCACCGACGGCCCCCACGTCGAGCGGCCCGCCGACCTCGAGACCACCATCAAGGTCGCGGCGGGTGACGGCGCGCTCCTCTACGCGGACACCCTGGGTGTCCAGCCGATCGAGCCGCGCTTCCCGTCACCCGTCGGACTGGTCAAGGCCGCCCGCGAGGACTTCGACAAGAAGCCAAGCCCACTTACCCCGCTGTATCTCCGCCGCCCGGACGCCGTCGAACCGGCCGCGCGCAAGAAGGTGACCACGCCGTGAGGCTGGAACCCTTACGCCGCAAGGACATCCCCCGCTGTGTCGAGATAGAGAAGATCCTTTTCCCCGGCGATTCGCCGTGGAGCGCCTACGCCTTTCACGCCGAACTCGACGTTGGCGGCTACTACCTGGTCGCCCGTCCGGACGAAAGCGACGAGGTCATCGGTTACGCCGGGCTCGCCGTCGTAGGCCGCCGCGGCGACTACGAGGCGAGCATCCACACGATCGGCGTCGACCCCGGCCACCAGCGCAAGGGCATCGGCACCACGCTGCTGAAGGCGCTCCTCGACCGCGCGGACGAACTCGCCGCGCCGGTCTTCCTCGAAGTCCGCACCGACAACGACGCGGCGATCACGCTCTACGAGCGGCACGGTTTCGAACGCGTCGGCCTCCGGAAGCGCTACTACCAGCCTTCCGGCGCCGACGCCTACACGATGGCCCGCCCGCGGGCCCAGGTCCGAGACGAGGTGGCGGGCTGATGCCGCGCATCATCATGGGCATCGAGAGTTCGTGCGACGAGACCGGTGTCGGCCTCGTCCGCCTGCACGACGACAACACGGTCGAACTCCTCGCCGACGAGGTCGCCTCCAGCGTCGACCAGCACGCCCGCTTCGGTGGCGTCGTGCCCGAGGTCGCCAGCCGCGCGCACCTGGAGGCGATGGTCCCGACGGTTGAGCGGGCCTTCGAAAAAGCCGGGCTCCAACTGTCCGATGTGGACGCAATCGCGGTCACCGCGGGACCCGGGCTTGCCGGCGCGCTCCTGGTCGGCGTCGCCGCGGCCAAGGCCTACGCCGCCGCGCTCGACATCCCGCTCTACGGCGTCAATCACCTGGCCGGGCACATCGCCGTCGACACGCTCCAGCACGGCCCACTGCCCGACCGCTGTCTCGCCCTGCTCGTTTCGGGCGGGCACACGCAATT
Organism: Amycolatopsis sp. NPDC043889; assembly: GCF_056435645.1. Classification (NCBI taxonomy): domain Bacteria; kingdom Bacillati; phylum Actinomycetota; class Actinomycetes; order Pseudonocardiales; family Pseudonocardiaceae; genus Amycolatopsis; species Amycolatopsis sp. NPDC043889. The sequence goes on from NZ_JBWKEC010000003.1 coordinate 163,274, forward strand.
GCTGCTGGTGGACGACATCGCGTCCGAGATCACCGAACTCGGGTCCACTGTGGACGACGCGGCGGGCGAGGCCTACGACAAGGTCGCCCGCGTACTCGGCCTGCCGTACCCCGGCGGCCCGCCCATCGACAAGGCCGCCAAGAACGGTGACGGCGCGGCCATCGCGTTCCCCCGGGGGATGACCGGGCCGCGCGACGCGAAGTTCGACTTCTCCTTCTCCGGCCTGAAAACCGCCGTCGCGCGCTGGGTCGAAGGCGCCGAACGCCGCGGTGAGGACATTCCCGTCGACGACGTCGCCGCGTCGTTCCAGGAGGCCGTCGCCGACGTGCTCACCATGAAAGCCATCCGTGCCGCAAAGGAACACGGCGTGGACACGCTGGTGATCTCCGGCGGCGTGGCGGCGAATTCGCGACTGTCCGAACTCGCCGCCGAGCGTTGCGCCGAAGCCGGGATCACCCTGCGGGTTCCGCGGCCGCGGCTGTGCACCGACAACGGCGCGATGATCGCCGCGCTCGGCGCGCACGTGGTCGCCGCCGGACGGCCGCGGGCATCACTCGACTTCTCCGCGAATCCGGCGCTGCCCGTGCAGATCGTCTCGATCTAGCGCGATTCGGCGGCGGTGCGTGGCGCCGGGGCGAGGTCGAGCAGTTCCTCCAGCGCGGCCACCGACAACGCGGCGGCATTGCCGTCGCCGTAAGGGTTTCCGGCATGTGTCGGATGGAGGTCGCCACACAGGATCTTCGCCGCGGTGTCCGCGATGAGGCCGGTGTCCGTCCCGACCAGCCAGGCGCAGCCGGCCTCGACGGCTTCGCGTCGTTCGGTGACGTCGCGGAGCACGAGGACGGGCGTGCCGAAAGTCGGTGCTTCCTCTTGGATACCACCGGAATCGGTCAGGACGAGCTCGGCGAGCCGCAACGCGCGCACGAGGTCGGGGTATTCGAGCGGCTCGGTGATCGTCACCCGCGGGGTTCCGCCGAGCGCGGTCTTCACCTGATCCCGCACGGCCGGATTGGGATGCACCGGGAACAGCACCTGGACGTCGCTGTGCTCCGCGACGATCAGTTCGATGGCCGCGAGCGTGCGGCTCAGCGGCTCGCCCCAGGACTCGCGCCGATGCGACGTCACGAGGACGAGGCGTTCGCCCGCCTCGGCGATTTCCATCTCCAGCAAGGCGAGCGCGGTGTCCCTCGCCGGGAGATCCCGCTCGGCGATCGCGATCACCGCGTCGACGACGGTGTTGCCGGTGACGGCGATCCGCTGGCGCGGAACACCTTCCGTGCGCAGCGCGGCCGCGGCGGCCGGCGTCGGCGCGAGATGCAGGGCGGCGATACGCGAGATCATCTGCCGCGTCCCCTCTTCGGGGAACGGTGCGGCGAGGTCGTGCGTCCGCAGGCCCGCCTCCAGATGCACGACCGGGATGCCCTGCCAGAACGCGGCGAGCGCGCCGGCCAGCCCCGTCGTGGTGTCACCCTGGACGACGACCGCGGCCGGTGCGACGCGTCGCAGCACATCGTCGAGCGCGGGCAGCAGCCCGGAAACGAGTTCCGCCTGCGTGCCGGTGGTCCGGGGCGGGGTGTCGAGCCAGGCGTCGACCGGCAGTCCGAACGGGATCAGCGCCTGTTCCACCATGCCCTGATGCTGTCCGCTGTGGACGACGAAGGGCCGTAGGTGCGGGTGCTCCGCCAGCGCCAATGCCAGCGGCGCGAGCTTGACCGCCTCCGGCCGTGTTCCGGCCAGCAACATCACATCCACGCGTTCGCGCTCCTCATCCACATTTCGAGTGTCCCGCAAAGCGCGGGTGAAGGCCGCCGGCGTGCGAGGGGCCCACGCCGGCGGCCGTTCCGTCCGGGGAAGCGTCAGCTCCCCATCTCGCCGAGCCGTTTCGTGCGGCGATAGCCCGCGATGACCGCGATGGTTCCGAGAACCAGCAGGATCACCCCGGCGGCCAGCCACCAGCCGACATCGGCCCCGGTGGCGGCGAGGGCACCCACCCCGCCACCGGCGACGCCGACTCCGGCGCCAGGCAACTTGTACATTTCGACCTCACTTCACCCAGGTCAGGCGGTGGTCGCCGGACGCCGGTTGCGGACGACGCGGATACCGACCGGGATGGCGACGGCGCCGAGCAGGCCGAGACCGATCCACAGTCCGGCGCCCGAAGCGAGCGGCACCGGCAGACCGGCCGGACCACAGGTGGCCGACGAGACGATCACGTCGCCGGAACCGAGCGGGTTGAGCGCCTGTCCCAGCAGCTTCACGTGGATGGCGTTGACCGTGAGGCTTCCGTCACCGTTCTTGATCTGCTCGTTGAGGATGATCGTCGCGACGTTGGCGTCGCCGAGACCGACCTTGACCTGTGTGTTCGGTGCCGGCGTCGAGTCGACGGCGCCCGCGCTGCCGAGGTTCGCACCGACCAGGTTCGTCGCACCCTGCACACCCTTCTGGGTCGCGGTGCAGGTGGCTTCGACGACCTTGACGCCGACATTACCGAGTGCGCTCTTCAGCAGCGGCAAGCCGACATCGGCGGTGCTGGCCTTGGCGGTCACGGCACCGGAGTTGTCGTCGCGCTTGGCTTCGGTGTTGATCGCGCCCGCGGTCAGCACACCGGTGAGGTTGGCCTTCGCGAGGCTGTTGGTGGTCGGCCCGGAGGTCTTCGCTTCGGCGAGCGGCCCGGCCTTCACCGCGTCGAGGCCGAGGAGTTTCACATCGACCTTGACGCCATATGCGGAGCCGTCACCGGGGGCCGCCGAGGCGGGCGCCGCACCGGCGATGGCCACACTCGCCACCACAGCGGCGAGCAGTCCGCCTCGTCGCAAGAGGTGCGTGTTCTTCAACTGGTCCTCCGAATTGATTCGTGGGGAGTTTCTCTTGATCTGCGGTCGGCGCGAGGGCGCAACCGTCGCGGACGAATCCTCAGCTGGCCTGACTCGGCTCGCGGATCGTCTATCGCCGAGTGTTTCTTAAATTGAACAAAAAACTGCGAGGATCACCGGATCAGGTGGTCTTGCGAACATTTCCCGCAGGTCGCCGAAGGGTTCACCCTTTCGGCCTAGTCAGTTTCTCCACGATCGTGCCGAAAGGGCCCATGATCACGTTGAAAATGCGAACCCCGGTCGAAAGGGCCGGTTCCCGCTGACTTACTCTCGTCGGCGAGTTCCTGTCCGCTGCGCCGGATCCCGTCGTCTGCTGCGTCTTTCCTGAGAGGGTCACCGTGGCCGTTGCGAGCGCTCCCTTGCCGAGTTCCAGCCGGTTTCCGCTGCGTATGGCGGTGCTGGCGGTGCTCGCCGTCGCGGTCGGCCTGGTGCTGGCCGAACGTCTGTACCGGGTTTTCGAAGTCCAGCTCTCCGGCCTGATACTGAGGGTCATCACCACATCGGGTGTCTTCGTCGCGGGTGAACGCGAGACTGTCTACTTTGGGTTGTCGGGCGATACTCCACTCGGGTTAAGAATGACTCCGGAATGCTCGTCGGCATTCATGTTGCTGCCTCTGTTGCTGGTGACCGCCGTCATGTTGTATTTCCGTCCGGGAAATGCGAAGAGGCTCTTCGTTTCGCTGGCCATTTCCGCGATCGTCGTCATTCTTGTCAATCAGATGAGGGTTTTGGCCATTGTCGGGCTCGTGAACGTGATGGGTATCGACGAAGGCTATTACTGGGGTCACACCCTGCTCGGTTCGATGGTCAGTGTCCTCGGCGGCGCGGTCGCCCTCGTGCTGTTCGTCTGGCTGGGCACCCGCAAGCCGCGTGCCGAACGAGGGGCCGCCTGATGGGCGGCGGCTCGATCAAGATCCTTCTCGCGATCACGCAGGCCTTCGCGCTCACCATGAGCGTGGCGTTCATCGTGTACGTGGTCGTGATCGTCGTGCCGTACCTGCGGCGCAAACCCGCTCCCGTCGGTGACGCCGCCGACTTCACCTGGCACTTCTTCGTTCCGTGCCGGGACGAACAGACCGTCATCCGGGAAACCGTGCGGTACCTGCGGTCGACGTTCCGGCACGCGCACGTCTGGGTCGTCGACGACGACTCCGAGGACCGCACGGCGAGGGTGGTGAGGTCGATCTGGCGCCGCAACGGCGGCTACGACCCGTACCTGCACCTCGTTCCCCGGCGTCGTCCGGAGGCGCGGACGGGCAAGGGGGACGCGCTCAACGCGGCCTATCAGGCGCTCAACGACTGGATGGGACCGGACGCGAGCCGTGACGACGTGGTGGTCGTGGTCGTCGACGCGGACGGGCGGCCGGCGGCGAACTGTCTCGAGGTGTGCGCCGCGGACCATCTCTTCGGCGACGAAACGATCGGCGCCGTGCAACTGGACGTCTGGATGGGCAACGCCGACACCCGCCCGCCGGGGAAGAACTGGTTTTCGCGCGCTTTCGGGCTGAAGCTGGCCCAGATGCAGGATCTCGAGTTCCGCACGGCCATCGCGGCCATCCAGACCTCGCGCGGGTTCACCGGCACGATCTCCATGGGCGGCAACGGTCAGTTCACGCGACTGTCCGCATTGGACTCGATCGCCGGACCGGACGAGCAGCCGTGGCGCGGTTCGCTGCTGGAGGATTTCGAACTCGGCGTGCACCTGCTGACCGCGGGCTGGCGGACCGGCTACACCCCGGATTCCCATGTGAAGCAAGAAGGTCTGTACAGCCTCCGGCGGTTCCTGGTGCAGCGCACGCGCTGGGGCCAGGGCACGATGCAGTGTTCGCGGTATCTCCGGCGGATCTGGGATTCGCCGCATGTGAGCACGCTGGGTGCGGCGGAGATGATGTACTACCTCGCGCAGCCGTGGATGCAGCTGCTCGGCTCGCTGCTGTACCCGATCCCGTTCATCCTGCTGCTCTTCAGCACCGCGGGTGATCCGGCGCAGGTGTGGACCTGGTTCGCCGACGACGGCGCGTGGATCCTGTTCGCCATCTACGGCTCGTTCGGGCTGCTGCCGTTCATCGTGTGGGGCCCGATCTACCAGTTCAAATGCCTGAAAAGCCGCAATGTCCTGCGTGGACTGGGGATGGGCTTCGCCTACGCGCTGTACATCTACACGTTCTACATCACGTCGTGGCGGGCGCTGTTCCGGCTGGTGCGCGGCCGCAACGGCTGGTCGAAGACGCGGCGGAACACCGAGCACGCCCCCGGGGTCAAGGTCGCGCTGGACTCCTGACCCCGGGGACGGTTTCAGAGCGCGGGCAGGATCCGGACGTCGTCCGCCTTCACGAAGGCGATGCGGTGTCCGAACTGGATCTGCACGTACTTCGTCTTGCCCTTGACGACCACGTGGTTCGCCGGGTCGAACGTCGTCGCCGAGTAGTACTCGGAACCGAGGACGTTGCCGAGCGAGTACCGCTGTCCCGCCGAGAACGTGTACGGCAGCGGGACGACCTGCTGCACCGGCACGTTCGCCGGATAGGCCTCGGTTTCGGGATACGCCCGCCCGAACACCGGCACGGTCGCCAGGCCGGGCTTCGGCGTGACGACCAGGCCGAACGCCGGACTCGTCGTGCGCTGGTCGCGGAACCAGCCCTTCTGGCCGAGGTACCAGATAGCCGTCCAGCCGTCACGCCGCTCGGCGACCACGTACCGCTGGCCGGTCTCCGCCCGGCTGCCGATGTCGGAAACGGCCATCGTGCTCGCCGAACCGTCCGGGCGCAGGCCGATGTCCTTGAGCAGCGGCGCCGAGTCGCTCGGCTCGCTGCGCAGCACGACCGAACCGGAACCCCTTGCCGGGCAAGGCTTTCCGGCCGTCTCGCAGCCGGTGAACGCGGGCTGGTTCGTGGCGAAGTCCGGGCTGATGGTCACCAGCGGTGAGCCGGGACGGCCGAAGCCGGAAAGCGGCGCGCCCATCAGCTCGAAGTAGTGCGCCCAGTCCCAGTACGGGCCCGGATCCCAGTGCATGCCCCTGATGGTCGAGGGGATCGTGCCGGGGACGTTGTCGTGGCCGAGGATATGCGCGCGGTCGAGTGGGATGTCGTACTTCCGCGCGAGGTAGGCGACGAGCTTCGCGGAGGTGCGGTACATCGCCTCCGTGTACCAAGTGCCCTTCGCGGCGAAGCCCTCGTGCTCGATGCCGACGGACTTCGCGTTGACGTACCAGTTGCCCGCGTGCCAGGCGACGTCCTTGGTCGGCACGTGCTGCGCGATCTGGCCGTCGGACGAGCGGATCGTGTAGTGCCAGCTCACGTACGTCGGGTCGGTGACAAGGTCCATCGCCGTGTCCCAGTAGCCCTCGGTGTCGTGGATGATGATGTATTCGACCTTCTGGCTCTTCGGCCGGTCCGCTTTGTCGTGGTTGCCGTAGTCGTTGTCCGGCAACTCCTGGTACGGCGCCGGCACGGAAAGGCACGAGACCTTCTTCGGACACTCGATCTTCGGGGCTCCGGCCTGGGCGCGCGCCGGGCTCACCGGTGAAGCGGCGAGAGTGACGTTCTGGCCGTCGTCGGTCCTGCGGCTGACGCCCTTGGAGATGGTGTCGAAGACTTCGTCGGCGAAGACCTGCGCTCCCTCCGCGTCCTTCGCGCCGCTGTAGCGCGCGATGGCGGCCCTCCAGTCGCCGGTCTCGCGCTGGTACTTCGCCAGCAGAGCGGCGCCACCGCGGATGTTCTGCGTGGTGTTCGTGCGCAGCGTCGCGACGTCCTGGCCGATGAGCGCGGCCGCGTCGTCGATGGTCTGGAGGCCGGGCGGGGGAGGCTTCGGCGCCGGAGTCACCGGGAGCTTCGCCGGGCGGGCGTCGTCGCCGCGCGGGTCCTCCTCGCCTTCGTCGTGATGCGTGCCCGTGCCCGCCTCGCGGAGGTCGGTCAGGTGCATCGGGCCGTACCCCGCGGACGTGCTCGGGGTGCCGGCGTTGAAATCCCAGCGCGACTCCAGGAAGGAGACGCCGAGCAGGACGTTCTCCGGGACGCCGAACTCCCGCGCGGCGGCCGCGAAGTCCCGCTGACGCTGCTGGTCCGCAGGGGCGGCTTCGGCGGGGACAGCGGCGAGGAGGCCTGCTGCGAGGGCGAGGACGGCGAGCCCGGCGGTCCGTTTGGACCGGCGTCGGAGTGGCTCGAGGGTTACGGGACGGAAGGGACGCGGCATGGGCGTATACCCCCAGTGACTAGGTCTGCTGAACAGGACCGACCCCAATGGTCGGAACCTAACCAGAAACCGGCTTCGTCCGTAAGGTCCCTCCAGATCGCGATTAGGGGGCTAAACGCAGGTCGGTGGCAAGGTGGGGGCATGACTGGGGTGAAGGAGCTTCTGCAGGAGAAGGACCACGTCTTCCTCGACTTCGACGGTCCGGTGTGCGACGTGTTCGCCAGGCTTCCGGCGAGCGAGGTGGCGGACAGGCTCAAACGCCTCATCGAGCCGGAGATGATCGCCTCGTCCGATCCGTTCGACGTGCTCCGGTACGCCGCCTCGTGCGGACCGAACGCCGCGCACGTCGTCGAGCGGCAGTTCAACCGCTTCGAGGGGGAGGCCGTCGCCCTGATCTCGCCGGCTCCCGGTATCGCGGAAGTGCTCCGCGAATGGCGCGCGCAGGGGTTCACGGTGACGATCGTCAGCAACAACTCCGTCGACGCGATCAGGTCCTTCCTGGGGCTGCACGAACTCGCCGTGCACATCTGCGGGATCAGCGCGCGGACGACGAGCGATCCCGCGCTGCTGAAGCCGGGGCCGGCGCTCCTCGACGCCGCGGTGAAGGCCCTGGGCACGTCGCCGGGGCAGTGCGTCATGGTCGGCGACTCGGCCGCGGACATCCTGGCCGCCCACGCCGCGGGCGTCGCTTCGATCGCTCTGGCGAAGACGCCTGCGAAGCGCAGGGCCCTCGCGGCTCTCGACCCCGATGCCCTGGTGACCGACCTCGCGGACTTGCGTTTAGCCCCCTAATCGCGATCCGGTGGTACCGGGCTCAACAAAACGGCCGGTCACGGGCTCGGAGGCCGAGTTTTCACGGGGTGAGCGGACCCTCCTTGCGAAGCTGGCACTCACATGGCTAGAGTGCTAATTGCACGGCCCGAACACGCCCCGGCACCCGCGACGGCGGGGGTGGTAGGAGCCGTAACTCATCCTGCCAACGCTTTCGACGACCGTGGAGGTCAACCCGGTGAGCGTGAACATCAAGCCGCTCGAGGACAAGATCGTTGTCCAGACGAGTGAGGCCGAGGAGACGACCGCTTCCGGCCTCGTCATCCCCGACACCGCCAAGGAGAAGCCCCAGGAGGGCAAGGTTCTGGCCGTGGGCCCGGGCCGCATCGACGACAAGGGCAACCGCGTCCCGCTCGACGTTTCCGTCGGCGACGTCGTCATCTACTCCAAGTACGGCGGCACCGAAGTGAAGTACAACGGTGAGGACTACTTGATCCTTTCCGCTCGCGACGTGCTGGCCGTCATCAACTGACGTCCGCTCTCAGCGCATGACGCCCCGGGCCCCGCATTGCCGGGGAACGGGGCGTTCGTGTTTTCCGAGCTTTAGAACTGGAAGGTAAGCGGAACAGGCCATGCCCAAGCAGATCAGTTTCGACGAGGACGCTCGTCGCGCGCTCGAGCGCGGGGTGAACAAGCTCGCCGACGCGGTCAAGGTCACCCTCGGCCCGCGCGGTCGCCACGTCGTGCTCGACAAGAAGTTCGGTGGCCCGACCATCACCCTCGACGGCGTCACCGTCGCTCGTGAGATCGAGCTCGACGACCCGTTCGAGAACCTCGGCGCCCAGCTCGCCAAGAGCGTCGCCACCAAGACCAACGACGTCGCCGGTGACGGCACCACGACCGCGACCGTGCTCGCGCAGTCGCTGGTGAAGGTCGGCCTGCGCAACGTCGCCGCCGGTGCCAACCCGACCGCCGTCGGCCGTGGCATCGAGGCCGCCGCGGAGAAGGTCATCGCGGTCCTCAAGGAGAAGGCGACCCCGGTCAAGGGTCGCGACAACATCGCCCAGGTCGGCACCGTCACCTCGCGTGACGCGGCCATCGGCGCCCTGCTCGGCGAGGCCGTCGAGCGGGTCGGCGAAGACGGTGTCATCACGATCGAGGAGTCGTCCACGCTGGCGACCGAGCTCGTGATCACCGAGGGTGTGCAGTTCGACAAGGGTTTCCTGTCGGCGCACTTCGCGACCAACCCGGAGGAGCAGAAGGCGATCCTCGAGGACGCCTACATCCTGCTGGTCCGCGAGAAGATCTCGGCGCTGGCCGACCTGCTCCCGGTGCTGGAGAAGGTCGTCGAGGCCAAGAAGCCGCTGCTGATCATCGCCGAGGACGTCGACGGTGAAGCGCTGTCGACCCTCGTCGTGAACTCGCTGCGCAAGACGATCACCGCCGTCGCGGTCAAGGCGCCGTTCTTCGGCGACCGCCGCAAGGCGTTCCTGGATGACCTCGCGGTCGTCACCGGCGGCGAGGTCATCTCGGCCGAGATCGGGCACAAGCTGTCCGAGACCACGCTGGCCCAGCTGGGCAACGCCCGCCGGATCGTCGTCACCAAGGACGACACCACGCTCGTCGACGGTGCCGGCACCAAGGACGACATCGCGGCCCGCGTCGCGCAGATCCGCAAGGAGATCGAGAACACCGACTCCGACTGGGACCGCGAGAAGCTGCAGGAGCGGCTGGCGAAGCTCGGCGGCGGTGTCGCGGTGATCAAGGTCGGCGCGGCCACCGAGACCGAGCTGAACGAGCGCAAGCACCGCATCGAGGACGCCGTGGCTTCGACCAAGGCGGCCGTCGAAGAGGGCATCCTGCCCGGCGGTGGCTCGGCGCTGGTGCACGCGGTCAAGGAGCTCGACGGCGGCCTCGGCCTCGAGGGCGACGAAGCGACCGGTGTGCGCATCGTCCGCGACGCGCTGTCCGCCCCGCTGTTCTGGATCGCGACCAACGCGGGCCATGAGGGCGCGGTCATCGTGAACAAGGTCCAGGAGCAGAGCTGGGGGCACGGCTTCAACGCCGCCACCGGTGAGCTCACCGACCTGCTGGCCGCCGGCATCGTCGACCCGGTCAAGGTGACCCGGTCCGCGGTGGCGAACGCCGCTTCCATCGCCCGGCTCGTGCTCACGACGGAGAGCTCCATCGTCGAGAAGCCGGTCGAGGAGGAGCCCGCCGCGGCCGGTCACGGCCACGCGCACTAGTTCCACCCCTGAAGCGGGGCGGTACTCCATCCGGAGTGCCGCCCCGTTTTCGTGCCCGCCGCCGACCTGCGTTTAGCCCCCTAATCGCGATCCGGCGCGCTCTGCGGTGCCGCGCCGCGGACCTGCGTTTCGCGGGCTAAACGCGATCTGGGTGGCGCGGGTGCCCGGGGCCGCACTGACCTGCGTTTAGCCCCCTAATCGCGATCCGGGGCGGGAGACGCGGAAGGGCGGCACCCCACCCGGATGCCGCCCTTCCGCGTCGCCGACTCGGCCGGTTCAGCCGTTCGACATGCTCAGTGTGCGCTTGTCCGCCTTGATGATGTGCTCGCGTTCCGATTCCGACAGTCCGCCCCAGATGCCGTACGGCTCGTGCACGGCGAGCGCGTGGTTCCGGCACATGGCCAGTACCGGGCAGGCCAGGCACACGGCTTTGGCCCTCGCCTCGCGGCGGGCTCTGGCCGGCCCGCGCTCGCCGTCAGGGTGAAAGAAGGACGCGCTGTCCATGCCTCGGCACGACCCTTCGAGCTGCCAGTCCCATACATCCGCGTTGGGCCCCGGGAGCCTGCGTGTGTCCGCCATCCTGACCGCCTCCGTCATCCGGTCGAAGCGTTTACCTGCTCTGCTGCGCTGCGGATACTCCATTCGGTGCAACGGCGGTAACGTTAGAAGCGCGCCAATACTTGTTCAAGAGATTCAAGACGATTCAGCCGTTAGGCATCCCCCGGATGTGTGAGCGGTACTTTCCGTTCCGGTTGCCCCGGTCCCTGCCTGCCTGGATATTGGGTCGAGTGGGATCTCGGATCAGCAGTGAAGAACCCACCCTGCCGGTGGCCTCGGTCGCTCGCCGGCTCGGGGTCGCGCCGTCCACCCTGCGCACCTGGGACCGCAGATACGGCGTAGGACCGAGCCGCCACACCAACGGCCGTCACCGTCGCTACGGCAGCTCCGACATCGGCCGCCTCGAACTGATGCAGCGCGCGTTGCTTCGGGGCGCCTCGACGGCTGAAGCGGCGAAGTACGCGCTGGAGCAGATGCCCCGGACGGCGACGGAGCAGCCGGAAGCCGTCGTGGTCCAAGTGGAGGAGCGGGCCACCGCGCCGCCCGCCGACGATCATGACGTTCCTTCCCGTCTCGCCAGGCGTTTGAGCACCGCCGCGCTCGCGATGGATTTCGGCGCGGTCCAGCGCATGCTCGCCGACGCGATCCGCGAACTCGGCGTCCTGCCGGCCTGGACCGGTGTCGTGTCGCCGGTCCTGAACGCGCTCGGCGCGCGCTGGCGCGGTGTCAGCGCCGGCGCGGAGGTCGAATACCTGCTCGCCGAGTGCGTGTACGCCGCGCTCGTCCGCGCCACGCCGGTGCTGCGCGAACCGCGTAACCAGCGCCCGGTCCTGCTGACCTGCGTCCCGGACGAGCGCGACAACCTGCCCATGTACGCGCTCGCCGCGGCGCTGGCGGGACGCCGGATCGGCGCCCAGCTGTTCGGGGCGTCCCTGCCCGCCGAAGTGCTCGCCGTGACCGTGCGCCGCAGCGTCCCGGCCGCCGTGGTCCTGTGGTCGGGACGGCGTGCGACCGCGGACCCTCGCCTGTTCGCCAGGATCTCCCGCGGCCGTCAGCGCAGCAGGCTCTTCGCGTGCGGCCCCGGCTGGGATCCCGCCACCCTCCCGGACAAGATCGAACTGCTCGGCGAACTGACGACCGCCGCCGACCGGATAGAGCACGTTCTTGTCGGTGCGAGGCGATAGAAAGGACGCATGGAATCGTCCTTGCGGTCCGCCGCGTTCGGTGACGGCGTGCCGCCGCCGAGCTTCTTCGCGGTGCCCGCGTCGCCTCGCGGACGGTTGCTCGCCGCGATCGGGCTCGGCGCCCGCGGCCGGTACGCGGCGGCGGCCACGCTGCTGAACGGTTTGCGCACGGGCAAGGATCCGGTGGTCGCGTCACTGGCCGCGAGCACGCTGGCGTCGCACCGGCGGCAGCTGGGCGGGCACGCGGCGGCCCTCGTCCTCGACGGCGAGGCGCTCGCACGGGTGATCACGGAGCCGCGAGGCGAACCCGACCCCGACGGTCTGGACGCCGAGGGCGCGCGGGCGGACGCACTCCTCGGCCTCGCGGCGGACAACCTGGGGCGCGGCAGGCTGGCCGCCGCTCGGAGGTTGCTTGCCCGCGCGGAAGTGCACACCGGCAACTGGCGGACCCGGACGAGGGCGGGCTGGGTCGGCGCGGAAATCGAACTGGCGAGTAACATTTCCGCCGCGGCGATCGCACCTGCGGAAATGGCGTGGGAAACCGCGCGTGGCAGGGGTGCGTGCCGACATGTCGTCAAATCACAGCTTGTACTCGGCGTGACGATCGCGAATGCCGGTTCCGCTGAGCGGGAGCGCGCGAAAGCGCTGGTCGAGAGCGCGCGCAAAACCGCCGAAAAATACGAATTCAATTCACTTCTGTGGGTCGCATGCCTGGTCGAGGCGGACTTCGGGGCAGGACACGCCGATGAGTATCGATTCAGAGGCGCGGAAGTGTTGCACGCAGTGTTACGGCATGCGGATCCTTGCGGGAGGTGGCTCGCCCGGGAATCTCCGTGGGTACCCCTCTGATGGCGTCTAGCCTGTTGGAGGGCCCATTCCGGCAACCGGGCTAAGAACTTTCAAAAAAAGCCACCGGATCGTGTCAAGGTTCGGGCTAAAGCGTCCGATAGGGGAAGTGGAATGTCACCCGGCTGCAGGAAGGAAACCCCGTGACGACGGTCTTGATCTGCGACGACCGACGCAGTGTCCGCGAAGGGCTCACTCGAGTGATGTCCGCGGTCCCAGGGGTCAGTCGCATCGACTGCGTAGCGCACGGTGACGAGCTGCTGGCCCGGTACTCCCGTCAGCCGGTCGACGTCGTGCTGGTCGGTACCCAGCGCGCCGTCCCGACCGGCGTCGAAGCCACCCGGCGGCTCGTCTCGGCGAACCCTCAAGCGAACGTGATCGTGTTCGGCGCCCCGGACGACGCGGGCAGCATCGCCGCCGCCATCGCCGGCGGCGCCCGCGGCTACCTGCGCTGGGACGCCTCGCGTCCCGAGCTGGTCGCCGCACTGGCGCACACGCTCGCCAGCACCTCGGTGCCGGCGCCGCGTCAGCCGTCCGACCCTGGCGTCCAGCTCACCGAGCGAGAGCTTCAGGTGCTTCGCGGGATGAGCCAGGGCAAGAGCAACGGGCAGATCGGCCGCGAGCTGTATCTGTCCGAAGACACCGTGAAGACCCACGCGCGCCGCTTGTTCCGCAAGCTCGGCGTGCGAGACCGCGCTCAGGCGGTCGCCCACGGATTCCGCCGTGGACTTGTTTCCTGACAACGCTTTCTTGATTTCAACGGCGAGATCGCACAACGGGTGACGAACGGGCCGGGGGCGTACCCCTGGCCCGTACCTGTGTTCCCTGTCACGCTTCGCGCATTTATGTTCACCGCTCGGGCACCCTTGCCCGAGCGAGTCCGCCTCCGGGTGGACCGTCGTACTCCACTGTGTCCCGGCTCGTTGAAAGTTCGACTACGAGCGAAAGGGACCAGGAAGATCCGGGTTCAGCGTGCTCGCCGGCAGGTCGGCGCGCCGATGGCGGCCGTCAACGAAGGCGGCGAGCCCGGGCGGTACGGTAACTGTCACCGGTAGTGGATTCCGAAGTCACACGCCGGACTCTTTGCACGCCTATACGTAACACTGGGACTGTTGTCTGCGATGGCCAATGTGGGGGACGGACTGGATGAGCCGGTCGCCGCTGCTGTTGAGGGTGATCCTCAAGCGGTCGAGCGGTTGCTGGCGGCCATCCGTCCTTTGGTAGTGCGGTACTGCCGCGCTCGAGTTGGCAGGCAGGAGCGTTCGTTCGCTTCCGCAGACGACGTTGCTCAGGAGGTGTGTCTCGCGGTGCTCACGGCATTGCCTTCGTACCGTGATCAGGGCCGCCCGTTCCTGGCCTTCGTCTACGGGATCGCCCAGCACAAGGTGGCCGACGCGCATCGCGCCGCGGCCCGCAACCGCGCCGAGCCGGTCGCCGAAGTCCCCGATGAGATCGAGGGCGGCGTCGGTCCCGAGCAGCGTGCCCTTCAAGGCGAGTTGAACGAGCGCATGTCGCAGCTGCTGCGCGTCCTTCCCGACAAACAACGTGAGATCGTGGTCCTGCGGGTGGTCGTGGGATTGTCCGCCGAAGAGACGGCCGAGGCCGTGGGGTCCACCCCCGGCGCCGTCCGGGTGGCCCAGCATCGGGCCCTCGCGCGCCTACGTAAGGTTCTGGCCGCTGAGGAGGTGATCTGAGTGACCGATCGCGACCATCGGTTCTCCCCTGAGACCGATCGTGAACTGACGGCCTTCGAAAGAGGGCTGACGCCCTCGGAGGCCGAGTTCGCCGCGGATCTGTCGGCCGTCCAGGCCGATGACGCGCTGCTCGACGCACTCGGTGGCTCGGACCCGAAGATGGCCGACGACCTCGGCGATCAGGAACTCAACGCGCTGCTGCTGGCCTGGCGGCGTGACATCGACAGCGAGCCGCTCGCGGAACTAGTCGACGTCGACACCGCCGTCGTCACCGTGAAGACAGCCGCGCTCGCCCGCAAACACGGGGGAAGACGCCGGCTGCTGGTCCCAGTGGCCGCCGCGGCGGCCGTCCTGGCCATCGCCTTCGCCGGTACCGGTCTCGCCGCGAAGGAGGCGCAGCCTGGTGACACGCTCTGGGGCCTGACCAAGGTGCTTTACGCCGACCACGCCCGGTCGGTCGAGGCCGCCGCGGCGGCCAAACTCGATCTCGAGAAGGCCAACCTCGCGCTCGCCGGCGGGCGCCTCGACGATGCCCGCAAGGCGCTCGACGAGGCCCAGGCCGCGCTGAGCCAGGTGACCGACGAAGAGAACCGCGATCAGCTGCTCGAACAGCACCGCCAGTTGAGTGCTCAGCTGCAGAACCCCGGCCAGCAGCCTTTGCCGCCGGATCAGCAGCAGCCGTCGCAGACCCCGGTCGCGACCACACCGCAGCCCACTCCGCAGCCGACCGCTCCGCCGACGTCACTGCCCGGAGGCGGCAACCCCGGCACGAGTCTGCCGGGCACCACGACTCCCTCGCCGACTCCGCCGACCACGACCAGCGAGCCGCCGCCGCCCACGACGTCCACGACGCCGCCGGCCTCGGGCAACGACCCCGGTGGCTCGCGGAATGAGCCGACGCCGGGCGCCGGAGCGCAGGCTCCCGCCGCGGGCGAGACGACGTAGCACCCCGGAAACGCCGAAGGGCCTGGTGAGATCTCTCTCACCGGGCCCTTCGCCTTTAGCGGGCTAAACGCGATCAGTAGGCGCTTTCGTTGGCGGTGACACCGTCCGCGAACCCGCGGCAGTAGTCCCAGCTCACGTAGTCACCGGGGTTGGGGTCGAACGCGGGCTCGTGCGGCCGCATGCGGCCGTCGGCGAGCAGCTGCTCGAGACTGGCGCGCAGCAGATGCCAGTCGTGGTAGTGGGGCTCGTCGCATTCACCACAGTCGACCACGATCCCGCGCACCCCGCGCGGCTCTAGGAGCGCCTGGTAGACGGCGAGATCGGAGAGGTCGGCCAGCAACTCGGTGCGTTCTTCGTCGCTGATCGGCTCGTCGAGCCGGTCGGCGTCATCGATGAACGCGCGGGCCGGGTCGTCCGGGTCATCCGCGAACGGGTCTGGGGGCAACGCATCTTGCGGCACGCCTGCACGCTACCGGGCGCCCACCCGGGCCGGGCGGCCGCCCGGCCCGGATATCATGAGGGGCAGGCCCTCGCGTCGCCACAGCGACACGTTCATCACCGCTAGGAAGGCCCTTCGCCTGCTATGACCAGCGACAGCGTCACCGCCCCCGTCCCGAGCAAGTTCGCCATGCTCGGGCTGACCTTCGACGACGTGCTGCTGCTGCCGGCCGAGTCCGACGTGGTGCCCAGTGCGGTCAGCACCCGCACCCGGCTCTCCCGCAACGTCACCCTGAACATCCCGCTGGTCTCCGCCGCCATGGACACCGTCACCGAGGGCCGGATGGCCATCGCGATGGCCCGCCAGGGCGGGATGGGCGTGCTGCAGCGCAACCTGCCGATCGACGACCAGGCGGCCGCCGTCGAGGTCGTGAAGCGCTCCGAAGCGGGCATGGTGACCGATCCGGTCACGTGCTCGCCCGAGGACACCCTCGCCGAGGTCGACGCCCTGTGCGCGCGGTTCCGGATCTCCGGTGTGCCGGTCACGGACGCCGCCGGGTCGCTGGTCGGCATCATCACCAACCGCGACATGCGGTTCGAAGTCGACCACACCCGCGCGGTGCACGAGGTGATGACGAAGCCGCCGCTGGTCACCGCGCAGGTCGGCGTCACCGCGGAGGCCGCGCTCGGGCTGCTGCGCCGCCACAAGATCGAGAAGCTGCCGATCGTCGACGGCGCGGGCAAGCTGCGCGGGCTGATCACGGTCAAGGACTTCGTCAAGACCGAGCAGTACCCGAACGCCTCCAAGGACACCAACGGCCGCCTGATCGTCGGTGCCGCCGTCGGGGTCGGCCCGGACGGGCACAAGCGCGCGATGGCGCTGGCCGACGCCGGGGTCGACGTGCTGATGGTGGACACCGCGCACGGGCACTCCCGCGCCGTCGTCGAGACCGTCGCGCTGTTGAAGAAGGAGCTGGGCGACACCGTCGACATCGTCGGTGGCAACGTCGCGACCCGGGCCGGCGCGCAGGCGCTGGTGGAGGCGGGCGCGGACGGGATCAAGGTCGGTGTCGGCCCCGGCTCGATCTGCACCACCCGCATCGTCGCCGGGGTCGGCGTGCCGCAGATCTCCGCGATCTACGAGGCCGACCAGGCGGCGCGTCCGGCCGGGATCCCGGTGATCGGTGACGGCGGCATCCAGTACTCGGGTGACATCGCGAAGGCGATCGCGTCCGGCGCGTCCACGGTGATGCTCGGCAGCCTGCTCGCGGGCACCGCCGAATCGCCCGGCGACCTGATCCTGGTCAACGGCAAGCAGTTCAAGACCTACCGCGGGATGGGCTCGCTGGGCGCCATGCAGTCGCGCGGCCAGGCGAAGTCCTACTCGAAGGACCGCTACGCCCAGGATGACGTGCTGAGCGAGGACAAGCTGGTCCCCGAGGGCATCGAGGGGCGGATCCCGTTCCGCGGGCCGCTGGCGAACGTCGTCCACCAGCTGGTGGGCGGGCTGCGGTCGGGCATGGGCTACGCGGGCGCGTCGACGATCCCCGAGCTGCAGGAGGCGCAGCTGGTGCGGATCACCGCGGCCGGCCTCAAGGAGAGCCACCCGCACGACATCACGATGACCGTCGAGGCGCCGAACTACACCACCCGTTAGTCCGCCCCTCAGGACACTTACCCACCCGGTTCCGTTCCCGGGAGACTTGGCTCGCTGATCAAGTCTCCTGGGAGGAACCGATGTCTTTCACGTCGCGCCGGACCGCTCTGGCCGTCTTCGCCGCCGCGGCCCTCGGGCTCGGCGGAGGGGTGGCCGCTTCCGCCGCACCTTCCACGTCCGAGGCCGTCGCCTTCCAGGCGTCACCGGGTGAGCTGTGGAAGCGCACCGAGCTGTACTTCGGGACAACGAAGCCGGGCGGCGGAGAGCTGACCGACGCCGAGTTCGCCGCGTTCACCGACAAGGTCGTCACGCCGAGGTTCCCGGACGGGTTCACCGAGCTGACCGGACGCGGCCAGTGGCGCGGTTCGGACGGCGTGATCTCGCGAGAGAAGTCGAAGGTGGTCGTCGTCGTGTACCCGTTCAGCGACCGCGACGCGAACCGCGAGATCGAACAGATCCGGACCGACTACAAGAAGGTCTTCGCGCAGGAATCCGTCCTCCGGACCGACTCCGTGGAGAAGGTCTCCTTCTGACCCCAACCCCCGGGAGCGCCTTTAGCGGGCTAAACGCGAAACGGGTGGGGCGCATGGGGCTGGTGTGACCTCCGGCCCGGTTCGGGTGCCCCGTGCGCAGGTCACCCACGCGGCCTAGCGACAATGAGGTGTAACGGTCGTCGGTGAGAAGGGACTTGACGTGCGGGATCTGGTCGAGATCGGCATGGGCCGCACCGCGCGGCGGGCGTATGACCTCGATGACGTGGAGATCGTGCCGTCGCGGCGCACCCGGTCGTCTTCGGTCGTGTCCACCGCCTGGCAGATCGACGCGTACCGGTTCGAGCTGCCGCTGGTCACCCACCCCACCGACGCGATCGTGTCGCCGGGAACCGCGGTGGCCGTCGGCGAACTCGGCGGGCTGGGCGTCCTCAACGCCGAAGGGCTGTGGGCGCGGCACCCGAACGTCGAGGACGCGATCTTCCGCCTCGTCCGGGCCGCCGAGGACACCGAGGATCCGACCGCGATCGTGCGTGAGCTGCAGGAACTGCACTCCGCCCCGATCCGGCTGGACCTGCTGACCGAGGCGATCAAGACCGTCCGCGAGTCCGGCGTCACCGTGGCCGCGCGGGTCAGCCCGCAGCACGCCGCCGAGCTGACGCCGGACCTCCTCGCCGCGGGCGTCGAGATCCTCGTCGTGCAGGGCACGATCATCTCCGCCGAGCACGTCCAGCGGGACGCCGAGCCGCTGGACCTGAAGGACTTCATCGGACGGCTCGACGTCCCGGTGATCGCGGGCGGCGTCAGCGACTACCGCACCGCGATGCACCTGATGCGCACCGGCGCGGCCGGCGTCATAGTCGGGCACGGGGCCAGCCGCGGCGTGACGAGCACCGACAGCGTGCTGGGGATCGGGACGCCGATGGCGACCGCGATCGTCGACGCCGCGGCCGCTCGCCGTGACTACCTCGACGAGACCGGCGGCCGGTACGTCCACGTGCTCGCCGACGGCGGGATGAGCACGTCCGGCGACATCGCCAAGGCCATCGCCTGCGGTGCCGACGCGGTCATGCTGGGCGCGCCGCTGGCCGCCGCCTCCGAGGCGCCGGGGCAGGGGCTCTACTGGACGTCGGCCGCCGCGCACCCGTCGCTGCCGCGTTCGCGCGTGGCGCTGGGGCCGGACTATGCCGTCGACCTGAAGACGCTGCTCTTCGGGCCGTCCTCGGACGCCGAGGGCGTCGTGAACCTCTTCGGCGCGCTTCGCCGCGCGATGGCGAAGACGGGCTACTCGGACCTGAAGGAGTTCCAGCGGGTCGGCCTGACCGTCCGCCGCTGACGCTCGCTCCCGGCCCGGATCGCGTTTAGCCCGCTAAACGCGATCCGGGCCGTCTTCGTGTTCTGGAGCCCCATCAGCCCCATGCGTCCCTCCTGTGTCGCGTTTAGCCTGCTAAAGGCGCTCCGGCGGCCGGGGGCGGTAGTGGGACGAGCCGAGAGCCCGGGCGATCTTCCGCTGTAGGTCCCGCAGGATCGGGAGGGTTTCGTCGTCCGCGAAGCCCGTGGTGATCGACCAGTCCATCCCGGAGCCGAAGACGTCGCTGGCGAACACGATTTCGGTGGCCACGAGGGCCCTGCGCCAGTCCGAGGCGCTTAGTGGTTTTTCGTCGGCCAGCGCCCCGCGCAACCTTCGCGCTTGTTCGAAGAGGTCGGGCACGTCCTTGAAGCCCATCGCGATGGCGAGGTCGTCGGTGCACGCGGCCGGTCCACCCCATTCCGCCAGGCCACAGCGCAGTACCGTGCGCTCGTCACGCGTCAGGTCGATCGTCAGCAGTGCATCCGTATCCACCGGTCGATGATGCCCCAGCCGCGTTCGTGCATTCGGCTGGAAGGTAACCGGCCAGTAACTTACCTCTGGTCAGAAGGGGTGGCCGGGGTTACAGTCGAGGGTGTGACTGCGAGTAACACCACCACTGAAGACGACTTCGACTACGACGTGATCGTCGTCGGCTCCGGGTTCGGCGGCAGTGTCGCCGCTCTCCGGCTGACCGAGAAGGGCTACCGCGTCGCCGTCATCGAGGCGGGCCGCCGCTTCGCCGACGACGAGTTCGCGAAGACGTCCTGGGACCTTCGCCGCTACGTCTGGGCGCCTCAAGTCGGCTGCTTCGGCATCCAGCGCATCCACATGCTCAAGGACGTCATGGTGCTCGCCGGCGCGGGCGTCGGTGGCGGCTCGCTGGTCTACGCGAACACGCTGTACCGGCCGTTGAGGCCGTTCTACGTGGACCCGCAGTGGTCCCACATCACCGACTGGGAATCCGAGCTCGGCCCGCACTACGACCAGGCCAGCCGCATGCTGGGCGTCGTCACCAACCCCAGCGTCACGCCGTCGGACGTGGTCATGAAGGGCGTCGCCGAGGACATGGGCGTGCCGGACTCGTACCATCCGACGCCCGTCGGCGTGTACTTCGGCAAGCCGGGGGAGCGAGCAGAGGACCCGTACTTCGGCGGCGCGGGCCCGGCGCGCACTGGCTGCACCGAATGCGGCTCCTGCATGACCGGCTGCCGCGTCGGCGCCAAGAACACGCTGGTCAAGAATTACCTGTACCTCGCGGAGAAGGACGGCGCGAAGGTCATCCCGCTCACCACCGTGAGCGCGATTAGCCCGCTGAACGCAGGTGGGTACGAGGTGAGCATCAAGAAGACCGGGACCACCTCTCGCAAGTTCCGGCACAAGCTCACGGCCGCGCAGGTGGTGCTCGCCGCCGGCACGTGGGGCACGCAGAACCTGCTCCACAGCATGCGCGACACCGCCAAGCTGCCGAAGCTCTCGCCGCGTCTCGGCGAACTGACCCGCACGAACTCCGAGGCCATCATCGGCGCCGCCCGGACCTCGGTCGACGAGGAGCGGAACTTCAGCCGCGGCGTCGCGATCACGTCGTCGATCCACCCCGACGAGAACACGCATATCGAGCCCGTCCGCTACGGCAAGGGCAGCAACGCGATGAGCCTGCTCCAGACCATCGCCACCGAAGGCGATTCGGCGGTCCCGCGCTGGCGCCAGGCCGTGAACTTCATGCTCAAGCACCCGGTCCAGACGGTGAAGCTGCTCAACGGATACCGCTGGAGCGAGCGCACGGTGATCCTGCTGGTGATGCAGAGCCTCGACAACTCCATCACCACGTACACCAAACGCGGGCTCTTCGGCCGCCGCAAGTACACGTCCAAACAGGGCCACGGCGAGCCGAACCCGAGCTTCATCCCCGCCGGGCACGAGGCCAACCTCCGCACCGCCGAGCGCATCGGCGGCATGGCGGGCGGCACCTGGGGCGAGATCTTCGACATCCCGCTCACGGCGCATTTCATCGGTGGTGCCCCGATCGGCACGGCGCCCGACAACGGCGTGATCGACCCGTACCACCGGGTGTTCAACTATCCGGGATTGTCCATTGTGGATGGTTCGGCGATCACGGCGAACCTCGGTGTGAACCCCTCGCTCACCATTACCGCGCAGGCCGAGCGGGCCTTCTCGTTCTGGCCCAACAAGGGTGAGCAGGACAGCAGGCCGCCGCAGGATTCGCCGTACACGCGGCTCGAACCGATCGCGCCGAAGAACCCGGCTGTTCCGGTGGACGCGCCCGCGGCGCTTCGGCGGTAACTTGGGAGTGTGACAGCATCTGAACGCGCACACGCCCTGCTGAACCGCGTCCGTGCCCTGCACGGCGAATGGGAGCGCGTCGTGCGCGGGATGGACGAGGAGGCCGTGCGCGGCCCCAGCGCGCTGCCCGGCTGGACGCGAGCGCATCTGCTGTCCCACCTCGCGCGGAACGCCGACGGCCTGGTCAACCTGCTCACCTGGGCGAAATCCGGCGTCGAGACACCGATGTACGCCGGCGAGGCGGCCAGGGACCACGACATCGAGAAGGGCGCGTACCGGTCCGTCGAGGAGATCGCCGACGACGTCATCGGCTCCGCGGCGCGCTTGGTCGAGGTCGCGGAGAGCATGCCGGACAGCGCGTGGCAGGTCCGCGTGCGCGCCCGGCAGGGACGCGAGATCCTGGCGGAGTTCGTGCTTTGGCTTCGGCTCTCCGAGACCTCGATCCATCTCGCCGATCTGGACCTCGGCTACGACTTCGCCCGCGTCGCCGATCTGCTCGGTGACGAGTTCGACACCGTCGTCGGCAACGCCATCGGGATGTACGGCGGCGAACTGCCCGCCGTACTCCTGGTCGCCGCCGAAGAGAACGGCTATCGCCACGAGTGGCGGATGAGCGAAGGGGAACTGACGACGCTGACCGGGACCCGCGGCGAGGTATTGGCCTGGGTCACCGGCCGCAGCGATGGTTCCTCTTTGGACGGTGACGTGCCTGCGCTGCCGCGCTGGCTGTGATGGCACCGTCCGAAGAGGACAGGGTCAGCTTCGGAACGCGTCCACGCCGAACTGCTTGGCGAGGTCGTCGAGCATGGCGTGCGCGCCCTGCAGGCTCACCGACGTGAACCAGGTGGTGTCGTTGACGTCGATCTTCTTTCCCTTGAGGGTTCCCCAAAGCGGGTTCGACTGGAACTTCGTCATGGGGTTTTCGGCCTGCTTGGTCTCATCGGTGTAGCTGGCGATGAAGATGGCTTCGGCGTCGAGCTTCCCGATCTCCTCCTGGCTCAGGTCGTTGGAGATCTTCGTCTTGTTGTCCGGCTGGCCCGCGGGGCGCTGGAGCCCGGCGTCGGCCATCACGGTCCCGGGGAACGACGCGCTGCTGTAGAGCCGCACCGTCGGCTCCCCCTCGATGAAGCGGACCACGGAGACGGCCGCGGGCTTGCCGAGCTTCGCCTTGATCGCGTCGCCGACCTTGCGGGCCCGCTCCTCGTAGGACTTGATCTTCTGCTCTGCCAACGCCTCCTTGCCCAGCGCCTTGCCGAGCATCCGGATGTTGTCCTTCCAGGTGGCACCGGTGGTCTGGCTGAACACCGTGGGTGCGACCTTGCTGAACTCCGCGTAGAACTTCTCGTGGCGCACCTTCGCGGACACGATCAAATCCGGCTTGATGTCGTACAGCTGCTCGATGTCCGGACTCTCGAGCGCGCCGATCTCCTTGGCGCCCTCGGCGTACTTGCGGTCGTCGCCCAGGTAGTCCGGCAGCTTGTCGTAGTTGCGATATTTGGTGTACGCCACCAGTTTCGTCTCGAGCGCGAGCGTGGCATCGACGTAGCTGGAGTCGAGCGCCGCGACGGTGGCGGGCTGCTTCTCGATCTGGGCGGACCCCATCACGTGTTCGACGGTGCGCGGGAATCCACTTTGGCCGGTGCCGGTGGAAGCGGATTCCTGTTCACCGCCACCGCATGCGGAGAGTGCCAGGCAGGCTGTCACGGCGATGGCGAGGACTGCGCGCCGGGGTGGGGTCATGGGCCACTCTTTCTGTGCGGTTAGGCTTTCCTAACCGGAGCATAGGATGGCGGATGTCCACAGTGGAAGTTCGTGTTGGAAAGGCGACAGTAGGCGCTCTGCTCGTCACCTTTCTGGCTGTGATCTGCGTCGCGAGCATCGCCCTGGGTGCGCGTTCGATTCCTTTGGGTGTCGTCTGGGACGCGATCTTCCATCCCACGGGCGTGCCGGACCACCTGATCGTCCGTTCGTTGCGGGTCCCGCGCACACTGCTCGGTGTCCTCGCCGGGCTCGCGCTCGGCGCGGCCGGGGCGCTCATGCAGGGCCACACCCGCAATCCGCTCGCGGACCCCGGTCTGCTCGGCGTCACGCAGGGCGCGGCGTTCGCGGTGGTGCTCGCCGTCGTCGTGCTCGGCATCGACGACCTGTACGCGTTCATCTGGTTCGGCTTCGCCGGTGCCCTCGTCGCGAGTGCCGTGGTGTTCCTGCTCGGCGCGGTCGGCGGCCGCGGCGCCACGCCGGTGACGCTCGCACTGGCCGGAGCCGCGGTGAGCGCCCTGCTCAACGGCGTCATCTCCGCGATCGTTCTCGGCGACGACCGCGGGATGGAGACCTACCGGTTCTGGCACGTCGGTTCGATCGCGGGCCGGGATCCCGCGATGATCGGCCAGATCGCCCCGTTCGTGGCCGCGGGCCTGCTTCTCGCGGTGATCAACACCCCTGGGATGAACACGCTCGCGCTCGGTGACGACGTCGCCGTCGCGCTCGGACGGCGGGTCGGCCGGACGCGGCTGCTCGGGGTCGTCGCGATCACGCTGCTGACCGGTGCCGCCGTCGCCGCCTGCGGCCCGATCGCGTTCCTGGGCCTGCTGGTCCCGCATTTCGCGCGGGAGATCAGCGGACCCGACTACCGGTGGCTGGTGCCGTTCTCGGCCGTGCTCGGCGCGATCCTGCTGCTGGCGGCGGACCTGCTCGGCCGCGTCGTCGCGTCGGACAACCTGGAGGTCGGCATCATGCTGGCGGTGCTCGGCGTGCCGGTGTTCGTCCACCTCGTCCGCAAGAAGGGCCTGGCACGGATATGACGGCTCCCAAGGCGATCTCGCTCGGCCCGGCGGCCTGGACCGTCCGGCCGAGGACGCTCGCCGTCGTGCTCTTCGCGACGGTCGCGCTGGTGCTGGTCGCGGCGCTGAACATCGGTATCGGCACCTCCCACATCGGCCTCGGCGACGTCCTGAAGACGTTGTTCGGCGGCGGCACCGCGCGGGAACGCGGGATCATCTTCGACCTGCGGATGCCGCGCACCTTGACCGCGATCGGCGTCGGCGCGGCCCTCGGGCTGTCCGGCGCGTTGTTCCAGACCATCGCCAGGAATCCGCTGGCCAGCCCGGACATCCTCGGCATCACCTGGGGCGCGGGCGTCGGCGCGGTCGGCGTGATCGTCGCGGGCGGCACCGGCGGCCAGGTCAGCGGCCTGGCGAGCACGCTGGGCGTCCCCCTCGCCGGACTGGCGGGCGGCGTGATCGCGGGAATCCTGCTGTACGCGCTTTCGTGGCGGCGCGGGATCGACGGCTACCGGCTCGTGCTGATCGGTATCGCGCTTTCGGCCGTCGGCTACAACCTCGTGTACTGGCTGCTGACCATCGGAGACGTCGACAACGCCGCGCGGGCGACGACGTGGATCGTCGGCAGTCTCGCCGACGTCGGCTGGGAGTCGGTCGCCCCGGTCCTGCTCGCGCTGGCCGTGCTCGCGCCGATCACGCTGGTCGCCGGGCACACCATCGGCGGCCTCCAGTTCGGCGACGACACCGCGCGCGGCCTCGGTATCCGGGTCGACGCCGCCCGCGGGACCCTGCTGCTGCTCGGAGCGGCCTTGGCCGCCGTCGCCACCGCGGCCGCGGGCCCGATCACCTTCGTCGCGTTGGCCACCCCGCAGATCGCCTTGAGGCTGGTCCGCTCCGCGCAGCCGCCGCTGTTCGGCTCGATGGTCCTTGGCGCGTTGCTGACCGTCGGCGCGGATTTCGTGGTGCGGGTGACGCCCGGCCTGTCCGGGCTCCCGGTCGGCGTGCTCACGGCGATCCTCGGTGCGCCGTACCTGATCTTCCTGTTCATCCGCAGCCGTAAGGAGGAGCGCGCGTGAACGCCAGACTGCGTGCCCGGGAATTGGAACTCGGCTACGGCGAAACGCCCGTCGTGACCGGGCTGGACCTCGACGTCCTCGACGGGACCGTCACCGCGATCATCGGCCCCAACGGCTGCGGAAAGTCGACCCTGCTGCGTGCGCTGGCGCGGTTGCTCAAGCCACGGCAGGGCGCGGTGCTGCTCGACGGTGAGCGCATCGACAAGCTGCCGACCCGCGAGGTCGCCAAGATCATCGGCCTGCTGCCGCAGACGCCGTCCGCACCCGAAGGGCTGACCGTCTCGGATCTGGTCCGGCGGGGGCGGCATCCGCATCAGAGCTGGTACCGGCAGTGGTCTTCCTCCGACGACGAGGCGATCGAGCGGGCGCTGCGGCTGACCGGGATGGAGGAGCACGCCGGCCGGGTCGTCGACCAGCTCTCCGGCGGGCAGCGGCAGCGGGCGTGGATCTCGATGACGCTGGCGCAGGAGACCGGCCTGCTCCTGCTCGACGAGCCGATCACGTATCTCGACCTGGCGCACCAGATCGACGTGCTGGACCTGGTGTACCGGCTGCACGACGAACGCGGGACCACCGTGGTGATGGTGCTGCACGACCTGAACCTCGCCGCCAGGTACGCCGACAAGCTGGTGGCGATGCGCGACGGCAGGATCGTCGCGCAGGGCCCGCCCGCCGAGGTGCTCACCGAGCCGCTGCTCGAGGAGATCTTCGGTCTGACGGCGAAGGTCATGGCCGATCCGGTGTCCGGTACGCCGCTCGTCGTGCCGGTGAGCGCACACCTTCGGGGGTAGGGCCGCAACCTGCCCGTCCGCTGGGCGTCTAACGGGCATGGAGAGAAGGGCGTTCCTCAAGCTCGCCGGCGCGACCGTGGCCGGGGCGGCCGCGACGGCGTGTTCCGCCGCCCCTCCCGCGCAAGCGCCCAGCTCGGCTCCAGGCACGTCGTTGCCGCCGAGCACCGGCGTCGCGCCGCCGTCCGGCCCGCCGGACTGGGCCGCGCTGCGGAACAAGGTCTCCCTGCTCCTGCCCGGGGATTCCGGTTATGGCAGCGCCAAGCGTGTGTTCAATCCGGCCTTCGACGGCCTCAAGCCCGCTGCCATCGCGAAATGCGCCAAGCCTGAAGACGTCCAGGCGGCTGTTTCCGCTGCCGCGAGGCGGGTTCCTATCGCCGCGCGCAGTGGAGGCCACAGCTACGCCGGCTACTCGGTTCCCGACGGTGGCTTGATGATCGACCTCAGCGGAATGTCCTCAGTGGACGTCCAAGGTGATCAGGTCGTGATCGGCGCGGGCGCGAAACTGAAGGACGTCTACGCGACACTCGGCGGCGCGGGCCGTTGCCTGCCGGCGGGTTCGTGCCCCAGCGTCGGGATCGCCGGTCTGACGCTCGGCGGCGGAATCGGTGTCCTGGCCCGCAAATACGGTCTCACCTGTGACCATCTGGTGTCCGCGCAGGTCGTCACGGCGGACGGGGAACTCCGGACGGTGTCGGCGGATTCCGAGCCGGAGCTGTTCTGGGCGTTGCGCGGTGGGGGAGGTGGCAACTTCGGTGTCGTCACCTCGTTCACCTTCCGCACGGATCCCGCGCCGTCGGCCGTTTCGGTGTTCTCCTTGCATTTCCCGGCGGGCAGCGCGGACGATGTCGTCGCCGAGTGGCAGCGTTGGCTTCCCGAAGCACCGCCTGAGCTGTGGGCGAACGTCGTGCTGTCCGGCGGGTCTCCGGTCGGTGCGCGTATTTCCGGTTGCTACGTCGGCGATTCCGCTTCCTTGGGTAAGCTGCTGGACGGATTCTCCGGTGCGACGCGTTCGGTCAAGCAGTTCGACTATCTCGGCGCGATGAAGTACTTCTCCGGCAGCGAGAATCGTCAGTCCTTTGTGGCCTCATCGCGGATTCTCGGCGAACCGGCGGATCCCGCGAAACTGACGTCGATCCTCAAGGGCAGGCGCGGAATGGACCTGCTGGTCGACGGTCTCGGTGGCGCTGTCGCCGACATCGCCCCGGACGCCACCGCGTTCTGGCACCGGAAAGCGCTCGGCAGCGTCCAGATCTACAGTCAGGCGGACGCGCGTAACCGTTCCGCGGCAACGGATTCCGTCGCGGAGGTGGTGACGGGGATCGGGCTGGACGGGGGCTACGTCAACTACATCGACCCCGCCCTGCCCGACTGGATGACGGCCTACTACGGCGGCAACGCCACCCGCCTCAAGCAGGTGGCGAAGACCTACGACCCGGACAAGGTGTTCGGATTCGCGCAGGCCATCACCCCGGACTAGAGGTCGATGCCGGTGAAGACGGTGACCCGTTCCTCGGTGAGGTCGTGCATCGCGGCCAGGACGCCTTCCCTGCCGACGCCCGATCCCTTGACGCCGCCGTAGGGCATCTGGTCCGCGCGGTAGCTCGGGACGTCGCCGATGATCACGCCGCCCACTTCGAGTTCCGTCGACGCGTAGAAGGCGAGATGCACGTCGCGGGTGAACACTCCGGCCTGCAAGCCGTAGGCGGATTCGTTGACCGACGCGAAAGCCTCGTCGACACCGTCCACAAGGGATACTGCGAGTACCGGCCCGAAGATCTCCTCCGCCCAGGCCTTTGTGGACGGTGGCACGTCGGTGAGCACGGTCGGCTGCACCGTCGCGCCCTCTCGCTTGCCGCCGGTGAGGATCTTCGCCCCCGCGGCGACGGCCTCGTCGATCCAGGCGACGATCCGCTCCGCGGCGGCTTCGTCGACGACCGGGCCGACGTCGGTGTTCTTGTCGTACGGGTCACCGGTTCGCTGTGCCCGTACGGCTTCCACCAAGGCGGGCACGAATTCCTCGGCGACCTCGCGTTCGACGATCACGCGCTGCACGGCGATGCAGGACTGCCCGGCCTGGTAGTTGCCGAAGGTCGCGATGCGCTCCGCGGCACCTTCCGGATCCGGCCAGTCGCGGAGCACGACGGCGGCCGCGTTGCCGCCGAGTTCGAGCACGACATGCTTGCGCGGCGCGGCATCCGCGATCGACCAGCCGACCGGACCCGAACCGGTGAACGACACGACCGGGAGCCGAGGATCCGCGACCAGCGCCGAAGTCTCCTCGTTGCCGAGCGGCAGTACCGAGAACGCGCCTTCCGGCAGGTCCGTCTCGGCCAGGATCTCGCCGAGGATCAGCGCGGACAACGGCGTGCGCGGCGCGGGTTTGACGATGATCGGCGCGCCGACCGCGAGCGACGGCGCGACCTTGTGCGCCACCAGGTTCAAGGGGAAGTTGAACGGCGCGATGCCCAGCACCGGGCCGCGCGGGATACGCCGGGTCAGTGCCAGCCTGCCCTCGCCCGCGGGGTCGGTGTCCAGGCGCTGCAGGTCGCCGCTGAACCGGCGGGCCTCTTCGGCCGCGATCCGGAACACCGACACCGCGCGCCGGACCTCCGCGTCGGCCCACTTGAGCGGCTTGCCGTTCTCGGCGGTGATGACCTCGGCGATCTCCTCGGCCCGGCCGGCGAGGACCCGCGAAACGTGGTCGAGCGCCGCGGCGCGGCTGTGCGCCGAGGAACGCCGGAACTCCTTCGCGACGCTCGCCGCAGCGCTCACCGCTCGTTCGACCTGCTCCGGTCCGGGCACCGCGACGGTGGCGACTTCGCTGCCGTCGTAGGGGTGATGCACGGTGATCGTCGAAGCGCCCTGCTCGGGGCGTCCGGCGATCCAGGCGGGGCGCGGCTCCGGGGTGATCATGTCCATGGGGACAAGGTATTCCAGTCAGGGTTTGACGAGCACCTTGAGCGCTTCGCGGTCCGCCATCGCACGGTAACCGTCGGGGACCTCTTCGAGCCCGATGGTCCGGTCGAAGACCTTGCCCGGCTGGTACTTGCCCTCGACGACGTCTTCGAGCAGCTCGGGGATGTAGTGGCGGGCCGGGGCGACGCCACCGGTGACGGTGATGTTGCGGCGGAAGAGCGCGGGGCCGATCGGGCCCTCGGCGTACTGCGGCACGCCGACGCGGCTGAGTGTGCCGCCGGGGCGGACCGTGCCGACGCCCATCTCGAAGGCGGGCTTCGTGCCGACGCATTCGAGGACGGTGTGCGTGCCTTCGCCGTTCGTCAGCTCTCGGACCTTCTCGATGCCTTCGTCGCCGCGCTCGGCTACGACGTCTGTCGCGCCGAACTCGCGGCCGAGGTCCGTGCGGGTCCGGTGGCGGCCCATCAGGATGATGCGCTCGGCTCCGAGGCGCTTCGCCGCGAGAACCGCGGAGAGACCTACGGCGCCGTCACCGATGACAGTGACGGTGGCGCGCTCGTTCACGCCCGCTTTGACCGCCGCGTGGTGGCCGGTCGCGAACACGTCGGAGAGCGTGAGGAACGAGGCGAGGAGGTCGTCGTCCTCGGTGTGCGGCAGTTTCACGAGCGTGCCGTCGGCCTGGGGGACGCGGACGGCCTCGCCCTGGCCGGCGTCGACGCCCTTCGCACCCCAGTTGCCACCGTGCAGGCAGGAGGTGTGGAGGCCTTCGCGGCAGAACTGGCACGTGTTGTCGGAGTAGACGAAAGGCGCTACGGCCAGGTCTCCCGGTTTGAGCGTGGTGACGTCGGAGCCGACGGCCTCGACGACGCCGAGGAACTCGTGCCCGATCCGGACGCCGCGCTCGCGCGCGGGCATGCTGCCGTACGGCCAGAGGTCACTGCCGCAGATGCAGGAGCGGACGACGCGGAGGAGGGCGTCGGTCGGTTCGCTCAGCTTCGGGTCCGGGACGGTCTCGACGCGTACGTCGCCGGCGCCGTAGATGAGAGTCGCTCGCAAGACGGGTCCTTTCCTCGGCTGGCCCCAGTATGGGCGCGTCGCGTTTAGCCCGCTAAACGCGATCTGTTCGGGGACGGGACCGATAGAGGTCGCGGAGCAGCAGGACCTCGGCGCCGTGGTGGATGGCCTCCCGGTTGATGTGCAGGACGAGGGTCGCGAGCGGGTACTCCGCGTACGGGCCTTCAGCCTCGCCGCAGGGGTGCGCGAGGTCCTCGGCGGTGAGGCCGCGGACGCCGTCACGCCAGCGCGCGTAGGCGTCGTCGAGCTGCTTCAGCGCTTCTTTGGCGGAGCCCGCGTAGGGGAAGGTCTGGTAGTCGACGGGCGGTCCGCCGAAATGCGACGCGTTTCGCATCGCGAACACGCCGATGATGATGTGGGCGAGGCGCCACGCGATCGTCGTCACCGGCGGCGGAGACGGCTCCGGATACGCCCAGTCGATCGTGAAAGCGCCGTTCTCGCCCGGCCGGATCGTCCAGCAGTCTTCGACGGGTTCCCAGAGGTATTCGTCGTCGCCGAGGGTGTCCAGCCGGGGCCGGAGATGCTGTGTCCAATGCCAGTCGAGCTGTTCGGAGAGTTCCTTGCTCCAGTCGATTTCCATGTCTCGGACGTTAGGACGCCTCGCGGTCATCCGCTGTCCTGAATCGTGAGGGGGTTGGCGGCGAGGTGACCCGGCCCACCTGGGACGATGGTGGGGAAGCGTACTGCTCTGATCTGGAGGTTTCAGGTGCCCAGTCCCACCGGTCCGGTACTCGTCGTGGACTTCGGGGCGCAGTACGCGCAACTGATCGCGCGGCGCGTGCGTGAGGCGCAGGTCTACTCCGAGGTCGTCCCGCACACCGCCACCGCCGAGGACATCCTCGCCAAGGACCCCGCCGCGATCATTCTTTCCGGTGGTCCTTCCAGCGTGTACGCGGAGAACGCCCCCGCGCTCGCCCCCGGGCTGGTCGACGCGGGCGTGCCGATCCTCGGCATCTGCTACGGCCACCAGGTGCTCGCTCAGGCCCTCGGCGGGACGGTCGAGCCGACCGGGATCCGCGAGTTCGGCCGCACCGAGGTCCGCGTCGCCGGTGAGGGCGGTGTCCTGCACGCCGGCCTCCCGAGCAACCAGCCTGCCTGGATGAGCCACAACGACAGCGTCACCAAGGCTCCCGAGGGCGCCACCGTGACCGCTTCGAGTGACGGCGCCGCCGTCGCCGGGTTCGAAGACGTCGAGCGCCGCTTCGCCGGTGTCCAGTACCACCCCGAGGTGCACCACTCGCCGCACGGCCAGGAGGTGCTTCGCCGCTTCCTGCACGACATCGCGGGCATCAAGCCGCAGTGGACGACGTCGTCCATCGTCGACGACCAGGTCAAGCGCATCGCCGAGCAGGTCGGCGACGGCCGGGCGATCTGCGGGCTCTCCGGCGGCGTCGACTCCGCCGTGGCCGCCGCGCTGGTCCAGCGGGCCATCGGCGACCGGCTGACCTGCGTGTTCGTCGACCACGGTCTGCTCCGCTCCGGCGAGCGCACCCAGGTCGAACGCGATTTCGTCGCCGCGACCGGGGTCCACCTGGTGACCGTCGACGCGCGCGACCGGTTCCTCGACGCGCTGGCCGGGGTCACCGATCCCGAGGAGAAGCGCAAGATCATCGGGCGCGAGTTCATCCGCGTGTTCGAGCAGGCCGAGCGCGACCTCAAGGCCAAGGGCGACTACAAGTTCTTGGTCCAGGGCACGCTGTACCCGGACGTCGTCGAGTCCGGCGGCGGTGAGGGCGCGGCGAACATCAAGAGCCACCACAACGTCGGCGGACTGCCCGACGACCTGCAGTTCGAGCTCGTCGAGCCGCTGCGCCTGCTGTTCAAGGACGAGGTGCGCCGCGTCGGGCTGGAGCTCGGGCTGCCGGAGACGATCGTGCAGCGGCAGCCGTTCCCCGGCCCGGGGCTCGGCATCCGGATCATCGGCGCCGTCGACGCCGAGCGGCTCGAGACGCTGCGCGCGGCGGACGCCATCGCGCGCGAGGAGCTCACCGCGGCCGGGCTGGACGGCGAGATCTGGCAGTGCCCGGTGGTGCTGCTGGCCGACGTCCGCAGCGTCGGCGTCCAGGGCGACGGGCGGACCTATGGGCACCCGATCGTGCTGCGACCCGTGTCGTCCGAGGACGCGATGACCGCGGACTGGACGCGGCTGCCCTACGAGGTGCTGGAGCGGATCTCGACCCGCATCACCAACGAGGTCGCCGAGGTGAACCGGGTGGTCCTGGACGTCACGTCCAAGCCGCCGGGCACCATCGAGTGGGAGTGACCGGCCCCGCCCGGACCTGCGTTTAGCCCCCTAATCGCGATCTGGCGCCTCTGGGCACCCCAGGCGACCGGATCGCGTTTAGCCCGCTAACTGCGCTCTGGGGTCTTGGGCGCCGGCCGCGGCCCGGATCGCGATTAGCCCGCTAAACGCAGGTCGGTGGCCGTGGGCACCCAGCGCCGCCCAGATCGCGATTAGGGGGCTAAACGCAGGTCGGGCGCCGGGGTGGGAGCAAGGCGAAGGCCCCGGCGAGGGGCCGGGGCCTTCGGAGTGGGGTGGAGCGTGAGCGGCGCCGCTAGCGGCGGCTCTTGCGCAGCGAAGCGGCGAGCAGCAGGACGCCGACGAAGATCGCCCCACCCGCCATGACCCACCGGAAGTCGAACTGCGGCAGCCACGAGGAGCCGTCCGAGAGGACGTAACCCGACACCAGCAGCGTCGCGATGCCGATGATCAGGGTGAAGACGTCCACCCCGCGCTTCGACGGCTGAGCCGACTGGGTCTGCGTGTTGTCGTAGTCGTACTCAGCCACGACGCACCTCCACGTTCCCGACACCGTTCTTGACCTGCAAAGTGATCTTCTGCCCGTTGTCGCCAGGCGCGGTGAAGTCGACGGCGTCCTCGCCGACCCCCGAGCGGGACTGACCGAGGCAGTCGACCTCGCCCGCGCCCGTCTCGCAGGAGACCTTCACTTCGGCACCCGCCGGCACGAGCACCGTCGAGTTGCCCGCCCCGTTGGAGACCTTCGTGGTCACCGAAGCGCCCGCTGGCAGCTTGGTCAGGTCGACGTCGATGTTGCCCGCCGAGCGGTGGTACTCCGGCAGTACCTCGGACACCTGGCTCGGCGTCGCCGTCAGGTCGCCGACGCCGCCCTTCACGGAGAAGTTCTCGAACGGCACCGTGGTCAGCGCCATCCCGACGATCGCCAGCGGCACCGCGAGCCCGATCAGCCCGCGACCACCCCGAACGAACGAACCGGCCACCAGACCGATACCGACCACACCCAGGGTGAGCCCGATGACGTGCTGCGGTGTGAACCACGCCTCGCCGTCCAGGCCGAGGACGGTGCCGATCCCGCCGACCAGCACGGCGATCCCGAAGGTCGCGGCGCTGATCTTCGACTTGCGGCGACGGGGCATCGGCGGCGCGGGAGGCGGCGGAGGGGGCTGCGGCGGCATTCCGCCGGACGGTGAAGCGTTCGGCAGATCCCAAGCGGACGGGTCGGCCGCGAGCGGGTCCCAGCCGCCCTCGGTCGCCGTCGAGGTAGAGGCGGCCGAGGCCGACGCCATCGAGAACGCGGCGGCAGGCTGAGCCGGGGCGGGCATCGACGGCCGGTTGAACTGACCGCGGTTGCGGTGCAGCAGATACAGCGCGACGGCCATCAGCGCGAACCCGATCAGCCCGGTGCCGTCGGTCATCCAGCCGCCGCTCAAGGTCCAGGTGAGACCGGGGAACAGCAGGATCAGCAGCAGCACCGCGAACGCGGGCGAACTCGACGCGCGGCCCCGTCCGATCAGACCCTCGAAAGCGGAAACGCGGTCGCCCTCCTGCGGCAGGAACAGCCAGCCCAGCAGATAGACGAAGACGCCGAAACCGCCGAACACGGTCGCCGCGACCAGCGCGACACGGACCACGGTCGGGTCGATGCCGTACCGGTAGCCGATGCCGGCGGCCACACCGGCGAACTTGCGGCCCGCCACCGGGCGGACCGGCCTGCTCCGCCAGAAATCCTTGACGGTCTCCTCGAAGCCGGCAGCGGGGCCGCGCTTCGGAACCTGTGTCTCACTCCCACTCATGCCACAAAGAATGCGCCCCGGCGGCCCCCGCCACATCCGGGAACGTCCCTGAGGTTTCCCCAGCGGGAAGAGTCAGGGGTTTCCCCGATGGATCAGTACCCCACTCCGTGTGACCATGGAGAACGTGCAGGAATCCGCCCCCAACGACCTCGCCGAACAGGTGAAGCCGACGATCATCGAGCGCCCTCCGGTGCCCGTTCCCGGCAGCCTGTCCCCGGCACCGTTCGAGCCGCCCAAGATGTACCGCCGCCGCTCCGGCCGCGCCATCGCGGGTGTCGCCGGCGGTCTCGCCGACCACCTCGGCGTCAAGGTGCTCTGGGTCCGGACCGCGTTCGCGTTGCTGGCCGCCCTGAACGGCGCCGGACTGCTCGCGTACGGCCTGCTCTGGGTGTTCGTCCAGCAGCAATCCGGCGAGGTCGAGCCGGAGAAATCAGCGCCGAAGGAGAAACAGCAGGCGTTCGGCCTGATGGCGCTGGGTGTCGGTCTCGCCGTCGCCAGCGGCACGTTGACCGGCCTGATCAGCGGCTGGGTGGCCATCCCGCTGGCGCTGGCGATGATCGGTGCGGCCGTCGTCTGGCGGGAGGCCGACGAGTCGCAACGACGGCGCTGGCGCGTCAGTGCCAAGGGCGGTGTCGCCACGGCGTTCCTCGGCGGCGGAGGCTGGTCGGCCGCGATCCGCGTGGTCGCCGGTGTCGCCCTGGTGATGACCGGCATCGGCGTCGTCGTCCTGGAGAGCGGCAGCATCGACCAGGTCAAGTTCGCGCTGGTCGCCGTGATCGCGACGCTGTTCGGGGTCGCCGTGCTGACCGTCCCGTTCTGGCTGCGCCTGGTCCGCGACCTGTCCGACGAGCGGATGGCGCGCATCCGCACCGACGAACGCGCCGAGATCGCCGCGCATCTGCACGACTCGGTCCTCCAGACCCTCGCGCTGATCCAGAAGCAGGCGGAATCGCCGCGTGAGGTCGCGAGGCTCGCGCGCGGTCAGGAACGCGAGCTGCGTGGCTGGCTGTACGGGCCGTCGGGGTACGGCAAGAGCAAGAAGACCGAGGAAGAGGCCGTCAGCGGTCAGCTGTCCGAAGTGCTCGCCGCCGCGTGCGGCGAGGTCGAGGACGCGTTCGCGATTTCGGTGCAGCAGGTCGTCGTGGGGGAGGCCACGCTGAACGAGCCGCTGACCGCGCTGGTCCAGGCGGCACGCGAAGCGATCGTCAACGCCGCCAAGCACGCGGGTGTCGACGAGGTAAGTGTGTACGCCGAGGTCGAGCCGACAGCGGTGACGGTCTTCGTGCGGGACAGGGGCAAGGGGTTCGACCCCGACGTCGTGCCGAGCGACCGGCACGGTCTCGCCGATTCCATCCGGGGGCGGATGGAACGGCACGGGGGCAAGTGCAAGCTGCGTACCGCACCGGGTGAAGGAACCGAGGTCCAGCTGGAGATGCCGGTCAAGGCGGGGAAGGGCGCGGCGTGAGGTCGCTATGCTCACGGGACAGGGCGAGCGAGGGAGCATCGTGACGGAGAACCAGCAGACGCGGGAGCCGGTCAAGGTCTTCCTCGTCGACGACCACGCGCTCTTCCGCGCGGGTGTGCGCACCGAACTGGACTCGATCACCGACGACGTCCGCGTGGTCGGCGAGGCGGGCTCGGTCGCCGAAGCGGTCGCGGGCATCGCCCGGACCAAACCGCAGGTCGTGCTGCTCGACGTGCACATGCCGGACGGCGGCGGCGCCGAGGTGCTGCGCCGGGTCCGGCCGGAACTGCCGGACGTCGTGTTCCTCGCGCTGTCGGTCTCCGACGCCGCGGAGGACGTGATCGCCGTGATCCGCGCGGGGGCGCGGGGCTACGTCACGAAGACGATCTCGTCGAAGGAACTCGTCCGTGCCGTCGTGCGGGTCTCGGAGGGGGACGCGGTGTTCTCGCCGCGGCTGGCCGGATTCGTGCTCGACGCCTTCGCCGACCGGCCGGGTTCCGCGCCGATCAGCGACCCGGATCTCGACCTGCTGACCCCGCGTGAGCGTGACGTGCTGCGGCTGCTCGCGCGCGGGTACGCGTACAAGGAGATCGCGTCGGAACTGTTCATCTCGGTGAAGACCGTCGAGACGCATGTGTCGAGCGTGCTGCGGAAGACGCAGCTTTCGAACCGGTACGAGCTTTCGCGCTGGGCTTCCGACCGGCGTCTCGTCTAGGTGGCGCCTGTTCTCATCGGCCTGGTGGCCGTGTTCTTCCTGGGCATGGGGCTGCTCGGGCTCGTCGCGCCGAAACGGCTGATCCGGCCGTTCGGCATTTCGCTGGAGTCGGCGACGGCGCGGACCGAAGTGCGCGCGGTGTACGGCGGCTTCGGGGTGGCTGTCGCGGTGCTGCTCGGGTTCGCGGCTTTCGACGTCGGCGGGATACAGCGGGGCGCCGCGATCGCGGTGGCCGTCGCGCTCGCCGGGATGGCCTTCGGACGGCTGGTCGCGCGGTTCGCGGAGCGGCCGGAGCGGTTCTATCCGAGCTGGCTCTACTTCTGGGTCGAGATCGTCCTCGCCACCCTGCTCATCCTCGCGACCCTCTGACGCCCTGACCTGCGTTTAGCGGGCTAATCGCGATCCGGCGAGCCCCCAGGCCCCACCGCGTCGCGTTTTGCCCGCTAAACGCAGGTCAGCGGAATTCGTGGGTGACCTCGATCTTCCCGACGATGTGCGCGTTGAACTCGGCGAGGTCCTCGGCCGGGACCCAGAGCTCCAGGATCGTCTTCCCGCCCGCCTGCTGGACGGGGTACCGCTCGACGAACGCGGTCTCGACCTCGAACCGCGTCACGAACCCGGCGCCGTCGTACCGCACGTTCCAGTCGCGGGCGATCTTGATCGCGTAGTCCTCGTTCAGCACCGGGTAGAAGATCGGCTGCTCCGGCAGCCGCGGCGGCCACTCGCGCCAGCCCGACTCGCGGACGAGGTCGAGCTCGGCCGGGCCCGTCGGCCGCCACAACGTCGTCGTGGCGGTCACGGCGCGGCCTCCCCGGCGGCGGCGAGAGGGCGCTCGACCTGCGGAGTGGTAGCAAAGGTCCCTTGCTCCCGCGGGCGGAGCCGGGTCAGCGCGACCCCGCCCAGCACGACGACCATTCCGGCGATCACCCGCAGGTTCAGCGGCTCGGCCAGGAACACCGCCCCCAGCAGTACCGAAACCACCGGCAGCAGGTAGCCGACGATCGACGCCGCGACGGCGCCCTCGCTCGCGAGGAGCTGGTAGTTCAGCGCGAACGCGATCCCGGTCGACCCGATCCCCAGGATCACGACCGCGACGATCGCGCCGGTGCTCAGGTTCACCGGTTCGAACCCGCCCATCGGCATCGCGAGCAGCAGGAACCCGGTCGCCAGCAGCATCTGCCCGCCGGCCAGCGACAGCGGCGAGTCACCGGTACCGGTGAGGTACTTGCCCTCGTAGACGAACGCGAACCCGTAGCTCGCGGCCGCCGCGAGGCACGCCAACGCGCCCCAGCTGAGCAGGCCGGAGGCCTCCCACGGCGCGAAGATCAGCAGGATCCCGGCGAGCCCGACGACGAGTCCGGTGACCCGCACCGCGGTCATCTTCGTCCGCGCGCCCATCATCGGCGCGGCCAGCAACACCCACAGGGGTGTCGTCGAGTTCAGCACCCCGGTGATCCCGGAGTCGACGGTCAGCTCACCCCACGCGAACAGCAGGAACGGCAGCGCGTTGTGGAAGAACGCCGCGACGGCCAGGTGCCCCCAGATCCGCCGTCCCGACGGCAGCCGGTCCCGGCCGAGGTAGCAGAGCCCGATCAGCACCGCCGCGCCGAGCGCCACCCGCGCCAGCACCAGCTGCACCGGCGAGAACGCGCCGAGCCCCAGTTTGATCCAGAAGAAACTCGATCCCCACATGAGCGCC
Source organism: Amycolatopsis sp. NPDC043889 (assembly GCF_056435645.1). Classification (NCBI taxonomy): domain Bacteria; kingdom Bacillati; phylum Actinomycetota; class Actinomycetes; order Pseudonocardiales; family Pseudonocardiaceae; genus Amycolatopsis; species Amycolatopsis sp. NPDC043889. The sequence goes on from NZ_JBWKEC010000003.1 coordinate 201,389, forward strand.
AGCGCGCCGATCCGCAGCAGGGTCTTCGTCTCGCCCACCCCAGTCCTCCTTAAGTGCCTGGCCCAGCTTCGCCGCGCCGACGCGTAAGGACAAGCGAAAATAACTGCAGGGAGCCTTAAGAAGAACTGTACGATCGGAGCATGCTGGACGTCCGCCGCATGCAGGTCCTCCGAGCCGTCATCAGCAGCGGTTCGATCACCGCCGCCGCCCGGAACCTCGGCTACACACCTTCCGCGATCAGCCAGCAATTGTCCACCCTGGAAAGGGAAGCGGGCGTCGAACTGCTCGAACGCGTCGGCCGCGGCGTGCGGCCGACGCCAGCCGGTTCGCTGCTGTCCGAACACGCGGAAACGCTGAGCACGCAGCTCGCCAAGGCCGAAGCCGCGCTCACCGAACTCAAGGAAGGCCGCACGGGCAGGCTCGCGATCCGCTATTTCGCCACCGCGGGCGCGTCGCTGGTGCCCTTGGCCGTCGCCGCGCTGCGCCGTGACTTCCCGGGTGTCCGCCTCGACCTGAAACTGGTCGAGCCCGACGATTCGATGCCCGAGATCGAGTCGGGCAAGGCCGACGTCGCGATGATCGTGCTCCCCAGCAGCACTCCCCGGATCAAAGGCGTCGAGTACATCCACCTCCTCGACGATCCGTACCGCGCGATCCTGCCGAAGAACCACCGGCTCGCCCGCAAACGCGTCCTCGATCTCGGCGAGCTCGCGGAGGATCCGTGGGTCGGCGTCGACGGTCTTCCCGGCGCCTGCCGCGACATCCTGCTCGACGCCTGCGGCGCGGCCGGATTCGCCCCGAACCACGTCGTCGAATCCGAGGATTACCAGACGGCACAAGGGTTCGTGGCCGCCGGGCTCGGTGTCGCGCTGATCCCGGAGCTCGGCCTCGGCGCCCCGCATCCCGGCGTCGCCATCCGCAAGGTCCGGCGGCCGGATCCGGTGCGGTCCATCCACGCCGCCGTGGCCGCGCACGCCAGGGAACACCCCGCGGTGCGACGGTTCCTCCTCGCGATCCGCGAAGGGGCCGGACAGGTAAGCGGGACTGGCCGAGTGGGCACGAAAACCGGCTGAGCTTGAACAGCCGCACTGGCGGTCGACAACCTGGCAGGGAACCTGCCAGCGAAAGGACCCCGGTGCGCCCCCTGATCGTCCTGCACGGCTCTTGGCACCAGCCCGCCCATTTCGACGACCTCGCCGAACGCCTGCGCCGGGAAGGCGCCGTGGTCACCGTCCCCGACCTGGGCGGGCGTCCGATCGCCGAAACCACCCGGACCGTCCAGGAAATCGTCGACAAGGCGACCGAGCCACCGGTGGTGCTCGCGCACTCCTTCGGCGGGCTGACCGCCAGCGGCCTCCGGGGGGCCGCGCACCTGGTCTACCTGGCCGCGATCGTCAGTGAACCGGGGGAAACCGCCCAGTACTGGATCGAGCGGACCAGAGAAGAAACCGGACGCGAGCCCCAGCAGTTGCCCTTGACCTTCGACGACCAAGGCCTGACCCACCTCGACCTCGCCGCCGTCCGCGAGGCCATGTACGCCGACTGCACGGACGCCGTCGCCGAGCGCGCCACGGCCCTGCTGCGTTCCGAGCCCGTCACGATCTTCGACGAGTCACCGGAAGGCTCGGCGTGGAAGGACACCCCGACCACCTACATCACCTGCACCGAAGACCGGGCGCTCGTCCCGGAAATGGTCGTCCACTTCGCCGCCCGGTGCGACACGACGGTGACCTGGCGGGCCGGCCACAGCCCGTATCTCAGCCGTCCTGTCGAGTTGGCGACGCTGGTCCTCGAGCGGCTCTAGCTCAGATCAGGAACAGCTCCGCGAACAGCACACCGACGAGGATCGCCGCCACCACGGCGCCAGCGACGATCAGCCATTTCCGGGTGTTCGGCGACTTCGCCGCCACCGGCGCGGCGGGCGCGGCGGGCGCGTACTGCTGCGCCGGCGGCGCGTACTGCGGCTGCGGCGGCTGATACTGCTGCGGCTGGTGCTGGGGAAACTGCGGTGCCTGCTGCTGCATGGGCACCGGCATCGAGGCCGGGACCGTCGGCATGGCGGGCGCGGTCGGCGGGATGAACGCCGTCTGCCGCCCTTCGGTGATCGCGTTCAGGGAGCGCACCGTGTCGGCCATCGTCGGCCGCGCGTCCGGCTCCGCCCGCAGCATCTTGCGCAGCGCGCCCGCCAGCGGCCCGGCGGTCTGCGGCGGCCGTTCCGAGGACTCGCCGTCCTCACCGAACGGCGGCACCCCCTCGACGGCCGTGTACAGCGTCGCGCCCAGCGAGAACACGTCGGACGCCGAAGTCGCCGGTTCGCCGCGCGCCACCTCGGGCGCCCGGTACGCGGGGCTCGGGCCGCCGCCGGTGATGCCGATGTCGGTGAGCTTCACTCCGCCGTCGTCGGCCAGCAGGACCGTGCCCGGCTCGACGGTCCGGTGCACCACCCCGGCCTCGTGCATCGCGGCCAGCGCGCGGCCGAGCACGATGCCCAGCCCGGCGGCCTGTTCCGCGGTCAGCCTGCCGTGCTCGGCGAGGAAGGTCGCCATCCCGCGGGACGGGATGTACTCCATCACCAGCCACACGTCCGGCCCGTCGGGCAGCACGTCGTACACCTTGATGGCGGTGGCGTGCTCGAACTTGGCCGCGTCCTTGCCTTCTTGGACGACGACGGCCTTGGCCTGCTCCGCCCGGTCCGGCGGCAGCCCGACGGGCAGGTACATGCGCTTCATCGCGACCGTGCGCAGCAGGCGTGTGTCGAACGCCAGCCACACGATGCCCGCCCGGCCTCGCCCGATGGGCTGGTCCAGGCGGTACCGGCCGCCGACGATGGAACCCTCAGAACTCAATTGCAGCCTCGGATCATGCTCCGCCGGGCTCGCCCGTCTGGCTGGTCGGGGTCGTCGGCGTAGGCGTCGTGGTCGGTGTCGTGGGAGTCGGCGTCTTCGTCGGAGTCTTGCTGGGCGTCTTGGACGGTGTCGTCGGGTCGGGCTCGTCCGTCTGACTCGCCTTGGTCGACGTCTTCTTCGACGCGCTCGTCTCCTTGGGCGGCTCGGCGGACTCCGTCTCCGTCGGCGTGTCCGTCGTCTCCGGAGCCGATGTCTGCGCCGACGAACTGGGTGCCGGCTTCGACGACGAGTTCCCCACCTGCGCGGGCGTCTCCGGGTTGTTCGGGGTCAGCAGCCAGAACCCCAGCGCGGCCAGCGCCACCACCACGACACCGCCGATGATCGCGGGCTTCTTCCACGCGCCCGGCTTTTCGTCGTCGTCCTCGTCCACCGGGCTGGTCTGCGCGCGGGTGGGCGGCGGCGGGGGCGGGTTGTCGTAATCGTCGTCGTAGGGATCGTCGTCGTAGTCGCCCGCGGGGATCGGGACGGCGCGCGTGGGCGCGGGGCCGCCGCCGGGGTGGCCGCGTTCGGCCAGCAACGCCGTCTCGTCGTAGTTGTCGTACCCGTCGTAGTCGTCTTCCGGGTAGCCCGACGCGGGCGGCTGGTGGTAGTCGTCCTCGTCGTCGTAGTACGACCCGGCCGCGTCCTGGTCGTCGAGGAGCGAGCCCGAGTGACCGGCGGCCTCGCTGTCGAGCGCCTGGGTCACGCCACCGCCGGCGAGCGCGCCCGCGATCGGGGCGGCGAGCACGGTGTCGTCCGCGGGGCCACCCAGCGGCGTTTCACCCCGCGCGACGGCGGCGAGGAGCTCTTCGCACTCTTCGGCGGTGGGGCGGTGCCGCACCTCTGGGTGCAGCAGCACGGCCAGCACGCTGGCGAGCGGGCCGGACTGGCGCGGCGGGATGATCTGCCCGGCCGCGACCGCGTGCAGCAGGCTCAGCGTGTTCTCGCTGAGGCCGAACGGCGGCTGGCCTTCGCAGGCCGCGTAGAGCGTCGAGCCGAGCGAAAAGACGTCCGACTCCGGGCCGGGGTCGCCGCCGATGGCCACCTCGGGCGCCAGATAGGCGGGGGTCCCGGCGATCATCCCGGTCTTCGTGACCGTCACGTCGTCCTTGGCCCGCGAGATGCCGAAGTCGGTGATCTTCACCGTGCCGTTGGGCGCCAGCAGGATGTTGCCCGGCTTGATGTCCCGGTGCACGATGCCGACCGCGTGCGCTTCGGTCAGCGCCGCCGCGACCTGCGCGCCGATCCGCGCGACCTCCGTCGGCGGCAGCGTGCGCTCCTCCTGCAGCACCTGGGCGAGGCTGGTGGAGTTCAGGTACTCCATGATCAGGCACGGCTGGCCGTTGTCGTCGGTGACGACGTCGAACACCGAGATGGCGTTCGGGTGGTGCAGTCTGGCGGCGATACGCCCCTCGCGCATCGTGCGCTGACGGGCGTCTTCGGCGTCGTGAGCCTCAAGTCCGGGTTGCAGAAGCAACTGCTTGATCGCCACCGTGCGGCCGAGTACCTCGTCGTGCGCTTGCCACACGGCCCCCATCGCGCCCGTGCCGATCCGCCCGGCGATGCGATATCGACCGGCGACCAGGCGACCCTCGTCGCTCACGCGACCTCCCTTTGGGCTCCGTCTTCACGACGCGGAATCGTCCGCGTACGCGGTGCGGCCTTCAGCACGCCACAGCGTTGGAGCGTATGCACATGTAGTGGTCTGTGTGCCGGCTTTTCCGAGACCGACTCGTGATAAGGCTAGGCGCTCACTCTGCGCACACACACGCGGCACACTCTGATCGCCCTGGGTGGAGGGCTGTTACACGCGCGGTGTCCGTCACATGTGCTGCGCGGACAGCAGGCGCGCGTCGGTGATCAGGCCGGAGGTCTCGTCGGCGAATTCCAGCACCTGCGTGACCCGCAGCAGGCCGCCGTCCGGGTTGCGCATGGTCACGACGGCGAGGATGGTGCCGTCGGCCTGTTCCCGGACGTCCTGGATCTGGATGGCGTCCATGGCGCTCCACGCCTCGATCAGCTTGCCCGCTTCGGATTCGGCCAGCACCGGCGTGATCAGCGACATCGCGCCGTACGGATCGGCGTCGACGGTCTGGTAGAACTTCCGGACCGCGTCGATCTTGTCCTCGGCCGTGCTGACCGCGGCGGGCTTGGCGGCAGGCTGCGAGCTGGTGCTGCTGGACGACGAGCCCTGCGGCGGGAGCGAGCCCGAGCCGGTGCCTGAGGACGGCTGGGGCCTCGCGCTGCTGCCCGACGACGTCGGCGTCTCCTGCTTCCGCTGCGGCTCGGTGGAGTCCGGGACGGCGAGCCCGCCGAGCGCGGCTGCTCCGCTCATCACCTCGGGTACGGCGGCAGCCGGCACGGTGCCCTGCGGCTGTGTGCCCGCGAGCACGCCCGCGGTGACGACGGCGCCCGCGACCAGGAGCCCGGCGGCGACCAGGCCTGCCAGCTTCGCCCGCCGGATGGCGCGGCTTTCCGGCTCGTCCACCTCGGGTTCGGGCCGCGGTGGCCGCTCTTCGCGGGCACGCGCGGGAACGAACTTCTGCGGCTCGCGGAAGACCTGCTCGAGGTACTCGCGGTCGACGCGGGTGTCGTTCAGGATCTCTTCCGGGATGACGTCCTCGACACGTACGGCGTCCTCCCGCCGTATGCGCTGTCGATCAAGCACGAAATTCCTCGCTCTGGTCCGGGGCAGGCGCTGGGCCGTTCGGCCCGACGCCTCTGGTCCGCGCGGCCGTCTTCTGAACGGTGCGGACCCTGCCGTCGTCAGGTAACCCTGTGCGGACGGTCCACGGCCAGACTCCATCGCCGGAATGCCGTCGCGATACGACGAACGGCAGCTTAGGTCACCCACCCGGACCAGGGATGACCGCTCGGCGCACCGCACGTGCAGAGGAACAGGACACTTGCACGTGCGCGGTCGCCTACATGCCGTCGTCGACGATCTTGTCGTCGTCGCCGAAGGTGAACGTACGCTGCTCCATGGTCTTCGTTCCGTCTTTGTGAGTGACCTCGACGGTGTTGACCGTGACGCCGCGGCGCTGGTCGATGCTGACCTTCTTCACCTCGAAGTAGGCGACATCGCGGTAGCGGTCCCGGAGGCCCTCCGCGCCTTCTTCGCGCAGGCCGCCGGAGGTCACCGAGGACGCCTCTTGGGGGTTCGTGGTAACCGAGTTGAGGAAGAGCTCGGTGTTGTCGCCCATCGCCTGCGCGTCCGGCTGCGACGCGTACCAGGGGGCCGGCGTGGTGGTGCGGTTGGCCGGGACGACTGGCGGCTTCTGCGGCCGATCGCTCGACGGCGGCGCGGGCCGCCCGGACGTCGCCGGCCCGCTCGAGTCGGGCCGCGACGAGCCGGTCCCGGCGCTTTCGCTGTCGGAGGGGGTGCCGGAATTGGCGGCACTGCGGTCGTCCCTGGTGGAGGACTCCGTCTCGGATTCGGACGGATTGCCCGCCGCGCCCCCCTGCGGCGGCGTGGCCGGATGGCCGGCGAGACCGTCCTGAGTCAGCGGGCTGCCACCGCGGTAACCGGGCCAGCCGCCCTGGCTCTGCTGCTCCGGGAGGGGTTTGCCGACCAGATACGAACCGGCGAAGAGCAGGCCGACCACGACCAGCGCGGACGCCGCCGCCGCGAACCAGGCGGCCTTGCGCCAGGTCTTGGGCGGAGTCACCGAAGCGGGCACCGAACCGAGGTCGAAGGTGCTCAGACCGTCGACAGGCGGGGCTAGGTAGACACGGACGTCTTCGTTGTCGTCGACCTCCACCGGCTCGGGACGGCGGGGAGCGGGGGCGGTCAGCGTCACCTTCGTGCGCTGGGCGGCCTTCGCGCGCCGTTCCTCGGCGGGAGGCGGGACGGGTTCGGTGAACGAGACCTCGACGCGGGCCGGGCGGACTGGGGGCTCTACGGGGACCTCGCGAGCGGGCTGGGGGAGCGGCAGACGGCCGCTCGATGGGGCGTAGCCGGGGCCCGGCGCCCTCCTGTCCCGCGGCGGCGGCAGGGGAAGGGAACCGGTGGCGGGCGGGGCGAACTCGCGGTGCGCGTGATGCCCCTGCCCGCCTGCGCGCTGCCCCCGCGGCGGCACGGCGGGAGTCCAGCCTTCGGTACCGCCCGCCCGGTGGCGGCCCGCTTGCGTGGCGCCGTTCCGTCCCTGGTGTTCCGCCCAGCCGTTCATGTCCGAGCGACCCCCTCGCAGGCCGGCCCTGACGGCGATGTGACACCGGTTAAGCCGAACGGAGCAGCGGGTTCACGGGATCCCTCGCTTGCAGACTCCCAAGCAGTCTCGTGAGCAAATGCACGCGCATACGACTGGGGGCGCGCGGGGCCATCGCCCCCGCGCGCCATACGGGCATCGCCCGACCCAGACGCAAGGGTCCACACGAGGACCACACTAAAAGTTCGACACCCGCAAGTCTTCACCCGCTCTGCAAGTTGCAGATGTTTCACTCGGTCGGGCGCGGCCGAACGGGCCTCGGTGACGTTACGGAGTGCTATCGGCGCTGGTGAGGCCGTTCAGTTGCCGCTGCGGTACTTCTGCTGGGTCGACTGCAAGGCTTTCGTGGCCGTGATCCCGCTACCCGCTGCAAGCAAAATGGCGATGACGTCGAGCGTCGTTCCCCCACTCGTGAGCAGCCAGGCGAAAAGCGACGCGGCGGTGGTACCCGCCGCGATCGGCCAGCGCGTCTTGACGTACTGGGCGATGGGGGTGCCGCCCGCGCGCTTACCCGCCGCGTTGTTCAGCATGGCGAGATAGCCCAGATGGCCCAGCGCGGCGAGCACACCGGCGATCGCGATCACGACGGCGATGAGGTTAATCATGTGTCCAGTTTGCCCTGTCCCGGGCCGTCGTGGCTCGGGGAACACCCTGAGTTCCGCCTCACGGCACTGGATCGTGACGTGGCCGGATCGCGTTTAGCCCGCTAAACGCGATCCGGGTGCGTCGCGGGAGCAAGGGACCTTTGCTACCACTTACCGTCCCAGCCTGCCCCGCCCGAGGTTGAGCAGCGCCATCGCCAGTTGCCGCCCCTCCGGCCCGAGCTCGCGGTAGCGCGCGAGCACGTCCATCTCGCGGTTGTAGACGATCCTGGTGCCGCCCGCGGCCATCCTGGCCGCACCGATCGTCTTGGAGACTTCGACGCGGCGTTTGACCAGCCGCAGGATCTCGCCGTCGAGGAAGTCGATCTCCTTGCGGAGCTCGCCGATCTCTTCGGCGGTGGCGGTGGGTTCTTCGGCGTCCGGCTTCTGTGTGGTGCTCATCGGGACCTTTCTTCGGTCCGGATTCCCTGCTGGCCCCCGGAACAGCGTAAAGCCCCGGGGTCCGTGGACTCCGGGGCTTCGGGTGATGGCATTCGCGGCACTATGCGATCACGGGAGCCGGAGTCCGGGTCCCGTAAAAAAATCGCGTCGCGTGGTGCCGCATGCCGGTCATTATGCCACAGCGATGCCGTCCTCCGGCTTGAAGCGGCGGCGCGCTCCGCGGACACGGGCGTGCACGAGGACGCCCATGGCCAGCCAGAACATCGGCATCGCGGGCCAGAAGAACGGCGCCCCCGAGGCCGTCCATCGGACGACCAGCAGCATCGAAAGCACGACGGCGACCGCGAGATGGATCCGCACCGCTGGATGCCCGAAGGCGACCAGGCGCCGCTTCGGCGCGGGTTTCGGCAGATCCGAAGTGAGCGCGACGAGATCGTCCGTGTATTCGGCGGAATACACAGCGCTCAGCCGGTCTTCCACTTCTTCGAGAGTGAGACGGCCTTCACCGCCGGCGGCCTGGATGCGGGTGGCGACCCGCTCCCTGTCGACGTCGGCGGCCCTGAGCCGGGAGGGAATTCCGTTGGTGTCCATGGCATCCGATCCTCCGCCGCGAACACCGCTCGCGCGTCGGACGGCAGGCGTCAACACCGCCTACGCCCGGCGCTGTAGCGTGGACCGGCGATGAACACCCTCTTCGATCTCCCAGCGGACGGTCCGGCCAAGTCCCGGCACTCGGACCTGCTCGACGACCTGAACCCGGCACAGCGCGAGGCCGTGACCCATGCGGGCTCGCCGCTGCTGGTCGTCGCGGGCGCGGGTTCCGGCAAGACCCGGGTGCTGACCCGGCGGATCGCGTACCTGCTGGCCGAACGGGACGTGCACCCCGGCCAGATCATGGCGATCACGTTCACCAACAAGGCGGCCGCGGAGATGCGGGAGCGGGTGAGCGACCTCGTCGGTTCTGGCGCGCGCGCCATGTGGGTGTCGACGTTCCACTCCATGTGCGTGCGGATCCTGCGCCGTGAGGCCAAAACGCTGGAGATGTCGTCGAGTTTCTCCATCTACGACTCGGACGACACGAAGCGGCTCATCACCCTCGTCGCCCGCGATCTCGACATCGACCCGAAGAAGTACGCGGCGCGCACGCTGGCCGTGCACATCTCGAACCTCAAGAACGAGCTGATCGATCCGGAGACGGCGGTCGCCGACGCGGGCAACGACCTCGAACGCCGCGTCGCCGAGGTCTACGTCGAGTACCAGCGGCGGCTGAACCAGGCCAACGCGTTCGACTTCGACGACCTCATCATGCGGACGGTCGAACTCCTGCAGCGGTATCCGGACGTCGCCGAGTACTACCGGCGGCGGTTCCGGCACGTGCTGGTCGACGAGTACCAGGACACGAACCACGCGCAGTACACGCTGGTCCGCGAGCTGGTGGGCACCGAGGCGAACGAGGCCGGGATCGAGCCGGCCGAACTCTGCGTCGTGGGTGACGCGGACCAGTCGATCTACGCCTTCCGCGGCGCGACGATCCGCAACATCGAGGAATTCGAACGCGACTTCCCGAACGCGCGGACCGTGCTGCTGGAACAGAACTACCGCTCGACCCAGACGATCCTGAACGCGGCGAACGCGGTCATCGCGCGAAACCCCAACAGGCGCGCGAAGCGGCTGTGGACCGATTCCGGTGACGGCGAGAAGATCGTCGGCTACGTGGCGGACAACGAGCACGACGAAGCGGCGTTCGTCGCGGGCGAGATCGACGCGCTGGCGGACAAGGGCGAAGCGGACTATTCCGACGTCGCGGTCTTCTATCGCACCAACAACCAGTCCCGTGTCTTCGAAGAGATCTTCATCCGCTTGGGCCTGCCGTACAAGGTCGTCGGCGGGGTGCGGTTCTACGAACGGCGCGAGGTCCGCGACATGCTCGCGTACCTGAGGGTGCTGGCGAACCCGGAGGACACGGTCAGCCTGCGCCGCATCCTCAACGTCCCCAAACGAGGCATCGGCGACCGCGCCGAAGCGGTCATCGCGACGTACGCCGAGCGCGAGCGGATCTCGTTCGCGCAGGCGTTGCGCGGCGCGGTCAACGGCGAGGTGCCGCTGCTGAACCCGCGCTCCGCCAAGGCGATCACCGGTTTCGTCGAGTTGATGGACGAGCTCGGCGAGGTCGTCGAGAGCGGCGCGGAAGTCGCCGACATCCTCGAAGCGGTCCTGGAGCGCACGGGCTACCGCACGGAACTCGAGGAGTCCGAAGACCCGCAGGACGCGTCGCGGGTGGAGAACCTGACGGAACTCGTCACCGTCGCGCGGGAGTTCACCGAATTCACCACGGAGGTCGCCGGTCCGGACGGCGAACTCCCCGAAATCGACACCGCGGACCCCGGTGTGCCGGAGCCGGGTTCGCTGCCCGCCTTCCTGGAGCGGGTCTCGCTGGTGGCGGACGCGGATTCGGTCCCGTCGCCCGACGGCGGCGACGATAGCGGCGAGGGGCACGACGCGGGCGTGGTCACGCTGATGACCGTGCACACCGCGAAGGGCCTCGAATACCCGGTCGTCTTCGGAACGGGCTGGGAAGACGGAATCTTCCCGCATATGCGCGCGCTCGGTGACACGACCGAACTCGCCGAAGAGCGACGGCTCGCCTACGTCGCGATCACGCGGGCGAGGAAGAGGCTGTACGTCTCCCGTTCGATGGTGCGCTCCGCCTGGGGCCAGCCGCAGATGAACCCGGCCTCGCGGTTCCTCGACGAGCTTCCCGCGGACCTGGTCGATTGGCGCAGGCTCGCGCCTTCCTCGTCCTCCGGCGGTTTCGGTTCGTCGGGTGGATCGCCGCGTGCCGCGACGACCTGGGGGAGCCGCGGCGGTGGCTCGTCGCCTTCGAGGTCGGCGAGCACGAGCCCGTTCGGCAAGGGTTGGAAGGACACCGTCGCGCTCAAACTGGACGTCGGCGACAGGGTCAGCCACGACAAGTACGGGCTCGGGACCGTCGTCGCCTGCGACGGCGCGGGCCCGCGGGCCACGGCGACGATCGACTTCGGCGCCGCCGGCAAGGTCCGGCTGATGCTCATCGGCAGCGTCCCGATGGTCAAACTCTAGCCCTGACCTGCGGTTTCTTCGCCGCGCACGAAAACTGTCGGACCCCTCCCGTATACCTGTGCCATCGAACACGAGTTCGATGCGCTGGGGTAGGCTGGATGAGCCGGTGTGCCCCCGATGAGGAGGAGGGGGCACACGGTGTGGACGGGGTCTTGTTTGGGGTTCTCTCGAGTGGGGTACTCGAGTACTTGCGGGGTGTTGAAGAAGGGGCGGGGACGGATCGGGGTCCGGAACCGCCGGAAGTGCTCAGGCTGGTCGCGGCCTGGCGCGCGTTACTGCGGACACACGAACCGGACGGGGCCGGACGGTGCGTCGTATGCGGTCACGCGCGGCGATGGCTGTTCGGGCCGCGGCCAGCCGGGTGCCGAACTTTTTTCCGGGGACTTTTCGCCGGATGGCGGCCGATCGAACGGCGCCCGGCCGGTCTCTGCACGGTCTGGCAGATCGCCGTGGGGTACTTCGTCCGGAAGTTGGCCGACGGCGTCGCTTTAGGGCATTGAGGGCCCGAAAGAGGGCACGCGCTCCGCGGTGGATGGCCTGCGACGCTTCCCGATGTCTTCGAAGGGGGAAGCGGAGGCCTTGAAGGCGCGCCAGAGCGTCGTTGCCCGGCGCGCCCTTGTCGCGGGCGGGGTCACCGGTGTGGTGAAGGGGACTGCGGCAGGATCAGCCGACGCTCACGCCACGGGCGGCGAGCCACGGGCGCGGGTCGATCTTCTTCGTGCCGTTCTGCCACACCTCGAAGTGCAGGTGCGGGCCGGTGCTCTGACCACGGTTGCCGACCTCGGCGATCTCCTCGCCGCACTTGACCTTCTGGCCTTCGCGGACGGAGAACGAGTTCATGTGGCCGTAGACGTGGATGGTGCCGTCGGCGAGCTGAACCTTGACCCAGAGGCCGAAACCGCTGGCCGGGCCCGCTTCGACGACCGTGCCGTCGGAGGCCGCGACGATCGGCGTGCCGATCGGGGCCGCGATGTCGATGCCGAGGTGGCTCGTGCCCCACCGGGCACCGAAGCCCGAGGTGAAGGTGCCCTTGGTCGGCATGCAGGTCTTGGGCCGCTTGGCCTCTTCTTCGGCCTTGCGGGCCGCTTCGGCCTCGCGCTTGACGCGGGCCTGGGTGATGCTGTTGTTCTCCGAGAGCTTCTGGGCTTCGGCGGAGGCGTTCGTCGACTGGCTCGTCGGCAGCAGCTCGGGGGCGCCACCACCGGCTCCGCCGCCGAGGGCGAACGAGGCGCTCGCGTCCTGGGTGCTGGCCAGCGGGGTGACGGCGGCGTCGGAGGATTCCGAAACGGACTTCAGGGTCTGCCCGGCAGCGGCGGCCGCGAAGGCGCCGGCAGCGACGGCTGCGACCACGACACGACCGCGAAGGGCCGAGGACGGGGGCGACAGGCGGTGCGAGCCCCGGACGCGAACGACCGCACCATCGAGTGCGTTCTCGAGCGCCGGGGAAGGAGCTTGGCCGCCGGGGGAGCGGTGTGAAGCCAAGACGGGGCCTTCCGTGTTCGGGGAGTCGGATCAAGAGCCCGGGCGGGGGATCCCGGTGAACGACCTCGGGGGTGGTTCGTTCGATGCTCTCATTCGTGATCTGACTGTAATGGGGACCCCGGGACAGTAACGAAGCGGCACCCCGATCAGCAAGATCTGGCGGCGCTCTCGGCCGATCGGGCGACGGTGATCTGGCCGTTGTCCAGTGAGGATTACCCAAAGTTAGACCAGGTTTACTCACAACCGTGTGACTTGCGTTACAAGATCAGAGGGCCGTTCGGGGGTACCGGAGGGCCGGAAAGAAGGCAAACGAGGGAAATAAGTGGTTGCACGACGGTGTTGAAGCAGGTTTACCCGGACCCGGCCCTTCAGTGGCCTGGTCGAGCGCCGATGAGACCTGGGGCGCCCCTGCTGCGGGGCCCCGCCGACCCTGGCTTGCTAGCGTCGCCGTCGATGACTTCGCGCTCACGGCACCCTGGCGACTCCGCCGGGCAAGCCGACCCCGGTACCGCGTCCGCCGAACTTCTCCGGAGCGAACCGGGCTCCCGCCCGCGAGCGCTCCTGCTGTCGGCGGGGTTGGTGTCGGCCGGTGCGGTCGCGCTGGCCGCCGGCGCGCTGCTGCCCGTCATCCAGGGCGGTTCGCCTGGTTTCACCGCCGCTCCCCTGCTGGTCGTGCTGGCCTTGGCGCCCGCGGCGGCCGTGCTCTACGCGGTGGTCACCGGCCGCTCCGGGCTCACGGCGGGTCTGGTGCTCGGGCTCACCGCGCTCGCGCCCGGACGGCTGCTGCTGGACCTGCAGCTGCTCGCCGACGGGTCCCTCGCCGCGCGTCCGGAACTGTTCCTCGCCGACAGGCTGCTCGCGCTGCCTCCGGCGGGGCCGGGGCTGTGGCCGCTGGTGGCGGGTCATCTGCTCACGCTCGCGGCCGGGGCGTTCGCCGCCGGGGCCGCTCGCGACGAGGCGGAACTGGCGGGTGAACTCGACGGACGGCGCCGCTGGCGGCTGCTCGGCCCCGTACTCGGCGTGGCGGGCGGGGTCGGCTTGCTGCTCGCGCCGCTCGGTTCGGGCAACGCTTACCTCCTGGCCAAGAACGCCTTCGAAGGCCCGACCGTCGCGATGGCCGGGTACCTGTTGCTCGCGGCCTTGCTCCCGCTGACCGTGCTCGTGGCGGTGAGTTCGCCCTCGGCCGGGGTCGGCAAGGGCGGATTCGCCGGAGCGGGGCTGGCGGTGCTCGCGGTCGGTGTCCCGCCCGTGATCGCGGGGCTGGTCGTGGACCGGCTTTCGGTCGCGCCGGGTTCGGTGGTCGTGACCGTCGCGGGCCTGGCGCTCGTGGGCCTTGCCTTCACGCGGTTCGACGTCGCGGAAGCGGGCGAGGCCGTCACCGGCGACCTGGCGGGCGAGGCCAAGCTGCCGGGGCTGTTCTGGTGGCGGCTGGCCACCGGTGGGCTGGCGCTGCTCGCCGCCGCGGCCGCGGTCGCGGGGGCGCTGGCCCCGGTACTGAAGGCCAACGGTCCGACGCCGGTACCCGAGACTCCGGCGCGCTGGCTGCTGCTCGGCGCCGCGGTCGTGCTCGCCGTGCCCGCGCTGTTCGTCTTCGTACCGCGGCTCTCGGCGTTCGCGAGGGGAGTCGTCGCGGCCACGTGGGCGGGTGTCGTCCTCGCGGGCGCGGCGGTGCTGAGCGCGGCCTTGTCCGTGACCGAGGACAAGGCCGTGGACCCGGCGCTGTTCGGAGTCGATCTGCCGTTACCGCTGCCGGACAAGGTCGGCTTCTCGGCGGGTCCCGGGGTCACGTGGACGTTCATCGCGCTCGTGCTGGCGGCCGTGGCCGCGCTCGCGGCGGTGATCACCGGCGTCGTGGAGCGTGACGTCTCCGACGACGACGCGGAACTGGACACCGGCCTGGACGGAACGCGGGCGAGGGGGAACGTGCTCACCCCGCTCGTCGCGGCGGCGGTACTGGCGATCGCCGCGTTCGGCACGCCGGTGTTCACCGCGCCCGGCTACGCCGCCCCCGGGCTGTGGTCGGACTTCGGCGCGGCGTCGTGGGGCCTGCTCGGCGCGCTCGCGGTCGTCCTCGGCCTGTACGCGCTCGTCCCGCGTTCACGGCCGGCCGCGGCGGCGTCCGCCTTGGCCGGGGCCGCGCTGGTGCTCGGCCTGCGTGCGGCGGAACTTCCGCTCGTCGGCTCGGAGTACGACGGCTCCTCGGCCGGGATCGGGTTTTGGCTCGCGCTGGCCGGCGCCGTCGTCACCCTCGTCACGGCCGGGATGGCCGTCGCGGGCGCACGGCGGGCCGGATGACGCGCCGTCTTCTGCGGGTCGTGCTGGCCGAGTTCGACGTGGAGGAAGGTGCCGCGGTCGCTCTCGGGCGGTTGCTGCGTGACGACGGCGTCGAGGTGGTCTACGTCGGTCGCCTCGACACGGTCGACCAAATGGCCAGGACGGTCGAACAGGAGGACCCGGACATCCTCGGCGTCCTGTGCGGCGCGAACGAACCGGAAGGATTGGCCGAAGCCGTGCCGGGCGTTCTCCTCTTCGCGGTCGGTAACGGCCCGAGCGGGTTCGAGAACGCCTTCGAAAGCCTGGAAAACGCGGCGAACTGGGTCTCCGGTGTGCGGTCTCACACCGTGGAAACACCGTCTGACCGCGTACGGTGACCGACTTCACCAGGTGCGGAGTCCCCTGCTTCTGCGCAGGTCGCTAACCTCGACTGGTCCGACAGCGCGGTCCGGCAACGGACCACCACAGTGGCGTGTCGTCAGGAGACTGGAGTAGTGGACCTCTACGAATACCAGGCGAGGGATCTCTTCGCCGCCCACGGAGTACCGGTTCTGCCGGGTGCCGTGGCAAACACCCCCGAAGAAGCCAAGGCCACCGCCGAGAAGATCGGCAACCAGGTCGTCATCAAGGCGCAGGTCAAGACCGGCGGCCGCGGCAAGGCGGGCGGCGTCAAGCTGGCCCAGACGCCGGATGAGGCCGCCGAGAAGGCCGAGGCGATCCTCGGCCTGGACATCAAGGGCCACATCACGCGTCGCGTGCTGGTGGCCGAAGCCTCGGACATTTCCGAGGAGTACTACTTCTCCTTCCTGCTGGACCGTGCGAACCGCACCTTCCTCGCGATGGCTTCCGCCGAAGGCGGCGTGGAGATCGAGCAGCTGGCCGTCGAGCGTCCCGAAGCGCTCGCGAAGATCCCGGTCGACGCGATCGCCGGTGTCGACAAGGCGAAGGCCGTCGAGATCCTGACCGCGGGCAAGTTCCCGGAGAAGGTCGTCGACGAGGCCGCCGACGTCGTCGTGAAGCTCTGGGAGACCTTCGTCTCCGAGGACGCCACGCTGGTCGAGGTCAACCCGCTGGTCCGTGACCCGCAGGACAAGATCATCGCCCTCGACGGCAAGGTCACCCTCGACGAGAACGCCTCGTTCCGTCAGCCGGGCCACGAGGCCCTGGTCGACAAGGACGCGGAGAACCCGCTCGAGGCGAAGGCCAAGGCCAAGGACCTCAACTACGTCAAGCTCGACGGCGAGGTCGGCATCATCGGCAACGGCGCGGGCCTCGTGATGTCCACGCTGGACGTCGTGGCGTACGCGGGCGAGAAGCACGGCGGCGTCAAGCCCGCCAACTTCCTCGACATCGGTGGCGGCGCTTCGGCCGAGGTCATGGCGGCCGGTCTGGACGTCATCCTCAACGACACCGACGTGAAGAGCGTCTTCGTCAACGTCTTCGGTGGCATCACCGCTTGCGACGCGGTCGCGAACGGCATCGTCGAAGCGCTGAAGATCCTGGGCGACGAGGCCACCAAGCCGCTCGTCGTGCGGCTGGACGGCAACAACGTCGTCGAGGGACGTCAGATCCTGGCCGACGCGAACCACCCGCTCGTCACCGTGGTGGACACAATGGACAACGCGGCCGACAAGGCCGCCGAGCTCGCCGCGGCAGGTGCGTGAGATGTCGATCTTCATCAACGAGAACAGCAAGGTCATCGTCCAGGGGCTCACCGGCTCCGAGGGCATGAAGCACGCGACCAAGATGCTGAAGTCCGGCACGAACATCGTGGGTGGCGTCAACGCCCGCAAGGCAGGCCAGACCGTCTCCATCGAGGGCAAGGACCTCACCGTGTTCGGCACGGTCGAGGAGGCCATCAAGGAGACCGGCGCCGACGTTTCGGTCATCTTCGTGCCGCCGAAGTTCGCCAAGGACGCGGTCATCGAGGCGATCGACGCCGAGATCCCGCTCGCCGTGGTGATCACCGAGGGCATCCCGGTGCACGACTCGGCCTACTTCTGGGCGCACGCGGTCGCGACGGGCAACAAGACCCGCATCATCGGGCCGAACTGCCCCGGCGTGATCAGCCCCGGCAAGTCGAACGCGGGCATCATCCCGGCCGACATCACCGGTGCCGGCCCGATCGGTCTCGTGTCGAAGTCGGGCACGCTGACCTACCAGATGATGTACGAGCTGCGTGACATCGGTTTCTCGACCGGTGTCGGCATCGGCGGCGACCCGGTCATCGGCACGACGCACATCGACGCCCTCGAGGCGTTCGAGGCCGACCCCGAGACCAAGGTCATCGTGATGATCGGCGAGATCGGTGGCGACGCCGAAGAGCGTGCCGCGGCCTACATCAAGGACAACGTGACCAAGCCGGTCGTCGGCTACGTCGCGGGCTTCACCGCGCCCGAGGGCAAGACCATGGGCCACGCCGGCGCCATCGTCTCCGGTTCCTCCGGCACGGCCGCCGCCAAGAAGGAGGCCCTCGAGGCCGCCGGCGTCAAGGTCGGGAAGACCCCGAGCGAGACCGCCGTCCTGGCGCGCGAGCTGTACAACAGCCTCTGATCCTTCGGAGACTGAGCTTTCCCCGGCGGGCCGGGCACCTTCACCGGTGCCCGGCCCGCCTCTTTGCGCCCGGATCGCGTTTAGCCCGCTGAACGCACGTCGGGGCGGACCTGCGTTTAGCCCCCTAATCGCGATCCGGTCGTCGCCGAGGGGTTCCGCACGGAACCCGACCGGGTGTAGAGACGTCTCAGAGCCCGAGGCGTGGGGTGTCCGCGTGTGCGCTAGCGTTCGAGCATCACAGCCGCCTCGTTTGTCCCGGGAGTCCCGCGCGCCCCGGGGTGCCGGTCGAACGACAGGAGAGCATTCGGATGTCCTATCCCAGCGGTGGGCCCGGCTACCCCCAGCAGGGTGGCGGCCAGCAACACCCCAACCCCGGCTCGGGAGCCTTTCCTCAGCAGCAGGCGCCGTCGCAGGCGACTCCGCTGAACCTGGCGTTGCTGCTCGCGCTCGCCGTGACCGTTCTCGGCCTGGTGCAGTTCTTCATCGGTTTCTCCGACGAGGCCGACGCCGCCGGGCAGATCTCGGTCTTCCTCCTGGTCAGCGGTCTGCTCGCGGCCTTGCACGCGCTGCCGCGCGGTCCGAAGACACTGCCGTTCGCCGCGTTGTTCAGCGTCCTCGGCGCGTTCGGAGCGCTGGATCTGGTCATCGGCTACGGGAGTGGTCGTGAGGATGTCTCAGTCCCCGGCATCCTCACCGTGGTGCTGATCCTCGGCATCCTGCAGATGCTGGTCGCGGTCGCCGCGCTGCTGTTCGAGCACGACGTCATCAAGCTGCCCGTCGCGAAGCCGCAGCAGCAGGCGCCGCAGGCCCCGTACAGCCAGCAGTTCCCGCAGCAGGGCCCGCAGGGTCCGTTCGGCCAGCAGGGTCAGCAGGGCCCGGCCGCCACGCAGGTCCAGCCGTTCCCCGGTTCGGGCCAGCAGGGGCAGCAGCAGGGTGAGCAGTCCGGTCCGTACTCGCAGCCGGGCGGGTTCCAGCCGCCGGTCACGCAGCCGCCGGGCCAGCAGGCCACGACGTACGCGCCGCAGCAGGGCCAGTTCTTCCAGCAGCCGCCGTCCTCCTCGTCGGAGTCGGGTCAGAACCCGGGCACGCCGCCCGGCGGTTTCGGTCAGCAGAGCTGACCTCTCGCACGAAAAAGCACCCGCTGTGACTCTCTGTGTCACAGCGGGTGCTTTTCTTTTCCGGGTTACCCGACCGGGTGGGTTGGGCCACGTGCGCCGACCGGCGGCGGCGTGCCTCACCCGGACGGCCCAGTCCGGATGTCATGGTGCGGTTCATGAAGCTGCTCACCCGCGACGAACGCCCGCCGGGCGAAGAGCCGGTGAGCGACCTCGTCCCCGAGCTGGAGGTCTCCAGGGCGAAGCGGGTTCGTGTGTTGCTCGCGGCGGCCTGCGCGCCCCTGTTGTTCTCCTTCACCGCCATCGCGGCCGTCCTCGCGGTGGTTTCGTTCGCCGCCGACCGGTCCCGGTTCTCCGCCACCGGCGCCCTGCTCGCCGCCGGCCCCGGCTGGCTCGCCTCGTGGCAGGTGGAACTCGACCTCGGTGGTCATCCGCTCGGCGTGCTGCCGCTGCTGCCGACGCTCGTCGTCGGCTGGCTCGTGGCGAGGGCGGCCGCGCGCGCCGCCCGCCGGAGCGGCGGCCGGACCCCGGCGGACGCCATTCCCGTGGTGACGGTGATCGCCGGCGCCCACGCCCTGTTCGGTGTGCTCGTCGCCCTGCTGGCGGGCGGATCGCCGGTCGACGTGAACCCGCTGACCGCTTTCTGCGTACCGGGCCTCCTCGCCGGACTCGCCGCCATCGCGGGGGTCGCCAAGGCCTGCGGGCTGCCTGCCGAGGTGCGGGACCGGTTCGATCCGGTGGCGGTCCAAGGCCTGCGGGCGGGCGCGCTCGGGCTCGCCGCGTTGATCGCCTGCGGCGCCGTGGTGTTCACCGCGGCCACCGCGCTTTCTTGGTCCACTGTGGACAGTCTGTTCGAGCCGGGATTCGGTGCGAGCTTCGGCCTGTTGGTGCTTTCCGTCGCCTACCTGCCGAACGCGGTCGTCGCCGCGCTGTCGTTCACCACCGGGCCGGGGTTCTCGGTCGGTTCGCTGACCGTCGGCATGTTCGGCTACCAGGAAGGCAAGCTGCCCGGGGTGCCGCTGCTGGCGGGGATCCCGTCGCACCACGCGGTCTGGTGGCCGGCGTTGCTGCTCCTGCCCGCGCTGGTCGGCGCGCTGGTCGGCTGGCGGATCCGCGCGATCGACGAGGATCCGATGCTGCGGATGAGGGCGGTCGCCGTCGCGGGCGCGTTCGTCGCGTTCGGCTGTGTCATCCTCGGGACCCTTTCCGGTGGCAGGCTGGGAGACGGGCCGTTCGATCCGGTCAGCGTGCCGGTCGGGGTCGCGTCGGTGATCGCCTTCTGCTGGATCGTCGTCCCCGGTGGGTTCGTCGCGTTCTTCGCCGGAGCGCACGACGCCCCCGAACCGCCGGGCGAACCCGAGGTCGAGGAAGACCTCGTCGAGCCGGAAGAGGATGAACCGGCGGAGGAAGAAACCGAGCCCGAAGCCGAAGAGCCGGCGGAGGACGTCGACGAGACTCCTGCCGAAGACGAGCCGGACGCGGAGCCGGAAGACGAGCCCGAGCAGGACGTCGCTGTGACCGACTCCACCGAGGGGTCCGTCGACGAAAGCGCCCCCGGTGACGACCGTTAGGGTTGTCGCGACCAGGTGAAGCGCCGTACGCCCGAGTGCGTACCGCCGTGGCAAGGAGCCCGTTCTGGCTAGTCGGTTGGACCTGCCCACTCCGGTGAAGCTCGTCGTCCTCGCGTCCGGTTCCGGCACGCTGCTGCAAGCCGTGCTCGACGCGGTCGAAAAGCCGAACTTCCCGGCGAAGGTGGTCGCCGTCGGAGCGGACCGCGCCGGGATCGAGGCGCTCACCCGGGCCGAACGCGCCGGCGTGCCGTCGTTCGCCGTGCGGATGGCCGATCACCCGGACCGCTCGGCGTGGGACAAGGCGATCACCGAATCCGTCGCCGCCTACCAGCCGGACCTGGTCGTCTCGGCCGGATTCATGAAGATCCTCGGCGCCGAATTCCTCGCGCGGTTCCCCGGCCGCGTGATCAACACACATCCGGCGTTGCTGCCATCGTTCCCCGGCGCGCACGCCGTGGCCGACGCGCTGGCGATGGCCGTCAAGGTCACCGGGTCGACGGTCCATTTCGTCGACGCCGGAGTCGACACCGGGCCGATCATCGCGCAGGAGCCGGTGATCGTGGAGCCCGACGACGACGAGCACGTCCTGCACGAGCGGATCAAGGCCGTGGAACGCAGGCTCCTGGTGGAAACGATCGAAAAACTCGGCCGGAGCGGGTGCGCGGTCGAGGGACGAAAGGTGAGGTTTTCGTGAGTACCGCACAGGGACAGCGTCCCGTCCGGCGCGCGCTGATCGGCGTCTCCGACAAGGCCGGCCTGCTCGAACTCGCCACCGGGCTGCACGCGGCGGGTGTCGAGATCGTGTCGACCGGCGGCACGGCGAAGGTCATCGCGAACGCCGGGGTGCCGGTGACGCCGGTCGAAGAGGTCACCGGGTTCCCGGAGTCCCTCGACGGCCGGGTCAAGACGCTGCACCCGCGCGTGCACGCGGGCCTGCTCGCCGACCGTGAGCGCCCGGAGCACGTCGAGCAGCTCAAGCAGCTCGACATCGCGCCGTTCGACCTGCTCGTGGTCAACCTGTACCCGTTCACGCAGACCGTTGCGTCAGGTGCGAGCCCCGAGGACTGTGTCGAGAACATCGACATCGGCGGCCCGGCGATGGTGCGCGCCGCGGCGAAGAACCACAACAGCGTCGCCGTCGTGGTCGACCCCTCCCGTTACGAGTGGGTGCTGGAGCGCGTCGCCGCCGGTGGTTTCGAGCTGGCCGACCGCAAGCGGCTCGCCGCGCAGGCCTACGCGCACACCGCGGCCTACGACACCGCAGTCGCATCGTGGTTCGCGAACGTCTACGCGCCCGCGGACGACTCCGGTTTCCCGGACTTCACCGGCGCTTCGTGGGAGCGCGGCGACGTGCTGCGCTACGGCGAGAACCCGCACCAGAAGGCCGCGCTGTACAAGCACTGGCGGCCGGGCCTCGCGCACGCGGAACAGCTGCACGGCAAGGCCATGTCGTACAACAACTACGTCGACACCGACGCCGCGCGCCGTGCCGCCTACGACTTCGAGGCCCCGGCCGTCGCGATCATCAAGCACGCCAACCCGTGCGGGATCGCGGTTGGCGAGGACATCGCCGAGGCGCACCGGAAGGCGCACGCGTGCGACCCGGTTTCGGCCTACGGCGGGGTGATCGCGACCAACCGGCCGGTGAGCCGCGAGGCCGCCGAGCAGATCTCCGAGGTGTTCACCGAGGTCGTCCTGGCGCCGGACTTCGACGCCGAGGCGCTGGAGATCCTGCAGCGCAAGAAGAACGTGCGGCTGCTGAAACTGCCCGCGATCACGTCGCCGGATCCGATCGAGTTCCGGCCGATCTCCGGCGGCATGCTGGTTCAGACCGTCGACACGATCGCCGCCGAGGGCGACGACCCGGCGAACTGGACCCTGGCGACCGGCGCGCCCGCCGACGAGCGGACGCTGGCCGACCTCGAGTTCGCGTGGCGTTCGCTGCGCGCGGTGAAGTCGAACGCGATCCTGCTGGCGAACGAGGGCGCGACCGTCGGCGTCGGCATGGGCCAGGTGAACCGGGTCGATTCCTCGCGGCTCGCGGTTTCGCGTGCGGGAGAGCGGGCGAAGGGCTCCGTCGCCGCGTCGGACGCCTTCTTCCCGTTCCCGGACGGGCTCGAGGTCCTGCTGGAGGCCGGCGTCCGCGCCGTCGTCCAGCCGGGTGGCTCGATCCGCGACGCCGAGGTCATCGCCGCCGCCGAGGCCGCCGGGGTCACCCTTTACCTGACCGGCACACGCCACTTCGCCCACTGACGCAGACCTGCGTTTAGCGGGCTAATCGCGATCCGGCCACGGACCTGCGTTTAGCCCCCTAATCGCGATCCGGGTGCCCGCGACGGGACCACGGCATTCCCGGTGCCCGGCCCCGGCCGTCGTGCCATGCTGGCCGCAGATCGCGTTTAGCCCGCGAAACGCAGGTCCGGGCGCGTGTCGCCTTTAGCGGGCTAAACGCGATGCGGACGTACGCGAATCGGTAGGGGGAGGATCGGTGCACCAGCCGCCGCAGGGGTACGGCCAGGGGCCGGGTTACGGCCCGCCACCTGGGCAGGGAGGTCAGCCGGGCTACGGGCAGCAGCCGGGTTACGGCCCGCCCCAGCCCGGGTACGGTCCGCCGCCCGGGTACGGTCCGCCCGGCTACGGGCCGCCGCCCAAGAAGAAAAAGACCGGGCTGATCGTCGGCCTGATCGTGGGCGGCGTCGTGCTACTCGGGCTGGGCATCCCTGGCGGCATCTTCGCGTCCGAGTACTACTCGTCGGTCGGCAAGGCACCGGTCTCGCAGCAGCCGCCCGCCGAGTGCTCCCTCTCCCCGGAGACCCTGAACAAGACGTTCACCAGCAGCTTCCAGGGCGTCCGCGACAACGAGTTCAAAGCGGGCGAGATAGTCACCAAGCAGCAAGGCTGTTCCTGGCTGCCGCCGGAGAGCGACAACGTCCACGACCGCGCCCTCCAGGTCATGGTGTACCGCTACGAGGGGCCGGACGCCGAGAAGCGCGCGTCGGAGTCTTCCACCGGGTCGGCCGCGCCGTCCGAGCGTCAGCAGCAGGTGCAGGGCATCGGGGAGAAGGCGGTTCTCGTCTCCCTCGACACCGACAGCGCCTTCAGCGGCGCGGAGCTGCGGGTCACCCAGGGCGTGTACGTCGTCATCGTCACCTACAAAGGATGGGACAAAGGGTTCTTCACGAACTCGCCGATCCCGCCCGCGGAGTCCGCCGAAGTGGCGAAGTCCGTGGGCGCCGAGCTCGTGAAGAACCTGCCCCGCTAGGCGTACAGGTCGTTCAGCCAGGCCGTCCACGCCTTCGCGGCCTCGTCCGCGTCGGCGTCTTCGGCGAACAGGTGGTGCCCGATGCCGACAGGCCAGCCCCAGACGTTCCGGCCGTAGAAGCGGTACAGCGCGTCTTCGGTCCGGACGCCGATGAAGGCCGGTGTCAGGTAGTCGACGACGCCCTCGACGCCGGGGACATCGAGATACACCCGGTCGCCCACGGCCTTCGCGCCTATCACCGCCCGGACCGCCTCGAACGCCTTCGGAGCCTTCGACGCTTCGGGGGCGTCGGCCTTGAAGTACTTCGCCTGACGCCGGTTGAAGTGCTTCAGGTACTCGCCCAGCGAGTGGTAGTAGAACGATGTGTGCTGCCGGCACGCGTCGTATTCGACGTCCCAGTCGTCGAGGACGGTGGTGTGTTCGTAGCGCAGATACGTGCCCCCGTCCTTCGGTTCGAGGACGTATTCGAGCGTGTTGAACCAGCCGCTCTCGTCTTCCGCGTAGGTGACGAAGCGCTGTGACGGCTTCCAGACGGTGACCATGCCGCCGTCGGGGGTGAGGCCGGACTCGGCGCCGCCGTCGCGGGGTTCGTACTGGATCGGCCAGAGCCAGCCGCCGCTGCCCGTGGTGATCGCGGCCCAGGTGTCCGCGGGTGTGGTGGGGAGGAAGCCCTCGAAGCGGACCTCGGATTCCTTCGCCATTTCTGTCCCTCTCTCGCTGCCTTTACAAGAGCGACGCCTGGCCAGGGGCGCTTTCGACAACCGGATCGCGTTTAGCCCGCTAAAGTCGATGTGATGCATGTCACATTCTGGAGTGTCGAAATGCGCCGGGCAGCGACGTCCCTGGGGAGTCCGCGAAGACGACGGCCCGAGGAGAGCGACATGCGGCAGAACACGATCGACGAGATCCTGAACCGCACACTCAGCCAGGAACTCCTGGCCCATGACCTGGCCCGCCTGGCCTACACCGCGCTCGACGGCACGCCGCGCGCGATCCCGATCGGCATCCACTGGAACGGCACGGAGATCGTCATGTGCACCTCGACGAACGCCACGAAGCTGCCGGCGCTGCGCCGCAGCCCCGCCGTCGCGCTGACGATCGACACCGAATCGCACCCGCCGAAGATCCTGCTCCTGCGTGGCACCGTCGAACTGGGATTACGTCGACGGCATCCCCGATGAGTACCTCCAGTGGAACGGCACCTACGAGATGACGCCCGAGCAGCGGGTCGAATGGGAGGAAAACGTGCGGTCGCTCTACGACGGCATGGTCCGCATCGTGCTGACCCCGACCTGGGTCAAGCTCATCGACTTCGAGACCGCCCTGCCTTCCGCCGTCGAGGAGCTCATCCGCCGGAAGAGTGCCTGAACATGACACTCAAGAAGCTGGAACACGTCGGTGTCGTGGTCCACGATCTCGACGCGGCCAAGGCGTTCTTCACCGCGCTCGGTCTCGAACTGGAAGGCGAAGCGTCGCTCAAGGGCGACACGGTCGCCGGACGGTCACGGCGGCCTGGAACTGATCAAGTACCACACGCCGGAGGGGCCGGAAGCCGATCCGCGCGCGCCGATGAACACACCCGGCATCCGCCACTTCGTGTTCTCGGTGGAGGACATCGACGACGTCCTCGATCGCTTGCGGCCGCATGGCGGCACGCTCGTCGGCGAGCTGGTGCGGTACGAGGACAGCTACCGGCTCTGCTACGTCCGCGGTCCGGAGGGGATCGTCGTCGAGCTGGCGGAAGAGCTCGTACGCCGGGAAGCGTAGACGAGAAGCCGCGTCTCGACGGATTCCCGCGAAGCCTTGCGCTGTCAGCATTTCCACCATGACCTTGACAGGAATCCTGGCCGCCGCGCTGATCGTCACCGGCGCGCCCGCCATCGTGACGGACGACGTCCGCGTGCGCACCGGGGCGATCGACGGCGCCCGGTACCGGGTCGAGGTGCCGTCGAACTGGAACGGCAAATTACTGCTGTACAACCACGGCATCTACCCGCCGGGCTACGTGCCCGAGGAGATCGAGCTCGCCAACCGGGAGGAGGCGAAACCCGTTCTCCTCGGCGAGGGTTATGCGCTGGCCGCGTCGCTCTACAGCAAGCCGCACGGTTTCTCGGCCCGCGAAGCCGTTCACGACCAGACGGCGCTGCTGTCCTGGTTCGACCACGCCTTCGGACGTCCGGAGCAGGTGCTCACCTGGGGAGCTTCCGGCGGTGGGCTCAACGCGGTCCTGCTATCCGAGCGGCTTCCGCACCGGATCGACGGCGTGCTGGCGATGTGCGGTCCCGTCGCGGGCGGGGCCGCGGTGTTCGGCCAGGCGCTCGACCTGGGGTTCGCGGTCCGGACGCTGCTGGCGCCGGAACTGGAGGTCGCCCGCATCGCCGACCCGCGGGCGAACCTCGCGAAAGCCCGTCAGGTGGTCGCGACGGCGCTGGAATCACCCGATGGACGGGCGCGGCTCGCCCTCGCCAACGCGTTCGCCGACGTCCCCGGCTGGTCGACGGCGCATCATCCCCGATCCACCGATGTCGCCGCACAGATCCGCCAGCAGACGGAATTCGTTCTGGCCGTCTACGACCAGCTGTCCTGGGGCGCGCACCGAGCTGATCTGGAGGTGCGGGCGGGCGGGAACCCGACCGGGAACACCGGAGTGGACTACCGCGACATGCTCGCCCGGTCCAGTGAACGTGACCTGGTGAAACAGGCTTACCGTGAGGCCGGCCTGGACCTCGGCGCCGACTTGGCCGCGCTTGCCGAAGCGCCCCGGGTCAAGGCCGACAACGCCGCCTCCCGATGGCTCACCCGCGTCGGGACGCCGACAGGACGTGGCCGTCCGCCCGTCGTCACGCTGCATCCGATCGGCGACGGCGTCGCCCCCGAACACGAGCGGACCTACGGCGACCGTGTCGATTCCGGCCTGATCCGGCAGCTGTTCGTGAACCGGGGCGGCCACTGCCAGCACACCGCCGCCGAGGAACTGACGGCGTTGCGCGTGCTGCGGAACCGCGTCGAGACCGGCCGCTGGCCGTCGATGTCACCCGAGCGGTTGAACGCCGAGGCGAACCGGTTCGGCCCGGAGTTCCGCTTCCTCTATGACTGGCTGCACGGTGAAGGGGGCACCGCCGCACCCGCGTTCCGGCGGTACCACCCGGCTCCGCTTCCTCGCTAGGGCTGAGCGCGGAACCGGTCCGTCGCCGCCAGCAACGCGGCCAGGATGCCGGGCTCGTCGTACACGTGCCCGGCATCCGGCACGATCACCAGTTCCGACTCCGGCCACGCCTTGTGCAGGTCCCACGCGGAAACCGCGGGCGTGGCGAGGTCGTACCGCCCCTGCACGATCACGCCGGGAATGTCCTTCAGCACGGCGGCGTTTCGGATCAGCTGTCCCTCTTCGAGCCACCCGTTGTGCACGAAATAGTGGTTCTCGATGCGCGCGAACGCCAGCGCATACTCCGGCACGGCGAAATCCGCCACCAGTTCGGGCCGGGGGAGCAGCGTCCCCGTCGCTCCCTCCCAGGTGCTCCACGCGACGGCGGCGGGCCCGTGCACCGCGGGGTCGGGGTCGGCGAGCAGCTTCGCGTACAGCTCGACGGGATCGCCGTCGAGCCCGGCGATCGGCGCCGTGAACTTCTCCCACAGATCCGGGAAGACGTTCGCCGCACCACCCCGGTAGTACCAGTCCACTTCGGACGAACGCAGGGTGAAGACCCCGCGCAGCACCAGTTCCGACACCCGTTCCGGGTGCTTCTCGGCGTACGCCAACGCCAGCGTCGACCCCCAGGACCCGCCGAACACCTGCCACCGCGAGATGTCCAGCGACTCCCGCAGGCGTTCCATGTCGTCGACGAGATGCCAGGTCGTGTTCGACGAAAGATCACCCGACACCGAAGCGTGCGGCAGCGACCGCCCGCATCCGCGCTGGTCGAACAGGATTATCCGATAGGCGGACGGGTCGAACAGCCGGCGGTGCGACGGTGAGCAGCCGCCGCCGGGCCCGCCGTGCAGGAACACCACGGGCTTGCCGTCGGGGTTCCCGCATTCCTCCCAGTACACGAGGTTGCCGTCTCTGGTGTCCAGGTGGCCTGACGCGTGGGGCTCGATCTCCGGGTACATGGGCCTATCGTCGGACACGCGGCGCGGTTCACGGAGAGACAGGGCTGTCCGCCCGGCGGCCGACCCCGGCTCGCTTGACAACCGCTGCGCCACCCGGTCTACTGGAGTCATCGAACAAGCGTTCGAAGTGCCGCCTTCCCCGTGGCACGCCGGTGCCGTCCACAAAGGACGGTCTAGGTGTCGTGGGGAGGCGAGGTCCGGTGACAGCGGAGGTGGTCGAGGCGCGGGCCTTGCCGTTGGCGAGGCTGGCGGCTTTGCCAGGTGTGAGCACGGCCAGTGGCGTGGCTTCCGCGGCCGAACACGCGAGGACGACGGGAAGGGTGCTCCCGGTGTCCCCGGCGTTGTCCGGTCTGCTGCCCGCCGCGGGGCTCCGGCGCGGGAGCACCGTTTCGGTGCTGGGGTCCACGTCACTGATGCTCACCCTGCTGGCCGCCGCGACCGCCGGCGGTGCGTGGGCGGTCGCGGTCGGCCTGCCCGCGCTCGGGGTGGTCGCCGCCGCGGAACTCGGGGTCGAGGTGGGCAGGCTGGCGCTGGTCCCCCGTCCCGGTGCCGAGTTCCCGGCGGTGACCGCGGCCCTGCTCGACGGCTTCGACCTCGTGGTCGTCGGTCCGGGGCTCGCCCGGCCCGAGGTGGCGAGAAAGCTGTCCGCCCGCGCGCGCAACCGTGGTTCGGTGCTGCTTTCGCTGGGCTCCTGGCCCGGTGCGGAGGTCGAACTGAGCTGCCGTCGCTCGCGCTGGACGGGCTTCGAGGGCGGTGGCGCGGGCTACCTGCGCACCCGTGAGGTGGAGGTACGGGCGGGTGGCCGGGGTGCGGCCGCCCGGCCGATGTCGGCCTTGCTGCGATTTCCCGGCCAGGGCGAGGTCGAGCGGGCCGACTTCCCCGCGACCAGGTGGGGGACGGCGTGAACCCACCCGTGCGCATGCTGGTGCTGTGGTGCCCGGACTGGCCCGCGGTCGCCGCCGCGGCCGTCGCGGGCGAACCCGTCGGCCGCCCCGCCGCGGTCTTCTCGGCGAACCGCGTGGTCGCCTGCACCGCGGTGGCCAGGGGATACGGCGTCCGCCGCGGGATGCGGCGACGCGAGGCCCAGTCCTGCTGTCCGGAGCTGGCGGTCTTCGGCGAGGACGACGGTCGTGACGCCCGGCTCTTCGAGTCCGTCGCACGGGCGGTGGAGGAGCTGGCCGTCGGTGTCGAGGTGGTACGCCCGGGGATCGTCGCCGTCCCGGTCGACGGCGCGGCCGGTTACTTCGGTGGTGAGCACGGCCTTCTCGAAAGACTCGTGGACGAGGTGTCCGTGGCGGCGGGAGTGGAAAGTCAGGTCGGCGTCGCCGACGGCCTGTTCGCCGCGACGCTCGCCGCCCGCCGTTCGACGCTGGTCGAACCCGGTGGCACGGCGGAATTCCTGGCCCCGTTGCCCATCCGCGAGCTCGATCAGCCCGAGGCGGGCCGCGCCGAGCTGGTCACCTTGCTCAAACAGCTCGGCCTGCACACGCTGGGCGCCTTCGCGGCGCTCGACGAAAGCGACGTCTCCGCGCGCTTCGGGGCGGAGGGTGTGCTCGCGCATCGGCTGGCGCGAGGACGGTCCGAACGTCCGCCGTCGCGTCGACGGCCGCCACCGGAACTCTCCCTGGCGAAGGCGTTCGACCCGCCCATCGACCGGGTCGACGCCGCCGCTTTCGTGGCGAAAGGACTCGGCGAACGCTTCCACGCCGGGCTCGCCGCGCACGGGCTGGCCTGCACCCGGCTCGGCATCTACGCCACCACCGAGACCGGCGAACAACTCGGCCGGGTGTGGCGCTGCGCCGAACCGCTGACCCCGCTCGGTGTCGCGGACAGGGTGCGCTGGCAGTTCGAAGGCTGGCTGAAGGCCAAGGAGCGCCCCAATTCCGGCGTCGTGCGGTTGCGGCTGGAGCCGGAGGAGACGGTCGAAGGGCGGTCGCTGCAGCTCGGGTTGTGGCAGGCGGGCGCGACGGGTGTGCTGCGTCCGTCCACAGAGGACGAAGACCTGTCCGGTGAACGTGCCTGCCGCGCGCTGGTGCGGGTGCAGGGATTGCTCGGCCCGGAGAGCGTCTTCACCGCGGTGCTCGACGGAGGTCGCGATCCCGCCGAGCGAGTCCGGCTGGTGCCATGGGGAGACCGGCGCGAGGAATCGGCGCAGGCGGACGCGAACTGGGCAGGGCGGCTCCCGTCGCCCTCACCGGCGACGGTGTTCGCCCGCCCGGTACCTGCTCAGGTGCTGGACGAGAATGGACGCGTCGTGGAGATCACCGCGCGGCGCCGGGTGACCGCCGCTCCGTTCCTCGTGAGTTTCGAGGGTGGTGAGCCGCGCGAGGTGATCGCCTGGGCGGGGCCGTGGTTCGTCGGTGTCCGGGCCGGCGCGGGGCACGCCCGGTCGGGGACCCGGATGCGGGTGCAGGTGCTGCTGGCCGACGGGCAGGACGCCGAAGAGGCGGTGCTGCTGCGCTTCGAGCACCACAAGAATCCGATGTGGACACTGGAAGGGAAGTACGACTGACCATGGACGAGGAGTACACGCGGCTGGTGCGACGCTGGCTGGAGGAACCGGCCATCCCGGTGCAACGTGCCGAGTTGGACACCGCCTGGGCGGCCTGCGTCCCGCGCGCGGAAGTGTTCGTCCCCGCGCCGAGAATCTCGACCGAGAACCGGTGACCGATGGGCTGGAACAACCCTCCGCGGCCATGGAAGGACCTCGCCCGCGAGCTCGCGGGCGAGGTGCCGTCCGGCGACGGCGGGGACAGCCCCGCCTGGAGTGCCAAACGGCAGGGTTATCAGCCGCCCGCGGATCTGACCGGGCTGATCGGTGACGACGACGGCGCCACCGCGCACCGGGTGCCGTACGCCGAACTGCACTGCCATTCGAACTTCAGCTTCCTGGACGGGGCGAGTCATCCCGAGGAGCTGGTGGAGGAAGCGGCGAGGCTGGGCCTGGACGCGATCGCGCTCACCGATCACGACGGCATGTACGGAGTGGTGCGCTTCGCCGAAGCGGCGAGGGAGCTGGGCGTGCACACCGTCTTCGGCACGGAGCTCAGTTTCGGCCTTTCGGGGCCGCAGAACGGGTCCGCCGACCCCGAGGGCGAGCATCTGCTCCTGCTGGCCAAGCAACAGGACGGGTACCTGAGCCTGAACCGGGCGATCACCGCCGGCCAGCTGTACGGCTTCGACAGGCAGTCGTTGTCCCCCAAGGAAAGGGCGGAGAAGGGCAGGCCGGTCTACGACCTGCGCGCGGTCGCCGAAGAGGTACGCGGGAAGTGCGTGGTGCTCACCGGTTGCCGCAAGGGCGCGGTGCGCAAGGCGCTCGTCACCGAAGGCCCCGCAGCGGCCGTCGTGCGGCTGAAGGAACTCATCGACTGCTTCGGCCGGGAGAACGTCTACGTCGAACTCATCGACCACAGCCTTCCCTTGGACAGCACGCACAATGATCTGCTGAGCGAGATGGCCGACGAGTTCGGCCTGCCGACGGTGGCGACCACGGCCGCGCACTACGCCCGGCCGGAGCGGGCTCCGCTCGCCGACGCGCTCAGCGCCATCCGCGCCCGGCGAGGCTTGGAGGACATGGAGGGCTGGCTGCCCGCCGCGGGGACGGCGTTCCTGCGGTCGGGGGAGGAGATGGCCGAGATCTTCGCGCGGTACCCGGGCGCGGTGCAGCGGGCGGCGCTGCTCGGCCGGGAATGCGCGTTCGAACTCCACCACATCGAGCCGAAGCTGCCGCCGTTCGACGTTCCGGAAGGCCACACCGAAGCGTCCTACTTGCGGTACCTCACCAAGAAAGGCGCGAAGGAGCACGAGAAGAACAAGGACGAGGAGTACCGCGAAAAAGCCAGGAAGCTGATCGACCACGAACTGGACATCATCGAAGAACTGGGCTTTCCCGGCTACTTCCTGATCGTCTGGGACATCGTGAACTTCTGCCGGGCCAACAAGATCCTCTGCCAGGGCCGGGGATCGGCCGCGAATTCGGCGGTCTGTTACGCGCTCGGCATCACCAAGGTCGACGCCGTGCGCTACGGCCTGCTCTTCGAACGCTTCCTCGCCCCGGATCGCGACGGTTACCCGGACATCGACCTCGACATCGAATCCGATCGCCGCGAGGAGGCGATCCAGTACGTCTACGAGAAATACGGGCGGCTGAACACCGCGCAGGTCGCGAACGTGATCACCTACCGGGCCCGGTCCGCGGTCCGGGACGCGGCGCGGGCACTCGGGTACTCGCCAGGCCAGCAGGACGCGTGGAGCAAGCAGATCGACCGCTGGGGTGCGTTGCGCGCCACGGAGAAGGACCACGATCACGACATCCCCGAGGAGGTCGTGGAACTCGCCTGCGCGCTCGAAGACTTCCCACGGCATCTGGGCATCCATTCCGGCGGGATGGTGATCTGCCGTCAGCCGGTGAGCGAGGTCGTCCCGATCGAATGGGCCCGCATGGAGAACCGCAGTGTCGTGCAGTGGGAGAAGGACGACTGTGCTGCGGCGGGGCTGGTCAAATTCGATCTGCTCGGCCTCGGAATG
Organism: Amycolatopsis sp. NPDC043889; assembly: GCF_056435645.1. NCBI lineage: Bacteria > Bacillati > Actinomycetota > Actinomycetes > Pseudonocardiales > Pseudonocardiaceae > Amycolatopsis > Amycolatopsis sp. NPDC043889. The sequence goes on from NZ_JBWKEC010000003.1 coordinate 233,518, forward strand.
TTGTCGGCCCTGCATTATATGATCGATCTGGTTCGTGACCACAAAGGGGAAGAGGTCGACATCTCCGAATTGGATCTCAAGGATCAGAACATCTACGAAATGCTCTGCCGCGCCGATGCGATCGGTGTCTTCCAGGTGGAGAGCCGTGCGCAGCTGGCCACGCTGCCTCGCTTACTTCCCAAGACGTTCTACGATCTGGCGGTCGAGGTCGCGCTCATCCGCCCCGGCCCGATCCAGGGTGGTTCGGTGCATCCCTACATCCGGCGAAAGAACGGCCAGGAGAAATGGGATTTCGACCATCCGAAACTGGCCAACGCGCTGGGAAAGACCCTCGGTGTCCCGTTGTTCCAGGAACAGATGATGCAGATCGCCCTCGATATCGCCGATTTCACGCCGGCGGAGGCGGATCAGTTGCGCCATGCCATGGGGGCGAAACGTTCCGAACAGAAGATGGAGCGGCTCAAACGGCGCTTCCTCGAAGGCGCCGCGAAGAACGACATCGAGGACGAGCTGGCCGAGAAGATCTTCGGCAAGCTCAAGGCGTTCGCGAATTTCGGCTTCCCGGAGAGTCACGCGCTGAGTTTCGCCCTGCTGGTGTTCGCGAGCGCGTACTTCAAGTACTACCATCCGGACGCGTTCCTGGCGGGTTTGCTGCGCGCGCAGCCGATGGGGTTCTACTCGCCGCAGTCGCTGGTGGCCGACGCGCGGCGGCACGGGGTGCGGGTGCTCGGCCCGGACATCAACGCGAGTCTTCCGCACGCGACGCTGGAACCCTTGCCGGAAGGGGGAGAACTGCTCGCCGTGCGGGGCGGGTTGTCCACCGTGCGGATGATCGGCGAGAACCTGGCGAAGAAGATCGTCGAGGAGCGGGAACGCGGCGGCCCGTTCGCGGATCTGTCCGAGGTCGCCCGTCGGGTGCGGCTGACCAAACCGCAGGTCGAGGCGCTGGCCGCGGCCGGTGCCTTCGGGTGTTTCGGCGAGAACAGGCGAAGCGCGCTCTGGGCGGCGGGCGCGGTCGCCGACGAAAGCCCGGAGAAACTGCCGGGACTCATCACCGGGGCCAAGGCGCCGATGTTGCCGGGGATGGACGAAATCGACATCGCGGCCGCGGACGTCTGGGCCACCGGGGTGTCGCCGGACAGCTTCCCGACCCAGTTCATCCGGGAGCACCTCGACGAACTCGGCGTCGTCACGGCGGCGGGCCTGCGCGGGATCCCGCACGGCGCGCGGGTGCTGACCGGCGGCGCGGTGACCCATCGCCAGCGGCCGGCGACCGCGGGCGGCGTCACCTTCATGAACCTCGAGGACGAGACGGGGATGATCAACGTCATCTGCACGATGGGGGTGTGGCAGCGCTATCACCGGGTCGCCCGTGGCAGTCCCGCGCTGCTGGTCCGGGGCGTGGTCGAGCGCACAGGCGAGGTGGTGAACGTCCTCGCCGAACAGATCCGGCACCTGCCGCTGCGGATCACCGCCAAGTCCCGCGACTTCCACTGAAGTCCCTTGACGATCACCTGGCGGTCGTGCTGAAGTGTTTCCAGCGTCGCAGTGCACCCGGCAAAGAGACCGTCGCGGGCATGGAGGCGCCGGACCATGGGAAATCATGGAAACCCCTTCTCGAACGGACGGCCGGTTGACGGCGTTCGGAAATCAACTCGTTCAGGTTCACAACTGGCTGCGTAAAGAGCTGGCCGCACTGCACGACGACCTCGAATCGGTCGCGGTCGGGCGCGCGGAGCGGCTGCGCGATCTCCGGGCTCATTGCCTCACCTTCTGCTCGGCGCTGACCAGGCATCACGCCGGGGAAGACGGTGGCGCTTTCCTTGTGCTGGCGGAGAAATTCCCCGAATTGCGGCCGTCGCTCGAAGAGCTCGCGCACGACCACGAGGTCATGACCGGGATCATCGAACGGCTCGAAGAGCTGGTCGCCGGTGTCGGCCCCGGGTCGAGTGAGGCCGAGATCCTGCACGTCCAACGGGAACTGGACGGCCTCACGGCGATCATGGAGACGCATTTCCGCTACGAAGAGAAGCGGATCGTCGAGGTGCTCAACTCGCTGGACATGCCGGAGTGGCAGGAGCCGAAGCCGCCTTTCCTGCTGAAATCGCATTAGGACACGATCTGTCCTATACGGGCTCTAGCGTTCTTCTCATCGCACACGACGACTGAGGAGAACCCCGATGAGCAACCCGATCCCCGATGGCTACCACTCGGTCACCCCGTGGATCATCTCGCGCGACACCGCGAGCGTGATCGACTTCTTGAAGCGGGTCTTCGATGCGGAGCCGATCGGTGAACCGGTGTACGTCGAAGGCGGGAAGATCGGGCACGCCGAGGTCCGGATCGGCGACTCGGTCGTCATGCTGTTCGACTCGCGTGACGACTGGGTCGACACCCCGGCGTATCTGCGGCTCTACGTGGAGGACAGCGTGGAGACGCAGCGCCGGGCGGTCGAGGCGGGCGCCGAAGAGGTGACGAGGCAGACCGAACTCTTCTTCGGCGACCGTGTCGGTCGGGTCCGCGACCCGTTCGGCAACCTGTGGTGGATCCAGACCCGGCTGGTCGACCTCGACTATCCGGAGATGGAGCGCCGGATGAACGACCCGAAGTTCATCGAGGCCATGCGCTACGTCTCCGGCACGGAGATCATCCCCAGTCGCTGAAGTCGGTAGGGTGGCGATAGCGACGCGGAGGTGAGCCGGTGGATCGCCACCCACTCCGGGGCAACCCCGGGGAGCACGAAGACAGCGAGACAAGGCGCCCCGCGCGAGGGCGGCACGCTCCGCGTGCGAGTCCGCGCGGATGACAGGAGAAAGAGTCACCTCCGCGTCGCTCCTCGAACCCATGCCGGCCTGGCGATTCCAGGTGGCCCGTTGGGCGACCTTCGACGATTGCGCCACCGCCCTCGACCTGACGCCCGGCGAACTCTCGTGGTTCGCCGACGCGAGGAGCTGGAACAGGCGTGCGGCCGATCCGATCCGGCACTACACCTACCGCTGGATCCCGACCGCTTCGGGCGGCGTGCGGCTCATCGAGCGGCCGAAGCCGCGGATCGCCGAACTGCAACGCCGGATCGTGCGGCACGTCGTCGACGCGCTGCCGGTGCACGAGGCCGCGCACGGATTCCGGCGCGGCCGGTCGCCGCTGTCGTGCGCGGCATCCCACGCCGGCCGCGAGACCGTGGTCAGGATGGACCTCGAAGGGTTCTTCCCGGCGGTGTCCGCGCGCCGGATCTCGGCGCTGCTCGCGCTCGCCGGCTATCCGCCCGCCGTGGCGGAAGCACTGGCGGGCGTGCTCACCACGGCCGTTCCGCCGGATGTCCTCGCCACCGTGTCGGGGGGACGGCGGGACCCGGCGCGCGTGCGGCTGCTGAACAACCTGGCGGCCACGCATCTTCCGCAGGGCGCGCCATCGTCGCCCGCGGTCGCGAACGCGGTCACGCACCATCTGGACCGCCGGCTCAACGGCCTCGCCCGTGCGCTGGGCGCGGTCTACACGCGGTACGCCGACGATCTGGCGTTCTCCGGGGATTCCCTGCCGCTGCACCGGTTGCTGCCAGGGGTCCGGCGGATCGTGACCGACGAGGGGTTCCGGCTCAGGGACGACAAGACGTCGATCGCCGCCGCGCACCAGCGGCAACGGGTCGCGGGACTGGTGGTCAACAGCGCGCCCGCCGCGACGCGGGCCGACTACGACGCCCTGCGCGCGCTGCTCCACAACTGCGCCCGGACCGGCCCGGAGGAGCAGAACCGGGCCGGTCATCCGGACTTCCGCGCCCATCTGCTCGGCCGGATCGGCTGGATCGCCGCGTCGTCCGAGCGCCGGGCGGCAAAGCTGCGCGACTTGCTCGACGGCATCACCTGGACGTGAGCGGGTATGCGATCCTGGACGGGTGATCGAGACCGCGGAGGACTACCGAGAAGCCGTTCTTTCCAAGCAGTGGTGGGAAAAACGCAGTTTCGTCGGATGTGATTTCACCGAAGCCGACCTGCGCGGGCTGCGTACCCAGGGCTGCACCTTCGACCAGTGCGACTTCACCAAGGTCGACTTCGAAGGCTCGCGCCACGAGGCGTCCGCGTTCCGCTCGTGCACCTTCGATCGCAGTGTGCTGGCGAGCACGCGGTGGAGCTCCTGCTCGATGCTCGGATCGTCCTTTGTGGACTGCCGATTCCAGAAGGTCGCCTTCACCGAATGCGATCTCTCGCTGGTCTCGCTCAGCAAGGCGCGATTGTCCAAAGTGGACCTAGGTGGCCTGCGGCTGCGCGAGGCGAACCTGCTCGAAGCGGACCTGACCGGCGCCGACCTGCGCGGTGCGGACCTCACCGGCGCCCGGCTGGCGGGCGCGAAACTCGAGGGCGCGGACCTGCGCGGCGCGCGGCTCGACGCCAACGGCCTGGTGCAGGCGAACCTCTCCGGTGTCCACGTGGACACCGAGACCGCGATCGCCTACGCCGCCGCGCACGGCCTCGTCATCCACTGACCCCAGATGCAATGAAGGGGCCTTTCATCGCAAAATTTGCGATGAAAGGCCCCTTCATTGCAGAACGGACTAGTCGATCGGCGGTTCGCCCGGGTCCAGCTCGATGAGGTCGCCCTCGGCGAGCAGCTCCTCGATGGACGCCGGCAGCAGGTACGCGGACCCGCCGCCGGGCTGGTTGAACCACGGGATCGCGACACCGGCGAGGGCTTCGAGCGGACGCTGCACGCGATAGACGTGGTACGGCCGGTTCACCCACTCCGGCACGAGCGAGCGCTCCTCGAACGGCGTCCCGGCCGCGTAGGTCAGGTTGCCGTTCGGGCCGCCGAAGCGGTCCAGCTCGCTGCCCGCGGGCAGCTCACGCAGCTCCTTGCCGCGGAACAGCGTCAGCGGCGGCTCACCGTTGAGCGGCGAGATCGGCCAGTTCTGCTTGGCGTCTGGCGCCCCGGCGGCGTTCGCCGCCGCGGGCGGACGGGCCAGTTCCTCGCGCCGCATCGGCGGCGGAGGCGGCGTCACCGGCGGCTCGCGCCGCGGCGGCGCGGGCGGCGGGCTCGCCAGCACCGGGTTCGGCCGCGCCGGGGGTGCGGGCGGGACCGGCGCGGGGGCGGGCTCGTCGTCCAAATCGTCCCCGAGCAGCTCTTCGGCCGTCGTGAACGCGGTCTGTTCCTGTGCCGGGATCGACTCCCGCGGCGGCACCGGATGCGAACCGGTGGCGATCTCGGGGGACAGCGTCGCCAGCACGGGCGGCGCCGGAGGCTCCTCGACGGGTTCCTCTTCGACGGCGGGCTGCTCCGCGGGAGGCGGAGCGCCGTTCGGGTTCAGCAGGACCTTGCCGAGCATGAACGCGGCCGCGTCCTCGGCGTCACCGAACACCGCCGGATTGGTCAGCTTCCCGTCGTACCAGCCGACCCGCCAGCCGCCGCCGTCGACCTGCTCGACGCTCCAGCCGTGCTCGGCGGGCGAGCCGATGCGGTAGACGTCGCCGGGCACGTCGAGTTCGTCGAACTTCGCCTGCAACTCGTTCAGCGCCGGCTCGGTGTGCTCGACGCGGCGCGGTTCGGGCTCGGGGCGGACCTCGGGCGCGGGCGGCGGGGCGTCGACCCGCGTGACCTCGGTGTCCGACGGCGGGGGTGCCACGTTCGGCCCCGCGTCGTGCGTGAGGAGAGGCAGCTCGGGACCGGCGTCGGCCTGCTCGACCGGCGTGTAACCGGTCGTCGTCTCCTCTTCGGGGGGCGCGTACGGCTGGTCTTCCTCCTGCCGGGCGTACGCGTCCTGCTCTTCCTCGACCGGCGGCCGCTCATAGGCGTCGGCCTGCGGGACCCGCGCGTACGTGGTGGCCTCCGGGTCGGCCCGAGGTTCCGGCTCGGGATCGGTGCCCTGCCGGTCCTCGTCGGCGAAGACGTCCTGTTCGGACTCGTGGAACCGCGCCTCGTCGTGCGCGTACGGGTCTTCGTAACCGGCTTCGTACTGCTGCTCGGCGGCGGCTTCGTGGAAGTCCTGCGCCTGGTAGTCCTGGGTGTCGTAGTCGTCTTCGTACCGCTGGGCCTGCTCGGCCTGGTCCGGGACACCTGTCTCCGCGGAGGGGACGGCCGCGGCCGCGGCGACCGGAGCGGCCGCGGCGGCCACCGCTGCCTGGTCCGGACCCTGCTGGTGCGGCGGCGGGACGGGCGGCTGGGCGGCGGCCTGGTTCGGACCGGGGCCCGCGGGACCACCGGGTCCGGCCTGACCGGGCGCGGCCTGCTGCGGGGGCGGCACCGGGCCGTTCTGCGGCGGACCCTGCGGAGGCGGGCCCGCGGGCGAGCCGTTGTTGGGCCCACTAGGCCCGCCGGGCCCACCCGGACCGTTGGGGCGCTGCTGCGGAGGCTGATTCCCCCGGGTGAGGTACCCCGCCGCGGCCTGCAGCGTCGGGCCGTCGACCTCGGGCAGCGTGAAGTCGTTCTGCCGGACGTGCTCGATCAGGTCGAGCTCCGGGGAGACGCCGTACTGGCGCAGGTAGAAGTTCACGGCGGCGGGCCAGATCCACTGCCCGTCGCTGTGGAAGGCGACCGGGACGGTGGCCTCGGGGGTCTGCGCGAGCCGGTCGATGTCGTAGCCGCGTTCGGTGACCACCAGCGGCGCGTGGTCGAGGTACTCGAGCAGCCTGTCCTGCTCCTCGATCTCCAGGTCGGGCCGGTTGATCACCGGACGCCCGGCCGGGCCGATCGTGTCGAAGATGCGGGCGATGCGGAAATGCGGTCCGGGCTGCTCGGGGCCGAGGCCGGACATGCGCCGGATCAGCCATTCGGGCACGTTCTCCTCGGAACGGGGGAACATGCGCAGTTCGTCGGAGAGCGCCTGCGGAGGCGGCGCGAGGCGCCACTGCGGCTCGTCGCGGTTGTATTCGAGGTTGTAGCTGGACGGGTGGTCGAGCTGGTAGCGGGCGTTGAACCAGGTGCCGCGCCCGTCGCGATACATCCCGGCACGGAGCCTGCCGAACAGTGTCGCGATGTCGTGCGTCGCGACCCATTCGTGCGAGCTGCCGTCCTCGGTGATGATCTCCCCGGTCATCTCGTGGTACCTGCCGACGGCTCGGTACTCGGCGGTCACCTTCCGCCAATCACGCGGAGCGGCCCGCAGCAGGGCGAGGCCGATCTGTTTGACCAGGGTGTCCTGCTCGGTCGCGTTCAACTGAGTCGTCGGTTGTGCCACGGTCACATTTTGACCGTATCCGCGCTCGCGTGCACCCCGCATGTGGGTTTTGCCGCTATTGACTCCCCGGAAGACGCCCTGACCTGGTGCCGGGTCACTCACCCGGGATACTTACCGAGTGAACCGAATCGCCGACGCGACCCTGAAGGACGAGGACTGATGGCGGTGGCCGGACAACGGCGTGACCGTGGGGCACTGCTCCATCACCTGCCGTTCCTGCTGGTGATGCTGGTGGTGGCGGTCGCCGCCCTCCGGATCGGCCAGTACCACTGGCGGCAGGGGGCCGCGCTGATCGGCGGCGCGTTGCTGCTCGCCGGCCTGCTCCGGGCGGTGCTGCCCGAGGCGAAGGCCGGACTGCTGGCGATCCGGGGCAAACCGGTCGACGTCCTGACCTACGGCGCGCTTTCCGTCTTGATCCTGTTCATCGCCTTCACGATCACCGGCGGACCTCTGTCCTGACGCGCGTGAAGGCCCCCTTCCCCCTCGACTGAGCCGAGGGAAGGGGGCCTTCACGCGCGTTGATGAGGTCAGGAAGCCATGGCGGGGGCGAGCCGGGCCTCGCGGCGGTCCATGCCGCCGGACACCACGGCCAGCGAGAGCCCCAGCACGGCCAGCGACGCACCGACCCAGTTGGGCGCGACCAGGCCGAGCCCGCCCGCGATCACCAGGCCGCCCAGGTACGCGCCGATGGAGTTCGCGATGTTGAACGCCGACTGCACGGCGGCGGAGACCAGCGACGGCGTCCCGCCTGCCTTCTCCATGATCCGGGCCTGCATCATCGGGCCGATCATGAACCCGGCGAGGCCGACGAAGAAGATCGTCACCGCCGCGCCGACCTTGCCGTTCGCGGTGAAGGTGAAGATCGCCAGCACCGAAGCGAGCCCGATCAGCGAGACGTAGAGGCTCGGCATCAGCGCCTTGTCGGCGAGCCTGCCGCCGAGGTAGTTGCCGATCGTCATGCCGACCCCGGCCAGGGAGAGCAGCAGCGTGACGTCGGACGGCGAGTAGCCGGTGACGTCGGTCAGCATCGGCGCGATGTAGGACAGGCAGGCGAACACGCCGCCGAGGCCGAAGGTGACGATCGCGAGCGCGAGCCACACCTGCGGGCGGCGGAAGGCGCCGAGTTCGCCACGCAGCGACGGCTCGACCGGTTTGCCCTGGTGGGGGACCAGTTTCGCGATCGCGGCCATGGCGAGCAGGCCGATCACGGCGACGACGCCGAAGGTCGCGCGCCAGCCGACCTTCTGGCCGAGCAGCGTCCCCAGCGGCACGCCGACGACGTTGGCCAGGGTCAGGCCCATGAACATCATCGAGACGGCCTTCGCGCGTTCGCCCGGCTTGGCCAGGCTGGACGCGACGACCGCGCCGGCGCCGAAGAACGCGCCGTGCGGCAGGCCGGCGAGGAAGCGGAAGGCGACGCCGAACTCCTGGTTCGGTGAGAGCGCGAAGAGGGCGTTGCCCAGCGTGAACAGCCCCATCATCGCCAGCAGCATCGTCTTGCGCGGCAGGCGGACGGCGGCGGCGGTGAGCAGCGGGGCGCCGACCACGACGCCCAGCGCGTAGCCGGAGATGAGGTAACCGGCGGACGGGATCGACACGCCGAAGTCCGCGGCGGTTTCGGGCAGCACGCCCATCATGACGAATTCGGTGGTCCCGATGCCGAAGGCACCGATGGCGAGCGCGAGCAGCGCGACGGGCACGGCTCTCCTTCCGGGGGTCGTACTTGGGTAAACGATTACTCGCCCAGCGTCGCGGATGGGGAGCTGAATCGATTTAGGTCTCAGGCACAAAAGAAGACAGCGCGTGCGGCCCCGCTGTCCTGCGTCCAGTTCAACCGATCGAGGGTGCCTTTGTCATCCCGGTTTCGGGTGAGGCTGACCACCCTCAGCGGCGGGCGGCGAGCACGCCCTGGAGCAGGCCGGGGAAGAGTTTGTCGAGATCCTTGCGGCGCAACGAGTTGTAGCGGGCGGTGCCCTGCTGGCGGCCCATGATGATGCCCGCTTCGCGCAGCGTGCGCAGGTGATGGGTGAGTGTGGACTTGGTCACGGCGACGTCGAATCCGCTGCACGAGATCTCGGTGCCGGGTTCGGCCAGCTGGCGGACCATGTCGAGCCGGACCGGGTCCGCGAGCGCGGCGAGGACCGCCTCGATCCGGATCTCGTCCTGATCGGGATAGACGTACTGCTGCGTCGCGGCCATCCGTCCATAGTACGACGTCCCTCGAACTTCCGGCGAGTTCGTAGTACGGTCTCCATCGAACTACGACAACCATCGAACAACGACCCTCATGTCGCCTTTAGCGGCCTAATCGCGATCCGGCGCCGACCTGCGTTTCGCGGGCTAATCGCGATCTGAGGGGTCTGGAGCTGGGGAGTCATGACTTTCGCACCACCCAGGACCGCGGTGCTAGCGCTCGGCACGTTCGCGGTCGGCACCAGCGGCTACGTCGTCGCCGGGCTGCTGCCGGCGCTGACCGGCGAACTCGCGGTCTCCGAGACGGCCGCCGCGCAGCTGGTCACCGCCTTCGCCATCGCGTACGCGGTCGGCTCACCGCTGTTCGCCGCGGTCACCGGCCGCTGGGAGCGGCGCACGCTCCTGGTCGCCGCCCTCGTCGTCACCGCCATCGGCAACGCCCTCGCCGCCCTCGCGCCCGGCTACGTGACCCTGCTCCTCGCCCGGGTCGTCACCGCGATCGGCGCGGCGGTCTTCACCCCGGCCGCGAGCGCCGTCGCCGCCGAACTCACCTCGCCGGAACGCCGGGGCCGCGCGGTCGCCCTCGTCTTCGGCGGACTCACCGTCGCGACGATCCTGGGCGTGCCGCTCGGCAGCGTCCTTTCGCAGAGCGTCGGCTACCAGGCCGTCTTCGCACTCGTCGCGGCCTTCTCGCTTCTCGGTGCCTTCGCGGTCCGGCTGGTCCTGCCCGCCGTCCCGGCGCCACCCCCGGTCCGGCTGGCCGAACGGTTCACCGTCGCCAAGGATCCGCGCGTCCTCGCCATGCTCGGCGCGACCGTGCTCGGCTGCCTGGCCGCGTTCTCCGTCTACACCTTCATCTCGCCGGTCCTGTCCGCCACCGCGGGTGTCCACGGCACGACGGTCAGCCTGCTGCTGTTCGTGTACGGCGCGGGCGGCGCGCTCGGCAACGTCCTCGGCGGCCGCGCGACCGACCGCTGGGGCGCCAGGGGACCGCTGCTGGTCGTGTTCGGCGGGATCACCGTGGTGCTCGCGCTGCTGCCGCTGGTGGCGACCACCGTCGCGGGTGCGGCCGTCGTCCTCTTCCTGTGGGGTCTGGCCACCTGGTCGGTCAACCCGCCGATCCAGCACCGGCTGATCGAGCTGTCCAAACACAACGCCGGGCTCGTCCTCTCGCTCAACGCCTCCGCGATCTATCTCGGCGTCGGCCTTTCCGGCCTGGTCGGCGGAGCGGTGCTGAGCGGCGGCGGGCCGCTCCTGCTGCCCGAGATCGCGGCGGTGCTGACCGCGCTCGGCGCGGCCGTGGTCGTGGCGGGCTGGCGGAACCGCGTGCCGCGGCCCGCGTTGGCCGAGTGACGACTACTCGGCGCGGGTCTGGACTTCGCAGTCGGGGCCGGGGAACACCAGCCCTTCGTGTCCGTCCGCGAACCGGACGAGGTACGGCGGAGCACCGTGCTCGCCGCGGACCTCGAGGATCTCACCGTGTTGCTCTGCCGAGCCGACCGTGCGCCCGTGCACGTGGATCTCGTCTCCGACGGTCGCCTGCATGAGAAATCACCTCCGACGCTTACAAGGTTAGGAGCGTCGGGGTGATTCTCGCTACAGTGTCCTCATGATCCTCGAAATCCTTGGAGGCGCGACGCCTCACGTCCGGTGAGCCCGTCGATCCGGGTCCGCACGCCTTCGGAATTGCGTGCGGCCAGAAGAAGCAAAGCCCACTCCTGTTGGGGACATCTCGTCGCCGCGCCGGGGGAACACGTTGCGCCGTCCGGCTTGTGTGCACTGGGTGCACGATCCGCCGGGCTGGCTGGAGCGGGAAAGGGCGGCGGGCACGGCGATCGTCGGTGTCGAACTCGCCGACGAGGCCGTGCGTCTCGCCGATCTCGCGCCCGCACGGGGGCGGACGATCGCCGTGCTCGGCCATGAGCAGCAGGGCATTCCGCCGGACGCGCTCGACCTTCTCGACAACGTCGTCGAAATCCCCATGGTGGGCACCGGCGCGAGTCTCAACGTCGCCGTCGCCGGCAGCCTCGTCCTGTACAAATTGGCGGGACTGCTGTGACCGTCGCCGATAAGCTGCCCGGATGACCGACGTACTCGACAAAGTCGCCGGGAAAAGCGGCGAACTGGTGCTCCGCCGGGCCGGAGCCGACTTCGAGGTCATCGCCAACGGCGTCTTCCTGATGGACACCCGGAACGGTGAATCCGAACGGTTGCTCGTGTCGGTGGCGGCGGACCTGGTGCCGGGCAAGGCACGCATGCTGATCGGAGGCCTCGGCGTCGGCTATTCGCTGCGCGCCGCGCTGGACCATCCCGGGGTCGGAGAGGTCGTGGTCGTCGAGCGCGAGCCCGCCGTGATCGGCTGGAACCGCGAGGGCCCGCTCAGGGACGTCCACGACGACGCCCTGTCCGACGACCGGGTCACCGTCGTCGAGGCCGATCTGGTGAAGTGGTTGCGCCGGACGGAAGAACGGTTCGACGCGCTGTGCCTCGACATCGACAACGGTCCTGAGTGGACGGTCACCGACGGGAACGCGAAGCTCTACCGGGACGAAGGCCTCGACATGCTCGCCGCACGGCTGCGGCCCGGCGGCGTGCTCGGGGTGTGGAGCGCCGAGTCGGTGTCGTCGTTCGCGAAGCGGCTCCGGGCGCGTTTCGGTGAGGTGCGCGAGCTGAAGATCCCAGTGCCGCAAGGGGAACCGGACGTGCTGTGGTTCGCGCGGGTGTAGCGGACGCCGTGCGGGTCAACGCCCGCTGGTGCGACACGGTGTGCCGGACGGGCACTTTCACCACCCGCGTCTGGAAGTCGGCGAGCCGGACACCACCGCTGTACCCCGACGCGATGACCCTGACGCCGGACGCGACGGCGGCGGAGGTGCTGGACGGGATCGACACCTCGCCGGGCTGCGCGGTCAAGGACAGTTTCGGCTGCCTGGATCTTTCGCAGGCGGGCTTCGAGGTGCTCTTCGAGGCCACCTGGATCACCCGCACGGTTCGGCTGCCGCTCCAACCGGGCTGGGCCCGGGTCGGCGACCGGTTCGACGACCCGTCCGTCGCCCTGTGGTCGAACGGGGTCGCCGGGGTGACGGCCAACCGGGACGGCGACTTCGCCGGACTGTCCAATTTGTACACCCAGGGCGATCTGGACGAAGCCTGGCGCGGTGCGACCTCGGCCGTCGCGGCGAGCTTCCCCGGCTTGCCGATCACCGGCTACGAGCACGGCGAAGATCTCGACGCCGCCCTCCGCAACGGCTACACGGCCCTGGGGCCGCTGCGGGTCTGGCTGAAATGATCGCCGTATGGAGATCACGACCTGGCACCTCGAGCAGACCTCACCGGACGATCTGAGCGCCGCGAAACCGCCGTCCGTCCCGGTGACGGTCACCCGTGCCGAGCTGGTCAGCCCGGAACTGAACCGCTACCTCTACACCGCCGTCGGCGGCGACTGGTTCTGGATCGACCGGCTCGGCTGGACGTGGGCGCAGTGGGTCGAGTGGCTGGACAGGCCGGGGGTCGAGACCTGGGTGGCCTACGCGCAGGGGACGCCGTGCGGCTACTTCGAACTCGACGGCACTGTGGACGGCGAAGTCGAGCTCGCGTACTTCGGCCTGATGTCGTCCTTCGTCGGCAAGGGCGTCGGCGGGCACCTGCTGACCGTCGCACTGCGGGAGGCCTGGGCGCTCGCGGAGCGCTGGCCGGGCAAGGCGACGACGCGCCGCGTCACGGTCCACACCTGCACCACGGACGGCCCGGCCGCGCTCAAGAACTATCAGGCACGCGGCTTCCGGCTGTTCCGCACCGAGGTCGAGCAGGCCGAACTGCCCGCCGAGACACCGGGACCGTGGCCGGGAGCGGGGAGGAAGTAGCCACCGGCTCAGACCGTCTTCATCATCCCGCCGTCGATCACCAAATCCGCACCGCTCATATTGGCCACCTTGCCGGAGGCGAGGAACACCACGAGCGCCGCGATCTCGTCAGGGTCGGCGAACTCGCCGGTCGAGGTGCCGACGGTGGCGGGCAGCTGGTCCTTGAACGTGTCCAGCGTGGCACCCGCTCGCTTGGCGATCATGTCGCCGGGACCGCCGGGCGACGTCCACAGGTCGGTCCACACCGGGCCGGGCGAAATCGTGTTCACCCGCAGACCGCGGCCGCCGAACTCTTCGGCGAGCGCCTTACCGAGGTTCGACACCGAGGCCTTGACCGCGGATTGCGCGACCAGCCGTGGTTGGGGCAGCTTCGCGTTGACGGAACTGATGTTGATCACCGCGCCGCGGCGCTCCAGAAGGCTCGGCAGCGCGGCCCGCGTGGCACGGACGTTCGACATGAAAGTCACGTTGAAGGTGTGCAGGAATGCCTCGTCGTCGAGCGCGAGGAATCCGCCGGGCGGCGTGGACGTGCCCGCGACATTGTTGACCAGCAGGTCGATCCCGCCGTGCTGGTCGAGAGCGTGCCGCACGACGCGGGCGGGCTCGTCGGGGTGGCCCAGATCGGCTTCGAGCGCGTCCGGCGTCAGCTCCTTCAATCCGGCGGTGACGGTGCGGCTTGCCGCAACGACCGTGAATCCGTCTTCGACCAGCGCGCGAACGATCGCCAGGCCGATCCCCCTTCCGGCTCCGGTCACTACAGCGATACGCGAAGTCTCCATCGTCATAGGAAGTGTCCTCCACCGCTTCAGCGGCGATAGTCGTGCTGGATCGATGTTCGCCCGGGCAAGCGACCGTCCCGGAAGTTCGTCAGCAGAGTGGGGTCAGACCGCCGTGGTGCTCGGTGGTTATTCAGCGGTCGCCTTGGCGGCTTCTTTGGCCGCTTTCTTGAAGGCACGGACTTCGGCGAGGCTTTCGGGGCTGGTGACGTCGGCGATGGAACGGCGGGAGCCGCGGTCGCCGTAGGCGCCGGCGAGGGCGCGCCAGCCTTTGGGCTGGACGCCGAGTTGTTTGCCGAGGAGCGCGAGGAGGATTTTGGCTTTTTGTTCGCCGTAACCGGGGAGGGCTTTGAGGCGTTTGAGGACCTCTTCGCCGTTGGGTTTCGGCCGCCCGGCCGTCCAGAGCGCGGCGGTGTCGCCGTCGTAGTGCTCGATGACGTACTGGGCGAGGGTTTGGACGCGCCGGGCCATGGAGCCGCCATAGCGGTGGATGGCCGGTGGGGTGACGCAGAGTTCGACGAAGGTCTCGGTGTCGGCTTCGGCGATTTTGCGGATGTCGAAGCCGTCCATCCGGTCGGCGATCTTCTTCGGCCCGCGGAAAGCGTGTTCCATGGGGTATTGCTGATCAAGCAGGAGACCGGTCACCAGGGCGAACGGATCGTCGTTGAGCAGCTTGTCGGCGTCGGCGTCGCCGGTCAGTCGGAGCTCGTTCGGCATGGCCTCATCTTCCCGGATCAGAGGTGGCACGGCGGCTACCCGCGATGCGCGTCCCGCGCCCAGGATCTCACGACCCGGCCGATCCGCGCGTCTTCATCCTTGTGGGTCGACCAGCAGGTCCGCGGCCGCCGTGGTGATGGCGGCCGAAACCGCCGCCAGCGCGGGGGAGTCGAGTTTCCACTGCTGCCAGAACAGCGGTACGTCGATCGGGTGATCGGGGTCGAGGCAGACGAAACTGCCGTCGCGCAGCCGGTCGCCGATCTGCGCGAGTGGCACCATGCCCCAGCCCATCCCGGCCGCGACGGCGTCGAAGAACCCTTCGGACGACGGGACGTAGTGCCGCAGCCGGCTCGCGATCGTGCCGCGCTCGCGAGCGAAGCGGTCTTGGAGGTCGTCACGGCGGTCGAAGACGACGACGGGTGCTTCGGCGAGGTCGAGGTCGGTGCCGAGTGCCGGGCTCACGACGGCGAGGTAGCGCATGTGCCCGAGCCGCTGCACCGAACACCCCGCGACCGGATCGGGTGACGACGTCACGGCGGCCATCACCAGGCCCTCCCGCAGCAGGGTCGTGGTGTGGTCCTGGTCCTCGCGATGCAGTTCGAAGCAGATCTTCTGCTCGGACGGCACCCTCGTGAGGGCGGGCAGGAACCAGGTCGCCAGCGAATCGGCGTTCACCGCGATCGGCAGCCGGACCGGCTCGTCGCCGGTGGTCAGGCCGAGTTCGGCCCGGGTGTCGGCCTCCAGCAGCGCCACCTGACGGCCGAACCGCACCACCGCCTGCCCGGATTCGGTCAGGCGTACCGGTTTCGTGCGGATCAGCAGGACACGGCCGGTGCGCTGTTCGAGCGCCTTGACGCGCTGGCTGATCGCCGACGGGGTCACGTGCAGTGCCGAGGCCGCCGCGTCGAACGTGCCTTCGTCGGCGACCACCAGCAGCGTGCGGACCAGGTCGAGGGGCAGATCTGTCATCACGAACGCTAATCTTACGTAAGAATCTTTAGTTTAACTGTTGACGAGTGGCTTCCTAGTGTTGTCCGCATGGGAGACGTTCTGTTCAGCGCGGTCGCCGGGTTCGGCGCCACCATGGCCCTCATCGTCGCGATCGGCGCGCAGAACGCCTTCGTGCTGCGCCAGGGCATCCGGCGCGAAGCCGTACTCGTCGTGGTGCTGATCTGCATCTTCTCGGACGCCATCCTGGTCAGCCTCGGCGTCGGCGGGGTCGGAGCGCTGGTGGGGACGTCACCGGAAGCGCTCACCATCGTCGCGCTGGTCGGCGGCGCTTTCCTGCTCTGCTACGGCGCCCTCGCGGCCCGTCGCGCGTTCAAGCCGTCCGCGCTGGAGACCGGCGGCCCGGAGACCGGCGGATCGTTGCGCCGCATCGTGCTGACCACGCTGGCGATCACCTGGCTGAATCCGCACGTCTACCTCGACACCCTTCTCCTGCTCGGCGCCATCGCGGCCGGACACGGCAGCGATCGGTGGGCGTTCGGCGTGGGTGCGGTGTCGGCCAGCGTGATCTGGTTCCTCGCACTCGGGTTCGGCGCCCGGCTGCTCAGCGGGTTCTTCCGCAAGCCGTCGTCGTGGCGGGTGCTGGACGGTTTGGTCGCCGCGACGATGATCGGCCTGGGGGTGGCGCTGGTGGCCGGGGCCTGATCACGGCAAGCGAGCCAGCATCTCGGCGGTGAGCACCAGATCGGCCGCGGCCGCCGAATCGCGGATGGTCGCGGGCCTCGTCGAGCCGGGGATCGCGATCATCGACGGCGACTTCGCGAGCAGCCAGGACAGGCATACCCGTTGCGGGCTGACCCCGAGATCTTCGGCCACGGAAAGGAATTCCCCGTCGATGCCGCGGAGCGGGCCCCAGGGCAGGTAGGCGAGCCCGAGCTCGGTGCACAGGGCCAGTTCCGGTTCGTGCGACAGATTCGCGGGCGCGTGCTCGTTCTGCACCGAAACCAGTGTCTCGCCGAGGATGTCCCGCGCTTCGAGGATCTGCGCGCGGGACACGTTGGATATCCCGGCGAGCCGGATTTTGCCTTCGTCGGCCAGCTCCTTGATCGCACCCACGGAATCCGCCCACGGCACGTTCTCATCGGGCTTGTGCAGCTGATAGAGCCCGATGGCGTCGACGCCGAGGCGTTTCAGCGACCCCTCGCAGGCGTTCCTGAGGTGCGCGGGAGTCCCGGTGACGGTCCACGAACCGTCACCGGGACGGCCACGGCCGCCCTTGGTCGCGACGAGGACCCCGTCCGAGTCGCCGCGGACGGCCAGCGCGTCGGCGATGAGCATCTCGTTGTGGCCGGTTTCGCCCGCGTGCCAGTGGTAGGAGTCGGCCGTGTCGATCAGCGTGACACCGGCGTCGAGCGCGGCGTGGATCGTGGCGATCGCGCGGTCCCGATCAGGACGGCCCTCGATCGACAGGGGCATCGCGCCCAGCCCGATCGCGCTCACTTCGACGTCTCCGATGTTGCGGTAACGCATGGGGGTCATGCCTTTCTGGCGTCTTCGATGGCTGCGCCGAGCCAATCGGTGGTGGAGGAGAAGGAAAAGCCGAGGCCGGTCGCGCGCGAGGTGTCCAGGACGGCGTACCGGTCGAACGAGAACGGCGAGGCGTCCCGCTCGACGACCCGGAACCGGGGCTCGATCGAGATCGCGCGGGCGATGTCCACGGCGGAAAGTCCGCCGTGGGAGCCGGCGTTGACCGGACCCGTGAAGTCCGCGAGCGTGGCCCAGGTCAGGAAGTCCGCGATCTCACTCGCGTGGATGAACGTCGACGGCCGCGGTCCCGCGTGGATGTCCACGGCGTCCCCCGCGTCCAGCCGTTCGACGTAATGGCGCAGCCGCCCGGTGAAATCCTTTCCGCCGAGGACGTGCGCGACGCGCACCGACGCGAACGGTGGTTCTCCCGCCGCGAAGACCGTCTCGGCCTGCCGCTTGCCTTCGCCGTAGTCGTACGAAGGTGCCCCGAGGTCGACCGGCACGGAGGAGACCAGCGATTCGGTCATCGGCGTCTCCGTCCTGACCTGGTCGTAGACCTCGATCGTGGACGTCATGACGTAGCGGTCCGTGCGGAGCACACGGCGCGCGATTTCCGCCTGGACCGGCGTGTAGCAGACCTGGTCGAGCACGACGTCGAAGGAACGAGACCGCAGAGCGGCCTTCAGGCCGGCTTCGTCGTCGCGGTCGGCGAGCAGGTGAGCGACGCCGGACGGGGCAGGTGCGGAGCCACGGTTGAGGACGGTGACGTCCGAGCCGGCGTCCCGCAGCCGCTCGACCACCCCGCGGCCGAAGTACCGGCTTCCGCCGAGAACGAGCACTCTCTTCATGTGCACGAGCTTCATGTCCACCAGTGTTACGGTGGCGATCCGGGCATTTGAAGGGGAGAACATGGGTGAATCGGCGGAATCGCTGAAAGAATCTCGGTCGAATCGCGGGTTCGCTGAAAGCTCACTGGACGTGATCGACCGGCGACTCCTGGAACTCCTCCAGGAGGAAGGCCGCATCACTCTGAGCGAGCTCGGGCGCCGCGTTTCGCTGAGTCCCGCCGCCGTCGGCGAGCGGGTCAAACGGCTCGAAGCCGACGGCACGATCACCGGTTACGCGGCGCTCGTTTCGCCCGCCGGGATCGGACTGGGGCTGCGGGCGTTCGTGCGGATGGCGCCGCACAGCGGGTTCACCGTCCGCCATCCGCGCACGCGGAAGATCATGGACCGCCCCGAAATCCTCGAGCTGCACCATGTGGTGGGCGAGGACTGCTGGATCCTGAAGATCGCCGTGCGCGACACCACCCACCTGGAGGAGTTGCTGGAGGACCTCTCCGTGCTGGGCGCCACGACGACGTCGATCGTCATGTCCAGCCCGATCGAACGACGAGTGCTCCTGCCCTTGTGATCCATCACAAGAACTGACAGGCAAGTCTGGTCGTTCTCCTGGTTCAGCTCGTCGCTTTGTGACGCAGGATGACTCGCATCACATACTGACGAGTAACCGGAGGCAGGGATGCGGACTCGGATCCTCACCACGCTGATCGCGGCCTTGACGTTCACGATCGCCGTCCCGGCGGTGGCGAGCGCGGCGCCGTCGAGCGGCTGGAACGACTGGTCGTGCAAGCCGAGCGCGAACCATCCCGAGCCCGTCGTGCTGGTGCACGGTCTCGGCGGCAACGCGACGACCAACTGGTTCCACCACGCGCCGAAGCTCAAGAACGCCGGCTACTGCGTTTATTCGCTGACCTATGGTGCGACCGTCCTGGGTGGACAGTTGTTCGGCGGGCTCGCCTCCATGCGGAAGAGCGCCGTCGAACTCGGCGTGTTCGTCGATCGCGTGCGAGCGAGTACCGGCGCGGACAAGGTCGACATCGTCGGGCATTCCGAGGGCACGACGATGCCGGCGTACTACCTCAAATTCGAGGGAGGTGCGGAGAAGGTGAAGCATTTCGTCGGGTTCGGCTCGAACTTCAAGGGCACGTCGCTCAACGGCCTCTCCGGCCTCGCCAAGGCCGTGCTGTCGTTGCCCGGTATCGATCTCCTCGCTGACGGCGTCTGCGGGGCGTGCCGCGAATACCTGGCGCCATCGGACTTCCTCGACGACCTCGCCCGTGACGGCGTGACCGTGCCGGGGCCGACCTACACGAGCATCGTGAGCCGCCACGATCGAGTGGTCACGCCGTACACCAGCGGTGTGCTGGACGAGCCGGGCGCGACCGACATCGTGCTGCAGGACAAATGCGGCTCCGACGTTTCAGGGCACCTGAGCCAGGCGATCGATCCGAACGTGACGAGCCTGATCCTCAAGGCGCTCGACCCGGAGAACGCGCCCGCGCCGAAGTGTGTGCCGTTCTTCGCGCCGCTGTAGGGGTCAGGGCCTGGTCGCGTGCACCACGAACACCGACCGGACCCGATCCTCGGTTTCGACGTCGAGCCGTTTCACGGTCACCTCGGTGAAGCCGGCTCCGGAGGCCAGTTCCGCCGCGTCGTCCTCGGTTTCCGGCAGCTTCAGGTCGGTGGGGACGATCGCGGCGAACGCCTCCGACGGCCGGAACGCCGACGCGATCGGCAGGCTGAAGCCGACGCGTCCGCCGGGGCGCAGCGCGCGCAGCCAGTCGCGCAGGGCGGCCGCGCCGAGGAAGTGCAGCGAAGACGCGCACAGCACGGCGTCCGCGCCCTCGTCCTCCACCGGCGACGGAACCGCGGAAGCCACCTGCCAGGTGATGCGCTTGCCGGGATCGTGCGTCGCCGCCTTCGTTTCGGCCTGGGCGATCATGCCCGGCGAGATGTCGATCGCGAGCACTTCACCCGGCTCCAGGCGCAGCGCGGCGAACGCGGCCACCCCCGTCCCGGTCGCGACGTCGAGAACACGCTCGGGTGCCGTGCAGCCGAGGCCGTCGACGAGCGCGTCGGCGACCAAGCCGTGAAAGGTGTCTTCGTCGTAGCGCGCGGCGATGCCGTCGAACAGCCCGGCCGCGATCTCCTCGCTCACGACCGCGACCTTATCCGGGAGACGGCGGCGTCCGGCGAAACCCAGGTCGGCGCGGTGATACCAGGACAGCTCGGCGTCGCCTTCGAGCCAGCAGAGCAGGACGTCGGCGCCGTCGAGTTCGGCGGGGAAGTCGATCAGGAGCGGGGCGAATCCCTTCAGCTCCGCGCCCGTCCTCTGGACGGTGGTCATCAGGTCGTCCAGCCGGGCCTGCGCGGCCTTCCATTCCGGCATCCCGCCGAGCGAGGTCTCGCGGCCGCCGGGGCGCAGGGACGCGGCGAGTTCGGCCGCGTCGGCGCGGAGCCGGACCAGTTCGTCGAGCACGGGGCGTAGCCGGGCGAGCTCGGCGCGGGCTTCGGGAACGGTGAACAAACCCATGCGCCGATGGTCCCAGCCCGCTCAGCGGCGCCGCCGGGCGAGTCTCGACGCGAGGCCCGCGCCGGTCAGGAGGAAGCCCGTCGCGAGCAGTCCGCCGATGAACAGCCAGCTCGTGACGCCGTAGGTGACGTCGTTCTGCGGCAGATACTTCACCAGCCGGAATCCCCATTCCGGGACCGCGATCGTGGCCACGCCGGGGGCGACACCCCAGACGAGGCCGCCGAGGATCGGGCCGGTCGCCGAGAGCGCGCCGAGCAGTCCGACCGACAGCAGGAGGACCCCGCCGCCCACCAGGAGAACGATGCTGAGGACGTCACGCTGGGTGCTGAGCGTCGCCTGGACGAGCATCTGCTGCCGCAGGCCGCCCCAAGCCAGCAGGCCGAGGGCGACCGGCGTCAGGATCAGCCCACCCGCGCCGCTGAGGACGCGACGCACGCCTCGGCCCGCGCGCGGGTCTTCGGATCCCAGGTCGTCGTCGAAGGGCTCGTACGGTTCATACGACTCGACGTCCTCGTACGGCCTGCGCGTGTCCTTGGGTTGCTCGTACTCGCCGTACTCCTGGTAGTCCTCGTCGTCGTACTCCGCGACGTACCGGTGCGTTGACATGGGCGGGTCACCTCCCTGCACCGGACTACGGACGCCGGCCCCCTTCGGTTCACTTCGATCTCCGGCGGATCGCGTTTAGCCCCCTAAACGCGATTTGAGCGGCGCCGCGAGAGGGTGCCGACCAAACCGGCCCCGATCAGCAGGAAACCACTCCCGACCAGCGCGCCCATCACGAGCCAGGTCACCAGGCCGACGCCGAGGCCGCTGCCGCCGACGTCGTAGACGAGGCTCATGGCATCGCGCGGGCTCAGGAGGAACGCCAGGCCCGGCAGTACTCCCCACAGCAGCCCGCCCAGTACCGGCCCGAGCCCGGACAGCGCCCCGAGGAACGCGACGCCGAGCAGGAGCAGGCCGCCCAGGACCAGGAGGACGATGCCGAGCGGGTCCTCGCTGATGGACAAGGAGCGCGAGAAACCCCGCTGGAGCAGCGAGCCGCCGTAGATCGTCAGGCCGAGCGCGACCGGCGTGAGCAGGACACCGCCGAGCCCGCTGAGCACCCGGGGCACCGCGCGACCGCTTTGCCTAGGCTGGGCGTAGGGCTCCGGCGCCTGAGGCTGCTCGTACGGAGGCACGGCGTAGGGGTTGGTCGACATGGGATCGCCCTTTCCGGTGGGCCGGCGGAGGAGTGTTGTTCGATGATGACGCGGTCGCCGTCGTTCCCGTGACGGCCGGATGACCGTCGTACGACCGAGTGACGTCGGACACATTCGCCTCGTGGAGACTTGATACCGACCACTACTGGAACCATCCAGCACCGTTAAGCAGTACGCTTGTACCGCTACCGGAGACTGAAGTAGAACGCGAAGATCCGCGGAAGGAGCACCGCTGCTCATGGCCAAGATCAAGGTCCAGGGCACCGTCGTCGAGCTCGACGGCGATGAGATGACCCGCATCATTTGGCAGTTCATCAAGGACAGGCTGATCCACCCGTACCTGGACGTGAACCTGGAGTACTACGACCTGGGCATCGAGGAGCGGGACCGCACCGACGACCAGATCACCATCGACTCCGCCAACGCGATCAAGAAGCACGGCGTCGGCGTCAAGTGCGCCACGATCACGCCGGACGAGGCGCGCGTCGAAGAATTCGGCCTGAAGAAGATGTGGCTCTCGCCCAACGGGACGATCCGCAACATCCTCGGCGGCGTGATCTTCCGCGAGCCGATCGTCATCCAGAACATCCCGCGCCTGGTGCCGGGCTGGACCAAGCCGATCATCATCGGCCGTCACGCGCACGGTGACCAGTACAAGGCGACCAACTTCAAGGTCCCCGGCCCCGGCACGCTGACGATGACCTACACCCCGGCCGACGGTTCCGAGCCGATGGAGTTCCAGGTCGCGCAGTACCCCGAGGGCGGCGGCGTCGCCATGGGCATGTTCAACTTCCGCAAGTCCATCGAGGACTTCGCGCGCGCCTCGCTGCAGTACGGCCTCGACCGTGAGTACCCGGTCTACATGTCGACCAAGAACACCATCCTGAAGGCCTACGACGGCATGTTCAAGGACGTGTTCGAGGAGATCTACCAGGCCGAGTTCAAGGCCGACTTCGACGCCAAGGGCATCTCCTACGAGCACCGCCTGATCGACGACATGGTCGCCGCGGCGATGAAGTGGGAGGGCGGCTACGTCTGGGCCTGCAAGAACTACGACGGTGACGTGCAGTCCGACACGGTCGCGCAGGGCTTCGGCTCGCTGGGCCTGATGACCTCGGTGCTGCGCACCCCGGACGGCAAGACCGTCGAGGCCGAGGCCGCGCACGGCACGGTGACCCGGCACTACCGCCAGCACCAGCAGGGCAAGCCGACCTCGACCAACCCGATCGCGTCCATCTTCGCGTGGACTCGTGGGCTCGAGCACCGCGGCAAGCTGGACTCGAACCCGGAGCTGATCGGCTTCGCGAACAAGCTGGAGCAGGTCGTCGTCGAGACCGTCGAGAGCGGCAAGATGACCAAGGACCTCGCGCTGCTGATCAGCAAGGACCAGCCGTTCCAGACCACCGAGGAGTTCCTCGCGACGCTGGACGCCAACCTGGCCGAGAAGATCGCCCAGGGCTGAGTCTCGTGAACGCTTGAAGGCCCCCTTCCCTCGCGGAAGGGGGCCTTTTCGCGTGGTGACGGTGGGTAGCCCGTGACCGGCCGGGGTTGGCGCCTCCGGGTGGTTGGCAATCCGGGATCTGGGCGACCGCCCCGGCTTCTGCCACTCTGGACCGGACAGAAAACGATTCCCTTGTTCGAGGAGTGACCATCATGGCCATCTCGAAACCGGTCTTGTTCATCGGCGGCGGACTGGCGCTGATCGTCGTCGTCGCCATCTCGGGGCAGGACAGGGAGTCGAGCGCGTCGAGCCCGACCGGTTGCCAGGTCGTGGTGACGGCCGACGTGCTCAACGCGCGCGACACCCCCGGTGGGCAGAAGATCGTCGGCAAGTACGTCAAGGACACGAAGATCGACGCGCAGCCGGTGGTCGAGAAGGGCTTCCGCAAGATCGCCGAGGGCAAGTGGGTCTCCGCCGAGTTCGCGCCCCCTGTCGAAGGCGCGAAATGCGGCCCGTGACCTGGGGGTTCGCGTTTTGCCCGCGAAACGCAGGTGGGCCCTGGCCTGGGGGTTCGCGTTTAGCCCGCGAAACGCAAGTGGGTGCCTTCCTCGGCCGCCAGCACCTCGCCGCTGAACTCCTTCCGCGCTTCGGCCACCGAGATCCCGCGGTCGGAACCGGGCCAGAAGTGGGTCAGCAGCAGCCGCCGGGCGCCGCCTCGCTCGGCCCAGTACCCGGCCTCGCCCGCCGTGGACACCAGACGCGGCGTCTCGTCGGGCGACGGTCCCTGAAGCGTGGCGTCGGCGATGAGGAGGTCGGCGTCGCGCGCCAGTTCCGCGAGGATCGGGCTTGGCCCACTGTCGCCGGTGTAGGCGACGGTGAGCCCGGGCGCGGTCAGGCGGACCCCGTAGTTCGGCACATGGTGCGGAAGCAGGAACGTGGTCATCCGGAACGGGCCGACCTCGCGCGGCGGGCCGAGTTCGCGCACGTCGAAGATCGTCGTCGGATGCGGTCGCGGCTCCAGCGCTTCGAGCCGGCGCACCGTGCCCGGCGTGCAGTGCAGCGGGATCTTCGGCTCGTCCGGCAGCCCATAGGCACGGGCCCGGCCGAGCGCGCTCACATCGGCGCAGTGATCGGGATGCTCGTGCGTCACCACCACGGCGTCGATCCGGCCGCCCGGGCAGTGTTCGAACAGCCGTGACGCGGCGCCGTAGCCGAGGTCGAGAACGACCTTGAAACCCTCGTGGACCAGGAGGAAGCCGGCGCAGGCCCGGCCAGGTTCCGGCCAGGCGCCGCAGCTGCCCAGCACGGTCAGCTCGCTCATGCGCGCAGTCTCGCAGAGCGAACGCCCTGCCGGTTCTGTCGGACCCCCCGGGTAGCGTGCGACGGGTGCTGACCGTCTCCACTGTGAATGTCAACGGCCTTCGTGCCGCCGCGAAAAAGGGCTTCGTCGAGTGGCTGGGCTCGACGAAGGCCGATGTCGTCGCCTGCCAGGAGGTCCGGGCCGAGCTCAAGGAGCTCCCGGCCGGTGCCGCCGCGCCCGAAGGCTGGCACGTGGTGCACGCGCCGTCGGCGCAGAAGGGGCGCAACGGCGTCATGCTCTTCAGCCGGGCGGAGCCGGAAGAGGTCCGCATCGGTTTCGGCGAGCCCGAATTCGAAGACAGCGGCCGCTACGCCGAGATCCACCTGCCGAATGTCGTGGTCGCGAGCCTGTACCTGCCCAGCGGCGACGTCGGGACCCCGCGCCAGGACGAAAAGGAGCGCTTCATGACGGCGTTCCTGCCGTACCTCGTCGACCTGCGCGCCAAGGCCGAGGCCGGCGGCCGTGAGGTCGTCGTCGTGGGCGACTGGAACATCGCTTACGACAAGATCGACCTGAAGAACTGGCGGGGAAACCAGAAGAGCTCGGGCTTCCTGCCGGAGGAGCGGGACTGGCTCGGCCGCGTGTTCAGCGAGGCCGGCTACGTCGACGTACAGCGCAAGCTCGACCCGGAAGGCCCCGGCCCGTACACCTGGTGGTCGTACCGCGGGAAGGCGTTCGACAACGACACCGGCTGGCGCATCGACTGCCAGATCGCCACCCCCGGCCTGGCCGAGCGGTGCACCTCCGTCGTGGTCGAGCGCGCCGAGTCCTATGACCGGCGCTGGTCCGACCACGCGCCGGTGACGGCCACCTACTCAGGCTGAGCAGCCGGCAGGCAATTCCGGATCCCGGCTGTTCGCCGTGACCTCCGGGATCCGGTCAGGTACAGCTGCTCGATCTCAAGAAGCGCGAGATCGAGCAGCTGTGCCGGGCACTCAGTGCGCCGCCTCGATCTGTTCGGCTCAGCCGTGAGTGACAGGTTCGACCTGCGGTCCAGCGGCGTCGACGTGTTTGTCGAGTTCGATGCTGGGCCGGGGTTCGACTACTTCGTTCGGAAGGAAGGCCTTGAGCGGGTCCTGGGTCGTCCCGTGGACCTCATCAGTGTGACCAGCATTCGCAATCCGTACTTCAAGCATCAGGTGCTGGAGACTCGGGAGCTGCTCTATACAGCGTGATGCTCGGGCTTACCTTTGGGACGCCTTGAGGGCAGCGGAACTGCTGAGTGAGTTCAGCAAAGGCGAGGGCTGTCGAGCGTCGGTGCGAAATCATCGGTGAGGTGCTGAACCAGCTGTCCGAAGCGGATAGCGACTTGGCGGCGCAAGTGCCGGATCTTCCGTAACATCCTCATCCATGGTTACGTGACGGTCGACGATGCCTTGGTGCGGCAGGTGCTCACAGAGCGGCTTCCTGGGCTGATCGGCGTCCTGCGGCGGTGGCAAGACGCGTAGGTCCGACCACGCGCGCCCGTAACGCCGATGTACTCCGGATAGGCTGCACGCCGGGAGAATCGGGGGTCGCGATGGAGACGAACGAAGCCAGGCGCATCGAGGCGACGAACGCCGAGCGCTACGCGATGTCCGGCCAGTACGGGTGGGAGTTCAGCCCGGACGCGCCGAACATGCTGGAACGGTGGACGGTGCTGCCGTTCAACCAGCGCGGCGACAAGCGGATGGCGTTCGGCGCGCTGAGCGGCATGTATCAAGGGCTGCGGTTCAGCGTCTTCGACTACCACCGCCGCCCGACGGTCACGAGTGTGCACACGCGGTGGACCAACAAGAAGGTCAACGAGCTCGACACGATCTCGATCGACACGGTCTGGGCCGTCACCCTGCCCGCGCCGATGCCGAACTTCCAGATCGTGTCGAGCATCGAGTCCGCCTGGGACGTCGAGCAGTATCCGGAGCCCGCCACCGCGGACCGGAAGTTCAACCGCTGGTACAAGCTGATCGACACCGACCCGAACGTCGCGGTCGGCGTGCTGACGCCGCAGGTCGCCGCCACGATGCGGTCCTTGAAGCTGCACACCTGGTCGCTGGTGGGGGCGGAACTGGTTTACGTCGAGAATCCGACCTTCGGCCGGACCAAGCCGGATGACGTGCTCTCGACGCTGGGGCGTCTCGCGCAACTCGTGTCGCTGCTGCCGTTCCACCTCGGCGGCGGTCAGCCCGCCCCGCAGCAGCCCCAGTACCCGCACCAGCCGTATCCGCCGCAGAACCCCGGCTATCCGCAGCAGTACCCGCCTCCGCCGCAGTACGGACAGCAGTCGTATCCGCCGCGGCATCACGGTTATCCGCCGCCGCACTACCCGCCACCGCAGTACCCGCAGCCCGGGTATCCGCCGCCGGGGTACCCGCCGCGCGGCTACTGACGGGACTTCGCGCTCTCCGTCCACACTGGACTCTCGACGAAGTGGTTGTCGAACTTTTCCTGGCTGTCCAAGAGATCCTGGACGGTCGCTTCGCCGTGTCCGACCTTCTCCAGTAGGCGGAAGTAGTCGAACCGTTCCACGCCGGGGATGAACACGATCAGGACGTCCGCCGACGAGTCGACGGCCGCGCGGAACGCGTGTGTGGTCAGTGGCGGGACGACCAGCATGTCGCCTTCGGAAACGGTGACGATTTCTTCTCCCACAAGGACTTCCAGCTTTCCGCCGAGTATGAAGAACATCTCGGAGGAGTCGGTGTGGTAGTGCGGCGCGGCCCCATCGGCGCCGACGCCTAACCGTGTTCGCGCGCTGCTCATGACTCCGCCTGTGGTCGAGACGTCGGCGAGCAGGGTGACAAGGGTGGGGGTCGCACCGACGGTTTCGGCCTCGGCGGCGCGGACGAGGACGGCTTCACGGGTTTCGATGCGCTGGGTCATGCCTGCGATAGTTCCATCACTGATAGTTCGCTGTCAAACTATCTCCTGTCGAATAGACTGCGTCCGTGAGCGAAGAACGAAACACGGACGCGATCGACGCGGTCGTCGGCGCGTGGCGCCGCGAGCGGCCGGAGCTGGACTTGACCGCGATCGGGGTCGCCGGGCGACTCGGTCGCGTGGCGATGCTGACCACTCCCATGGTGGAAGCCGTGTTCGCGAAGCACGGCTTGAAGCAAGGGGAGTTCGACGTGCTCGCGGCGCTCAGGCGATCCGGGAAGCCGTACACGCTGATCCCGTCCGAGCTTTCCGCGACGCTGATGATGTCCAGGGCCGGGATGACCAGCAGGATCGACCGGCTCGAGTCGGCGGGGCTGGTGGAACGGGCGCTGGATCCGGAAGACCGGCGCAGCTTCCGGGTCACGCTGACCGGGCGCGGGTTCGAAGTCGTCGACGCCGCGATGACCGAGCACACGGCGAACGTCGCGAAGCTGCTCGCGCCGCTTGGTGACGACCTCGGCGTCCTGGACGCTTCGCTGCGACGCCTGCTGACGTCCCTCGAAAGCTGAAGGGGCCCTTCGCCGCGTCACATGCGGCGAAGGGCCCCTTCAGCACCCTGGATGGATCAGCAGTACAGGTTGCCGCCCGGGCTCACGCCGAGGATGCCGGTGAACTGCTGGTACTTGTTCACGCGGCTCTGCACCTGGGCGGGGTTGCCGCCGTTGCACTCGATGCTGCCGTTGATGCTGCGGATGGTCTCGCCGAAGCCGCGGCTGTTGACCATCGCGTTGTGCGGGGTCATCGTGCCGGGACCGTTCTGGGTCATCCAGTACCAGATGCCGGTTTTCCAAGCGACCGCCGCGTCGTTCTGCACCAGCCACGGGTTGGTCAGCAGTGGCAGGCCCAGCGCGTCGCCGGCGGCCTTGTAGTTGAAGTTCCAGCTCAGCTGGATCGGGCCGCGGCCGTAGTACGCGGCGTTGCCCGCCGGGCAGCCGTAGGACTGGCTCGTGTCGCAGTAGTGCGGGTAGTTGGCCTCGTTCTGTTCGACGATGTGGACCAAGCCGCCGGTCTCGTGGCTGACGTTCGCCAGGAAGGCCGCCGCTTCCTGCTTCTTCACGGTGTCGCTGCCCGTGCCCGCGAAGGCCGGGTATGCGCTCAGGGCGGTGACCAGGCCGTTGTAGGTGTAGAAGGGGTTCCGGCTCGGGAACATCTGGTTGAACTGGGCCTCGCTGACCACGAAGCCGGACGGGTTCGGCGGGTTGGTCGTGCCGCCACCGCAGGCGCCCTGATCGGCCCAGACCTGCGCGCTACCAGGGGTTTCGTTCTGCGTCCACCACTTCGCGGACCAGTTGTGCCCGTTGTGGGAGGCGGTGTTGCCGCCCCAGTAGACCGAGCTCGCGTTCCACGGCGCCACGCAGTCCGCGGCGGAGGCGGACTGGGCCGGGACGACCACGGCGACCGTGGTGGCGGCGAAGGTGGCGGCGACCGCCGCGAGAAAACGTCGAAGAGACATCGGTGGCTCCTTCGTACGAGGGGACCATGCAGGGAGATTGGTCTATACCTTTTAAGGGGTATGGCCAACAGGTATAAACCATTGCGGACAAGAAACCAACCGCGGAAAGCCGGATACCGCCTGTTCGGCCGCGTGTAACAGTCGAATGGTCCAACCCTGTCCGGTTTTGTCGGAAACCGATCTTGAGCTCGACAACTCTGAGAAGAGGGGTGCTCGAAACATCCCCCCTGTGAGGGGCTACTCTCGTGCCCCGAGTTGATCAGAACCCACAGGTCTTGACACGCTCGGTAGTTTTTTGACCAGCAGCCTGGAAATGCTCACTCGTTCGGGTTAGCGTTCCGGTTCGGCAAAGTCACGTCACGGGAGGCACTCCGGTGCGGAACCCAGTTCATCTCCTGGTGCGATCGGCGAGGGCCGCGGCGGTCGTCGCGATCCCGGTCGCGCTGCTCGTCGCGGGCGCGGTACCGGCATCGGCCGCGGACACGACGTCGCGGTCGGAGATGGCGTTCGGTCTTCTGGGCCCGGTCGGCTTGATCGCCGTCGCGCTCGGCATCGTCGGGATGGCCTTCGGGGTGTTCCGCCAGCGCCGGAAGGCCCGCGCGGCCGCCGTCGCCCCCGCTCCCGCCCCGGCGCAGCCCGCCACCCCGCACGTCGCCGCGATGGCCGAAGCCGTGCTCGCGGACGACGCCCTCACTCGCCAGCAGCGCCCCTGACCTGCGCCTCCCGGCCCCGGATCGCGATTAGGGGGCTAAACGCAGGTCGGTGCCCTGGGCCAGGCAGATCGCGATTAGGGGGCTAAACGCAGGTCGGCGGATTTCTTGGGTAGGTACACCTAGTCCGGCCCGGATTGTTTAGCCGCTCGCTGATCGCCACGCTCGGGTCCATGACGGTGACACGGCGTCGCAGCCGGCCCGGTGACCCCTTCCCCCGCGCCCTGGACCGGGCGATCACGGACAGCGGCCTCGGCCTCGACCGGATCCGGCACCGGCTCGCCCTGGAGGGTGTCCGGGTCAGCGTCGCGACCTTGAGCTACTGGCGGACAGGAAGAAGCCGCCCCGAGCGATGCGACTCCCTGAAGGCGGTCGCGCTGCTGGAGCGGCTCTTCGAACTTCCGCACGGTTCCTTGCTGAACCGGCTGGGCCCGCGTCGCCCCCGGGGACGGTGGGGTGACGCGGGGACCGGATCAGACGCCGGAGTTGGTGCGGATCCAGCTGCGGAAGTAGGGGACGTCCACGTAGATCGACGGCCCGGTCGCGCAGGTGCTGCTGTTGTTCCCGGCGCGGCTGGTGGCGCCGACCAGCTGCCAGACACCGCTGACCTGCTTGACCTGCGGGCCGCCCGAGTCGCCATAGCAGGCACCCGAGTTGCCGTTGGGGTTGTTGGTGCAGATCTCGCTGGCGCCGTTGATGCCGAGGCACCGGCTGTCGGCGACGATCGAGGTGTTCAGCTCCTGGAGGTTGATCGGGGCGCCACAACCACCGCGGACGGGGCAGGTCTGGCCCCAGCCGATGATCCGCGTCGCGGTGCCAACGGCCCCGGACGAAGCGGCGATCGTGACCGGCGCCTGCGACACCGCCGTCGAGAGACGCAGCAGCGCCAGGTCGGCGCTCGGGTGGGCGATGCGCTGGGCCACGCGGGCGACGGTGCCGCCGCTGGTGCGGTTCGTGGTGCCGACGCGCACCTGGTACGGCGTGCCGCAGTGCGCCGCGGTGACCACCCAGGTCGAGCTGATCAGTGAGCCACCACACTGGTGGCCGCCGGAGCTCGACTGCTGGGACACCATGAACGAGTAGACCTGGGTCGCGTTGCCGCCGCCGACGATGTTCGGCTGGACGCCTCCGGTGGGCTCGGCCGCCGCCGCGACGCCGGAAAGCGAGAAGACGGCCGCGGCCGCCATGGCCAAGCCCATCAGTAGGGATCGTGCCTTCATCTGGGTTCTCCTTCGGTGTGGCCGGAAGATCCGGTGCCTTGAACGCTAGGAATCGGGCACCGTGCCCAGAACCGTCGGAAGTATGTGGCGTTTAACCGTTTAGACCGTTCGGCCGGGACGAGGCCGGATGACCCGCCGCGGCGTGGCCTGAGAGAATCCGGGCGTGTCCGACGAACAGAAGCGCCCGCGCGTGCTCTCCGGGATCCAGCCGACCGCCGACTCGTTCCACCTCGGCAACTACCTGGGCGCGCTGCGGCAGTGGGTTCGGCTGCAGGACACCCATGACACCTTCTACATGGTCGTCGACCTGCACGCGATCACCGTCGAGCAGGATCCGAAGGTGCTGCGCGATCGCACGCGCCGCTCGGCCGCGCAGCTGCTCGCGCTCGGGGTCGACCCGGCCCGCAGCGCGCTGTTCGTCCAGAGCCACGTGCCCGAGCACGCCCAGCTGGGCTGGGTGCTGGAGTGCCAGACCGGGTTCGGCGAAGCGAGCCGGATGACGCAGTTCAAGGACAAGGCCGCGAAGCAGGGCACGGATCGCGCCAGTGTCGGCCTGTTCACGTACCCGGTCCTGCAGGCCGCCGACATCCTGCTGTACCAGGCGAACGAGGTTCCCGTCGGCGAGGACCAGCGGCAGCATCTGGAGCTGACGCGCAACCTCGCGCAGCGGTTCAACAACCGCTACGGCAAGACGTTCACCGTGCCGGAGCCGCATATCGTCAAGGACACGGCGAAGATCTACGACCTGCAGGACCCGACCGCGAAGATGAGCAAGTCCTCGTCGACCGGCAACGGCCTCATCGAGCTGCTCGAAGAACCGAAGAAGTCGGCGAAGAAGGTGCGCTCGGCGGTCACGGATACCGGCCGCGAGATCGTCTTCGACGCCGAGAACAAGCCGGGCGTCTCGAACCTGCTGACGATCCTCTCCGCGCTGACCGACCAGCCGGTCGCCGAACTCGAGAACTCGTACGAGGGCAAGGGCTACGGCGACCTGAAGAAGGGGGTCGCGGAGGCGTTCGTCGACTGGGTCACGCCGGTGCAGGAACGCGTCCAGTCCTATCTGGACGACGTCGCCGAGCTCGACAAGGCCTTGGCGCTCGGTGCGCAACGAGCCAGGGAAGTCGCTTCGGTGACTTTGCGGAACGTCTACGAGAACATCGGGTTCCTTCCCCCGGCGGGCTGATTCGCGCTGCGATGTCGTCGCGGTGTGGTTAGCGTTTGACGGTGGCGAATGATGACGGCGCGAAGCCGGAACAGGACAAGCTGTTAACGCGCCTGAGGCGGAAGTACGGCTGGCTCGATCACCTCATCCGGGCCAACGACGCCTTCACCGAGCGCTACGGCAATCACTATGCCGCCGCCATCACCTACTTCAGCGTGCTTTCGGTGATCCCGATCTTGATGGTCGCCTTCGCGATCATCAAGATCGTGCTCGCCGGTGACCAGGTGGTGACGAACCAGCTCGTCGACGGCATCAAGAAGTCGGTCCCGGAAGGGCTGAACGATCTCGTCGGCAGCATCATCAAGGCGGCGCTGGACTCCGGCGGCGGTATCGGGGTGTTCGGCCTGCTGCTCGCCCTGTACTCGGGGGTCGGCTGGATGTCGAACCTGCGTGACGCGCTGACCGCCCAATGGGGGCAGGAAAAGCAGAAGCTCCCGCTGGTTTCGACCACCATCAAGGATCTGCTGTCCCTCGTCGGGCTCGGGGTCGCGCTGGTGATCTCGTTCGGGCTCACCGCCGCGGGCAGCGGCGTCGGGCGGTTCCTGCTCGAACTGGTCGGCCTCGAGAACCAGGGCTGGGCCGTGTTCCTGTTGAAGGCCGCGACGATCCTGCTCGGCCTGCTCGCGAACACCCTGGTCTTCCTGTGGGTCATCGCGAGGCTTCCGCGTGAGCATGTCGCGCTGCGCAGCGCGGTCAAAGGCGCGATCTTCGCCGCGGTCGGTTTCGTCGTGCTCCAGCAGGCCGCGACCGTTTACCTCGGCAGCGTCACGAAATCACCGGCGTTCACCTTGTTCGGCCCGGTGATCGGCCTGCTCGTGTTCGCGAACCTCGTTTCGCGGTTCCTGCTGTTCGTCACCGCGTGGACGGCGACGGCGAAAGAGAACCTGAAGACGGTCATCGAGCCACCTGCCCCGGTGCTGATCCACCCGCGGGTGACCGTTCAGCAGGGCCCCGGGCTCGGCGCCGTCGGCGGGGCTTTCGCGACCGGCGCGCTCCTGGGCTGGTTCGGCCGTCGCAAGTCCTGACGTTATTCGCCGGCCATGGCCTTCTTGCGCTGGTGGCCGACGACGAACGACGCCACGATGATCAGGAAGACGACCAGCGTGATGATCCAGCCCGTCACGCCGAACGGGTCTTCGGCCGCGGCCGCCGCTCCGCTGTTCGCCGCGCCATCGGCGTTCGGCGCGGCGTTGGCCGGGTCCGCGTTCACCGTTTCCGGTGACCGGTATTCGATGCGTCCCACCGATTCGGCCTTGGACTCGCGCAGCGCGATGCCGTAGTCGAGGAGCTTCGCGGCCTGCTCGGTGACCCGGGTCGGACGCTGCTCGGCGCGCAGCATCACGACCCCGACCCGGTGGCCGTTCTGGACCGCGCTGCCGGCGTAGGTGTGGCGCGCGTCGTCGGTGAAGCCGGTCTTCCCGCCGGTGAACCCGGGATAGCTGCCGAGGAGCTTGTTGTCGTTGTAGATCGTGACGACCGGTTTTCCCGCGGTGGCCGGGACTTCGAAGCTCTTGGTCTTGACCACCTTGGCGAATTCGGGGTTCTTCATCGCGTAGTGGAAGATCAGGCTCATGTCGTAGGCGGAGGTCGACATACCGGGGCCGTCGAGCCCGGACGGTGTGGCGGCCCGGGTGTCCGTGGCACCGATCCGGGTGGCCAGCGCGTTCATCTTCGCGAGGGTCGCGTCCAGGCCGCCGAGCACGGTGGAGAGCGCGTGCGCCGCGTCGTTACCCGAGTGCATCAGCAGTCCGTGCAACAGCTGGTCCACTGTGTACTGACCGCCCGCGGCGATGCCCATGCAGGTGCACTCCTGCTCGGCGTCCTCCTTGGTCGGCACGACGATCTTGGCGGGCGGGAGCTCGGTGACCACGACCAGCCCGAGCAGGACCTTGATCAGCGACGCCGGCCGCTGACGGGCGTGCGGATCCTTCGCCGCGATGACGTCGCCGGTGTCGAGATCCTGCAGCACCCACGACGCGGAGGTGTTCCCCTCGGGCGGGTTCAGCGCACGCTTCGGGAGCACGAGCCCGCATTCGGCCATCCGGTCGCCGCCCACCGGAACCGGCGGCACCGGCAGCGGCGCCGGAGCGGCCTCGCCGGGGCGCGGTTTCTCGGAGGTGTCGACGGGCGGGGGAGGCGTCACCTTGTTCGCGCACGGCTGCGCCTGGGCTGGTGGCTTCGGGGCGGCTGTGGCCACCGGCGTCACCGCGAGGGCGAGCACACCGGAAACGAGGACCAGGAGCGACCGGGAGATAGCGCTGTGCACCCGAGCAATGTAGCGTCGCCGGGCTCGCTGCATACTCAGGGGCATGCGCATTTCGCGAGGTACTTCGATGTTCCTGCTGGGTTTCGGCGTGTGGTCGTGGATCATCTGGATCACGTTCGCCAAGAACCTCTGGGACAGTGACCGCGCCTGGGCCGCGGACGGCTCGCCCACCGCCTACTTCATCGTGCACGCCGTGCTGACGGTCGTCTCGTTCGTGCTCGGCACCATCATCGGGCTCATCGGTCTGCGCACGCTGCGTGGCGCCGAGTCACGGGGCGCGGAAAAGGCTGACGCCTGATCAGGTTTGTCGTCCTTTTGACGGTGGTGGACGGCCTTCGGCTCCCTTACGTTCACTCCACCGAATCATGGAGGTGGAATGTCCCGGATCAGACGCCTGCTCGTCCCCGCGCTCGTCGCGGCGGCGGCGGGAAGCGTGTTCGCGGCTCCGTCGGCGAGCGCCGCGCCCGCGCCGCAGTGCGACACCGCGAGCGCCCCGTTCAACTACGTGGTGCTCTACGACCCGCGCACCCCGGAGCGCAAGGTCGACAACGAACTGCGCGCCAAGTGCGGCGAGAAGGTCGCGTACTACCCGGAGATCGGGGTCGCGGTCGCGACCTCGCGCAACGCCGACTTCCAGGCGAAGATCGGCGTCTTCCGCGCCTACTCGGGCGGCCGTGACGTCGCGTTCCCGCCCGCGGCCACCACCCGCTCGACCCGCTCCGCCGTGGTCGACACCAAGGAAAACGAAGAGACCACCAGCGTCGCCCTCGAAGAGGACCTGTCGGCCCAGCAGTGGGACATGCGGGCGATCCAGGCTCCCGAGGCGAACAAGATCTCCGGTGGCAGCCGGTCGGTGACCGTCGGCGTGCTGGACTCGGGCATCGAGCCCACCCACCCCGCGCTGAAGGCGGCCCTCGACCCGAAGGTGTCGGCAGGCTGCAACAGCGGCGCGCCCGACACCACGCCCGCCGCCTGGGCACCCACGAACTCCGACCACGGCACGCACGTCGCCGGCACGATCGCGGGCAAGGACGCCGCACGCGGCTTCACCGGTGTCGCGCCCGGCGTCAAGCTGGCGTCGGTGAAGGTCGTGAACGACGACGGCCTGATCCTCCCCGAGGCCGCGGTGTGCGGGTTCATGTGGGCGGCGAAGCACCGCTTCCCGGTCACGAACAACAGCTACTACATCGACCCGGGCATGTTCTACTGCTCGAAGGAGCCGGGCGACGCGGCCGCGTACGAGGCCGTCCGCCGCGCGGTGTCCTACTCGACCGGCCGCGGCGTGCTGAACGTCGCCGCCGCCGGCAACAGCGGTTTCGACCCGGACGAGCAGACCACCGACCCGAACCGTCCGCACCCGGTCGACGAGAGCTGCGGCATCCTGCCCAAGGCCATCGACGGCGTCGTCAACGTCTCGGCCATCGGCTACGCGGGCACGAAGTCGTCGTACAGCAACTACGGTGACGACGTTTCGGTCACCGCCCCCGGCGGCGACCGCGCCCAGCTGCCGCCCGTCGGCCAGGGGGTGGGTTGCCCGCTGTCGACCATCTTCAACGGCGGGTACGGCGCCAAGTGCGGCACCTCGATGGCGTCTCCGCACGTCGCCGGTGTCGCCGCGCTGCTGGCGTCCCGTTTCCGGCACGCTCCGCCCGCGGCGCTGAGGTGGCTGCTGGAGCACCAGGCGGATGCGGTTCCGTGCGGGACTGCGGCGCCGGTCTGTGAAGGTCCGGAGAAGGACAACTCGTACTACGGCCACGGCCGCGTCAACGCTCTGGACGCGGTGAAGTAGTTCGGTAGCGGAAGTATGTGATGGTCCGTCGGCTAACCTGGCGGACCATCACGTACGTACTCGCGGAACACCACCCTTACGACCCAAGTCGAACGCGATCCGGTATACATCTGGAAGATCTAGTTTCCCGTTCGCTCGACGCGTCATCAGGCCCAGCCCGATAAGCTCAGCAATTAGTTTCGGGTAGCTGTTTGGGTTCGCTGGGCCAGTTCGAACATTGATATCATCGTCGGGTTGTTCCGCAAAGTTGGCGAGCATCTCGGATAGCTTCACCTCTGACCAGCGTGCGATGACGTCGCTTTGTTCGATGGGCACCTGGAGGCCTTGCAGAGGATCAATTGCGGTCTTGATCCACCGTATGTCCTCTTGAATTTCGCTTACGCGGGTTCTGGAAGCAACCTGGACACCCTGCTTGATGGCATCCCAGTGAAGAGCATACTCGTGAGTGGAATGCGTACTGCCTGTTTGCTCCGCAGCCGTCCGAAGCGCGACGAGGAAGCTGCGAGGACTGGTCTGTCCATTTCCGTCAGCGAGATGGTTGGGAAGCCAGGTGTAGGTGTGTCCCTTTCGATGATTGGTTCCCATGAAGCGTCCGGCTAGGCGAATGAAAGTCCGCTGTTGCGTATTTGAATCTGTAACCAATGACTCGGGGGGTATGTGGCGATCGTTGCGTTCCTGCCAGCCTGGGTCTATTTGGCGAAACATGGCGGACTCTGTTGTATCCGCATTTCCCAGATGTTGAAATAAGAGTCCGTAGAGGTTGACCTGAGACCACGTTAGGTCGGTGGCGTTTGAAACCAGCTTCGACGCATCAGGAAAGTTTCCCTGCGCGCTTTCGAGCATGTCATGTCGAATGAATACTTTTGCGCGCAAATTTCGGGTAGTTAGCCGCAAGTTAAGGGCAAATTCGAGAATTCCGCCAGCGAGTTGGTCGGCTTGCTGCCGGTTTCCATGTAGTCGATCCAGGGCATCGAATAGAAAAAGCCTTGTAATCCCGTTTCTGCCGGCTTCCTGATCTGCGTCCGCCAGTGCGACTTCAACTTCTTC
This sequence comes from Amycolatopsis sp. NPDC043889, assembly GCF_056435645.1. Taxonomy (NCBI): domain Bacteria; kingdom Bacillati; phylum Actinomycetota; class Actinomycetes; order Pseudonocardiales; family Pseudonocardiaceae; genus Amycolatopsis; species Amycolatopsis sp. NPDC043889. The sequence continues at coordinate 270,708 of NZ_JBWKEC010000003.1, forward strand.
CTGGTTTTTTTAATCCATGCAGCGCGAGACTCCCAGTTGTCGAGGTTGTTGACTGCGGGTACGCCGAGTGCCTTAAGTGCGACCACGGTCCAGATGTCGACGGGGGGCACTCCGGAAGAAGTCAGCTTTTCGAGGGATCGCGTGCTGGGGTACTGGGCAGGAGCAAGGGCTGAGCCGTAGCCGGCGAGAGATTCAACCTTGAGCAGCCTGGGGAGTTGGTAGTCCTTGGCTGCAATTTCCCTCAGGTCGGCGTTCATAAGAGCCTTGAACCAATGGGTTTTTCCGACGCCTCGCCCACCTTTTACGACGGTGACGTCTGGCTCCAATGCGCTCCGATGGCTTCCTGGTGTAAAGAGAGTTTCCCGCTGAACTTCTGTGGTGTCGGAATCTGCGGTAATCGGGAGGGCTGTTTCGAGCAGCTTCCGGTACTGGTGGGTTGTTAAATCGTTCATTGGTCGTATCCAAGTATGAGATCGGCGGCAGGTGTAAGGAAATCTTTAAATGCCGCTTGGATAAGTTGTTGCCTGTGCCAATTTGGCTGCCTGGTCGGATCAAGTGCCACTAGATCCGAATTGAAAGAAATTGGCAATGGGGAGTGAGGTGCGCTTACGTCGTCGACTGAGAAGTTAAAGGCATCCAGCTGGCTGCCCTCGGTCTCCTCATAGAGTGTCTCGGCGAAGGCTTCTTGGGCATGATCGCGAAAACTTGACAGGTAATTTTCGCGGTCCTTATCGGGCGTCAGAGAAGAAACCATTTGAAGCTTCTCGCCTAGCTCCCGTGCCTTTCCGGCAATTTTCCATTGCTCGAACAGGATGCGATACCCTGTCCATGTTTGAGGACTGTCGGCACCAAATAGGAAGTTGATTGAGCTAAGTTGGGTAAGCACGACGGCGGCGATATCGTGCACGCCAGCGCGGCTATCGAGTAGCACGACGTCAGGTGTGCGACTAAGTTCTGTAACGGCATCCTCGGCGCTTCGTATTGCTTCGTCTATCCTGGCCGAAAAGCTCTTCGGTTGATGTGTTTCGTCGCCCGGAAGGTCGGCGTAAATTCGATTCAGCTTGGCGAGGTAGCCGGAAAGATTCCGTCCGCCCGCAGGGGCAAGCCATGCCTCGCCATTATTTTCCCCTTGTATTACTTGACTTCTGCTTACAATTTGTAAATCTTCTGTGTTGTTCACGGTGGATTCGATAAGGAAATCCACTATGCCGTGCTCGGATAGGTCGTTGAAATCTTGCGCCAGCGCGCTCACGCCTGGTGATTCAAGGTCTAAGTCAATCACTAGTACGCACTTGCCGAGGTTGGCAAGATGCTGGGCCAGCATAAAAGTAGCAGTTGACCTTCCAACTCCCCCCTTGAAGCCGTAGAGGGCGGCTCGGCGCAAGCGAGAGGGTTCGTTGGATCTGGTCCAGTCGGCCCCAACTATTCCTCGTTCAAGGAACGAGAGCTTCCTGGGACCTGGACCTGTTGAGATCGTTATGAGGTCGGGTGATTTCATCACTGCGTCGCGATCAAAGAGTTCAGATGCGAGGACCACGGGCTTTGATGCTGCGAAGTTCCCTGCGGCCCTATTTACTTTTTCAGAGAGCTCACTGACGGACAAGGATGTATCGCCGTCTACGAATATGGAAATTCGCCCGAGTATGTCGCGAACAACGACAACTTCAAGACCACTTCGACTGGCATTGTCAGCAACTTCGATCACGTTGTTCCAAGCTGCGTCGAACCTGATCGTCATAGTAATGCCCCGTTGATTTGTGCTTGCTCATGGAGGCTAAGGATCCGCTTGGCTTGTGCTAGATGTTGCGTGACGCGAGTTTCGTCAATATGTGTACTGTCACTGTAGCGCTCATCGACCTTCCAGGCAGCGAATGGATTCGGAGCCGAGATCAACGCGCTGTACTGTGCCGCATTTCTTCCTGCGACTGTAGCGCCGAGCTGATCCCAAAGTCGATCGATGTGACCGTAGGTTTTACTGCCGGATGGGATGTGGTCGTGAGTTGGCATACCTTTCTCGGTCAGCTTCCCGCCGAGGTATGAAATCAGGATGGCCTTGAGGCCGCATTCCGCTGCGAAACCAGTCAGGTGATCCGCGTTCGCCCAGCGCTTGGCTTTGTGCAGGTATTCCGCATCGTCGAGATGGCGATGCGCAGCGGGAGCGAACGCGGAGTGTGTAGTGGTCGGCACGGGGTCAGGCTACCGCCAAAACCGCGTCCTGCTTGGCAGGCTCTGCGTGGCGCGCTGCCCTGGGGTGCAGCACGCCACGCAGCGAGGAGTGGTCAGACGCGCTTGAAGAGCAGAGCGCGCTTCACTTCCTGAATCGCCTTCGTGACCTGGATGCCGCGCGGGCAGGCATCGGTGCAGTTGAACGTCGTCCGGCAGCGCCAGACACCTTCGGAGTCGTTCAGGATGTCCAAACGCTCTTCGGCGCCTTCGTCACGCGAGTCGAAGATGAACCGGTGCGCGTTGACGATCGCGGCCGGGCCGAAGTACGAGCCGTCGTTCCAGTACACCGGGCACGAGGACGTGCAGCAGGCGCACAGGATGCACTTGGTCGTGTCGTCGAACCGGTCGCGGTCGGCCTGCGACTGGATCCGCTCGCGCGTGGGCTCGTTCCCGTAGGCGATGAGGTACGGCTTGACGGCCTTGTACGCCTCGAAGAACGGGTCCATGTCGACGTAAAGGTCCTTGAGCGTGGTCAGACCCTTGATCGGCGCGATGGTGATGGTCGTCTTCTTGCCGTTGGTCTCCAGCAGGTCCTTCATCAGGACCTTGCACGCCAGCCGGTTGATGCCGTTGATCTGCATCGCGTCGGAACCGCAGACGCCGTGTGCGCACGAGCGCCGGAACGAGAACGTCCCGTCGATGTAGTCCTTCACGTAGAAGAGCAGGTTCAGCAGCCGGTCGGTGCGCTGCGCCGGGACGTCGTAGGACTCCCAGTGCGGCTCGGTGTCGACTTCGGGGTTGAACCGGAGGATCTTCAGCGTGACGGTGATCGGCGTGTGGTCGGAGGACACGGCCTCCGACTTCTCGGGGGTGGCCGTGGTCATCAGTACTTCCGCTCCATCGGTTCGTAGCGGGTGAAGGTCACCGGCTTGTAGTCGAGGCGGACGTCGGCCGTCAGGCCTTCACCCTGCTTGTAGGCCATGGTGTGCCGCATGAAGTTCGTGTCGTCGCGGTTCGGGTAGTCCTCGCGCGCGTGCCCGCCGCGGGATTCCTTGCGCGCCAGGGCGCCGACGACGAGGACCTCGGCCAGTTCGAGCAGGAAGCCCAGCTCGACGGCCTCGAGGACGTCGGTGTTGTACCGCTTCCCCTTGTCCGACACGGTGATCCGGCTGTACCGCTCCTTCAGCGCCTGCACGTCGGTCAGCGCCTGCTTGAGCGTGTCCTCGGTGCGGTACACCGAGGCGTGCGAGTCCATGGTCCGCTGCAGCTCGGTGCGGATGTCGGCGACGCGCTCGTCACCGTGTTCCGAAAGCAGCAGCGCGAGCTGGTCTTCCACCACGCGAGTCGGGTTCTCCGGCAGCTCGATGTGCTCGTGCGCCAACGCGTACTCCGCGGCGGCGATGCCGGCGCGGCGGCCGAACACGTTGATGTCGAGCAGCGAGTTGGTGCCCAGCCGGTTCGAGCCGTGCACGGACACACACGCCACCTCACCCGCGGCGTACAGGCCGGGGATGACGTTCTCGTTGTCCCGCAACGCCTCGCCGTGGACGTTGGTCGGGATACCGCCCATCACGTAGTGGCAGGTCGGGAACACCGGCACCGGTTCGGTCACCGGGTCGACGCCCAGGTACGTCCGCGAGAACTCCATGATGTCCGGCAGTTTCGCGTTCAGCGTCTCTTCCGGGATGTGCGTGACATCGAGGACGACGTAGTCCTTGTTCGGCCCGCAACCGCGGCCCTGCAGCACTTCCTGCACCATCGACCGGGCGACGATGTCGCGCGGCGCGAGGTCCTTGATGGTGGGGGCGTAGCGCTCCATGAACCGCTCGCCGTCGGCGTTGCGGAGGATGCCGCCCTCACCGCGCACGGCCTCGGAGATGAGGATGCCGAGCCCGGCCAGACCTGTCGGGTGGAACTGGAAGAACTCCATGTCCTCCAGCGGCAGGCCCTTGCGGAAGATGATGCCGAGGCCGTCACCGGTGAGGGTGTGCGCGTTCGACGTCGTTTTGAAGATCTTGCCCGCGCCGCCGGTGGCGAACACGATCGACTTCGCCTGGAAGACGTGCAGCTCACCGGTCGCCAGCTCGTAGGCGACGACGCCGGACGCGATCGGGTTGCCGTCCTCGTCCGGGGTCAGCACCAGGTCGAGCACGTAGAACTCGTTGAAGAACTCGGTGCCGTGCTTGACGCAGTTCTGGTAGAGCGTCTGCAGGATCATGTGCCCGGTGCGGTCCGCGGCGTAGCAGGCGCGGCGCACCGCGGCCTTGCCGTGGTCACGGGTGTGCCCGCCGAAACGGCGCTGGTCGATCTTGCCCTCGGGGGTCCGGTTGAACGGCAGGCCCATCTTCTCGAGGTCGAGGACCGCGTCGATGGCTTCCTTCGCCATGATCTCGGCGGCGTCCTGGTCGACCAGGTAGTCGCCGCCCTTGATCGTGTCGAAGGTGTGCCACTCCCAGTTGTCCTCTTCGACGTTCGCCAGCGCGGCGCACATACCGCCCTGGGCGGCGCCGGTGTGCGAACGCGTCGGGTAGAGCTTGGTGAGGACCGCGGTGCGGGCACGCTGGCCGGATTCGATGGCCGCGCGCATGCCGGCGCCACCGGCGCCGACGATCACCACGTCGTACTTGTGGAACTGCATTGAGAACTCCGCTTTACGTGTGTGGTGGGGCCGTCAGTTGGCCGAGATGCCGGGATCGAAGGTGAAGATCACCATCGTGCCGACGGCGAGGATCAGCACCATCGAGACGTAGAGCACGATCTTCAGCCAGAACCGGGTGCTGTCCTTGCGGGCGTAGTCGTCGATGATCGTCCGCAGCCCGTTGCCGCCGTGGATCTCGGCGAGCCAGAGCATCGACAGGTCCCAGAACTGCCAGAACGGCGAGGCCCAGCGGCCGGCGACGAAGCCCCAGTTGATGCGGTGCACGCCACCGTCGAGGATGTTCATGATGAACAGGTGGCCGAGCACCAGCACGACCAGCGCGAGGCCCGAGATGCGCATGAACAGCCAGCTGTAGAGCTCGAAGTTGCTGCGGCGGGCGGCCGGGCGCTTCGGCGAACGCGGCTTGTCGAGTGCGAGAACTTCGGTTGCCATGGTCAGTGCCCCCCGAACATAACTTCGACGGTGCGCTTCATCATGAAGAAGGCACCGGGAATCATCACCACGACCCAGATGGCCAGGATGGTCCAGAGCATCGGCTTCTGGAACTTCGGTCCCTTCTCCCAGAAGTCGACCAGCATGACCCGGATGCCGTTGAGCGCGTGGAACAGCACCGCGCCGACCAGGCCGACCTCGAGGAGGTTGACCAGCGGGGTCTTGTAGGTCTCGATGACCTCGTTGTACGTGTCGGGCGACACGCGCACGAGCGCGGTGTCGAGCACGTGCACGAAAAGGAAGAAGAATGTCAGCACGCCGGTGATGCGGTGCAGCACCCAGGACCACATACCGGGGTCGCCCCGGTAGAAGGTCCCTTGCCGGCGTGAGGCACCCGCCCGATCGCTCGCGGCCGCCTCGGTGGCGGTGCTAGCCGTGGTGGACATCGGTGAACGGCCTCCAACGTCATGGCTTGGGCCCGTTGACCGCTGGTTTCCGCGCCTGCCGCCGGGACGTCCACCTGGGGACGGCTCCGGCGACGGTGCCGAGATCATGGTCATCGAGCGTGGATACCAGGGATGCTAGACCCGCACCTCACGGTGGGCTCACCTCCGGGTTCCTCTGTGTGATGGACCAGACATCGGGACCCTTGCCCGATCGGGTGATGCGGGCCGGTAACTCACCGGTTCGTCCACTGTGGACGCGAGGGTTGTCGGGGGGCACCCTGAACGGTGCGTGACGATCTTGGGTCTTCCCCGCGGCCGGTGGGCCGAGTGCTGCCTGCGATTACTCCGTTGTGATCACGGTGAGTACTCCATTCGTCGCGCGTACGACTCATGAGTAAACGTTTGTGTTACGTAGCGTGCCTTTCCTATGGCGGCAAAGCGGCCGTTAGGTACCGTCTCTCGGTCGAACCCGGCAGCGTCGCCGGGTCGCTTTCTTCGGACCATCCGCTGGATCAGCGGGGAGGGAGACACACGTTGCGTCGCATGCGTGGAACCGCGCTGGCCGCCGCCGCCATGGCCGGTGCTCTGGTACTGGCCGGATGCGCGAAGGATTCAGGTGCGGGGAACAACAACAACGCGGGCTCTGGGGACCAGTCCGCCAGCTGCGTGACGGCGCCGAAGCCGCCCGCCGCGCCGGCCGCGTCGAGCAGCTCCGCGCAGTCGACCGAGAAGGTCGACGGCAGCAAGCTCAAGGTCGCGCTGGCCTTCGACGTCGGCGGCCGCGGCGACGCGTCGTTCAACGACTCCGCCGCCGCCGGTACCGACAAGGCGAAGGCCGAGCTCGGCGTCACGACGGTCACCGAAAGCACCGCCGCCGCGACCGAGGACGAGGCCGCCAAGTCGCAGCGTCTCGACCAGCTCGCTTCGCAGGGCTTCAGCCCGATCATCGCGGTCGGCTTCGCCTACGCCAAGGCCGTCGGCGCCATCGCGCCGAAGTACCCGAACACCCAGTTCGCGATCGTCGACGACGACTCCGTCAAGGCCCCGAACGTCACCTCGCTCGTCTTCGCCGAGGAGCAGGGCTCGTTCCTGGCCGGTGTCGCCGCCGCCTACAAGTCGAAGAAGTGCCACGTCGGCTTCGTCGGTGGCGTGAACACGCCGCTGATCCAGAAGTTCGAGGCCGGCTTCCTCCAGGGTGTGAAGGCCGCTTCGACCAAGGCCAAGATCGAGGACGAGTACCTCACCCCGGCCGGTGACTTCTCCGGGTTCCAGGACCCGGCGAAGGGCAACGTGAAGGCCGCCGCCCAGATCGCCAAGGGCGCGGACGTGATCTATCACGCCGCCGGCGCCTCCGGTAAGGGCGTTTTCGAGGCCGCGAAGTCGAACAACGCGTTCGCCATCGGCGTCGACTCCGACCAGTACAACCAGAAGACGGTCGAGGCGTCGAAGGACGTCATCATCACCTCGATGCTCAAGCGCGTCGACGTGGCGGTGTTCGACTACCTGCGCGCGCTGGCGAAGGGCGACCTGACGTCGCTGCCGAAGCGGTTCGACCTCAAGGTCGACGGCATCGGCTACGCCACCTCCGGTGGCAAGGTCGACGACATCAAGGACGTCCTCGACGGGTACAAGGCGCAGATCGTCTCCGGGGCGATCACCGTCTCGGACAAGCCGCAGAAGTAAGCTTCACCAGGTACGGGGCTCGGGAGGGTAACCCCTTCCGAGCCCCAACCTGTTTACCCAGAACTGGATGGCTTTTCATGAGCGCTCCCCAGGCCGAGGTCACCGACGCCCCCGACCGGGGTGAACCGGCCGTGCAGCTGACCGGGATCACGAAGCGGTTCCCCGGTGTCGTCGCCAACTCCGACGTCAACCTCACCGTCACCAAGGGCGAGGTGCACGCTGTCTGCGGCGAAAACGGCGCGGGCAAATCGACCCTGATGAAGATCCTCTACGGCATGCAGCAGCCGGACGAGGGCGACATCGCGATCAACGGCGAACCGGTGAAACTGCGCAACCCGCAGGACGCCATCAAGGCCGGGATCGGGATGGTCCACCAGCACTTCATGCTGGCCGACAACCTGACCGTCGGGGAGAACGTCTTCCTCGGCGCGGAGAACCTGCACGGCATCGGCCGCGCGGCCAGGGCGAAGCTGGCGGAGCTGGCCGAACGCGTCGGCCTGCACGCCCGGCCGGACGCGCTGCTCGAAGAACTCGGCGTCGCCGACCGCCAGCGCGTGGAGATCGTGAAGGTGCTCTACCGCGGCGCCCGGATCATCATCCTCGACGAGCCCACCGCGGTGCTCGTCCCGCAGGAGGTCGACGCGCTGTTCGAGACCGTCCGCGCCATGCAGAAGGACGGCTTCACCTTCATCTTCATCTCGCACAAGCTCGACGAGGTGCGCGCGATCGCCGACACGGTCACCGTGATCCGGCGCGGCACCACCGTCGGCACGGCGGATCCGAAGACGATCACCTCACGTCAGCTGGCCGAGATGATGGTCGGCACGGAGCTGCCCAGTCCGGAGACCCGTGAGTCCACTGTGACCGATCGGCCGGTCCTCCGCCTGGACGACGTCTGCTTGAGCGTCGAGGGCTCCGAGCGCAACGTGCTCGACCACATCTCCTTCACCGTGCACGCGGGTGAAGTGCTCGGGATCGCCGGCGTCGAAGGCAACGGCCAGACCGAACTCGTCGAGACGATCATGGGCATGCGCAAGGGCGGCGGCCGGATCGAACTGACCGGGGCCGACGGCAAGACCGTCGAGCTGCACAAACTGGGGACGCTCGCCCGCCGCGAGGCCGGGATCGGCTACATCGCCGAAGACCGCACACGGCACAGCCTTCTGCTCAGGCAACCCTTGTGGGTCAACCGGATCCTCGGCTACCAGACCCGCAAGCCGGTCGCGAAAGGACAGTTGCTCGACATCGACGGGGCGCGGGAGGACACCCGCCGCATCGTCGAGGAGTACGACGTCCGCACGCCGGGCATCGATGTCCCCGCCGCCGCGCTTTCGGGTGGTAACCAGCAGAAGCTGATCGTCGGGCGCGAGCTTTCCGGCAACCCGGTGCTGCTGATCGCGTCGCATCCCACGCGCGGTGTCGACGTCGGCGCGCAGGCGTTGATCTGGGAACAGATCCGCCAGGCGCGCGCGGCCGGGCTGGCCGTGCTGCTGGTTTCGGCCGACCTCGACGAGCTGATCGGGCTTTCCGACACCATTCAGGTCATGCTGCGCGGACGACTGGTCGGCGAGGCCGACCCCGCGACCGTGACCCCGCAGGAACTGGGCTCCGCGATGACGGGTGCCTCCGAAGACACTGAAGAAGGTGCAACGTGAGTAGCTGGCGTACGAGGCTGCTGCCGCCTCTGCTCGCGATCGTATTCGCGGTCATCCTGACGGCCATCGCGCTGATCATCTCGGGCGCCGACCCGCTCCAGGCCTACGGCACGATGATCGGCCAGCTCTTCAAGGGCTCGACCGCCGTCGACACGGTGAACCTCGCGACGGTCTACTACCTGTCCGGGCTCGCGGTGGCCATCGGCTTCCAGATGAACCTCTTCAACATCGGTGTCGAAGGTCAGTACCGGTTCGCCGCCATCGTCACCGCCATCATCGGCGGGGCGCTGCAGCTGCCGCCGGTGATCCACGTGCTGGCGATCCTGGTCGTCGCGGTGGCCAGCGGCATGCTGTACGCGGCCATCCCGGCCGTGCTGAAGGTGACCCGCGGTGTTTCCGAGGTCATCTCGACGATCATGCTGAACGCGATCGTCGGCGGCATCGTGGCGTTCCTGGTCAACGCGGACCAGTTCGGCGTGCAGACCGGCAACAACATCGCCACCCGCGAGATCGCCGAGACCGGCCGGATCCCGGGGATCCCGATCCTTTCCGGTGAGCTGTTCGGCTTCGTGTTCATCGCGGCGCTGATCGGCGCGGCCTACTGGTTCATGCTCAACCGGACCCGGTTCGGGTTCGAGCTGAAGGCCTCCGGCGAATCGACGACGGCGGCCGCCGCCGGTGGCGTGAACGCCAAGAAGATGACGCTGATCGCGATGCTGCTTTCCGGTGGCGTCGCCGGCCTGGTCGCGATGCCGGAACTGCTCGGCCGCGACTTCAGCTACGGCATCACCTCGACCCAGATGTACGGCTTCACCGGTATCGCGGTCGCCCTGCTCGGCCGCAACCACCCGGCGGGCATCGCGCTGGGCGCCCTGCTGTGGGCGTTCCTCGACCGGTCCGCGGTGTCGCTGGAGCAGATCAACGTGTCCAAAGAGATCGCCACGATCATGCAGGGCGTGATCGTGCTGTCGGTCGTCATCGCGTACGAGATCGTGCGCCGCGCGGACCTGGCCGCCGAACAGCGTCGTGTCGGTCGCGCGCTGGCAGGCAACGGCCGCAAGGGTTCCAGCGTGTCCGAGGGAGGTGCGGTGTGACCACCGCGGACGTTCTTTCGCCCAACACGGGTGGGACCACCATGCCGGTGAAGCCGCCGAAGCGGCGCATGCCCGGCTGGCTCAAGGGAGCCATCTGGGGGCTGCTGGCGGTCGGTGTGCTCGCGATCGCGTCGTACGCCACCGGCGTCAACACACTGACCTCGACCAACACCGCGCACACCGCGTTGCGGCTGGCGCTGCCGATCCTGCTCTGCGCGCTCGGCGGCCTCTGGGCCGAACGCGCGGGCGTGATCAACATCGGCCTCGAAGGCATGATGATCCTGGGCACCTGGGGCGCCGCTTGGGGCGCGTACCACGGCGGTGTCTGGGCCGGGCTGATCGCGGCGGTCGTGTTCGGCGCGCTCGGCGGACTGCTGCACGCCGTCGCGACGGTGACCTTCAACGTCAACCACATCGTCTCCGGTGTGGCGATCAACCTGCTCGGTCTCGGGGTCGCGAAGTACCTGGCGAACCTGGTGTTCACCCCGCTTTCGGGGAACCCGCGCCAGTCACCGCCGGTCCCGAAGTTCGACACCTATTCGGCGACGTTCCTCTCGGACTGGCTTTCGGATCTGGAGAAGATGCAGCGCGTCTTCATCTCCGACCTCGCCGGCATCCTCAACGGCCTGGTCACCGAGGTCGCGCCGCTGACGATGATCGCGATCGCGCTGGTCCCGATCAGCTACTTCGTGCTGTGGCGGACGCGGTTCGGCCTGCGGCTGCGGTCCTGCGGTGAGAACCCGGTCGCGGCCGAGTCCCTCGGCGTGAAGGTCTACCTGCACAAGTACGTCGCCATGATCATCTCCGGCGGGCTCGCCGGGATGGGTGGCGCGTCGCTCGTGCTGCTCGCCGGCGGCGCGGACTATCTGGAGAACCAGACCAACAACCGCGGGTACATCGGCCTCGCGGCGATGATCTTCGGCAACTGGCGGCCGGGCGGCCTGCTCGGCGGCGCGGCGCTGTTCGGTTACGCGGACGGCCTCCAGCTCGCCGGTGGCGGCACCGCGGTGCTCGCGCTGCTGTACGGCGCGGTGATCCTGCTGGCCGTGATCGTGGCGGTGCAGTTGTTCCGCCGTCAGTGGATCGCTTCCGCGCTCGGTGTCGTCGGCGCCGTCGCGCTGTACGCGATCTACTGGACCAACGACGACCTGCCCAGCGACCTCATCCCGTACACCGCGCACTTCGTGACGCTGATCGTGCTGGCGGTGGCTTCGCAACGGCTGCGGCCGCCCAAGGCGATCGGCGCCACCTATCGGCGAGGTGAGGACTGACATGGCGGAGTACGACTGGGAAGCCTTGAGGGCTAAGGCCGTCGAGGCGGCGAAGTCGGCGTACGCGCCGTACTCGGGTCTGCACGTCGGTGTGGCGGGCGTGGTGGACGACGGTCGGATCGTCGTCGGCTGCAACGTCGAAAACGCTTCGTACGGCTTGGGAATGTGCGCGGAATGCACGATGGCGGGGCAGCTGCGGCTGACCGGCGGCGGCAAGCTCGTCGCCGTCGCCTGCCGCAGCGGCGCCGGTGATCTGCTGATGCCGTGCGGGCGCTGCCGTCAGATCCTGTTCGAGCACGGCGGATCCGACTGCCTGGTGGACACCCCGAGTGGCATCCTGCCGATGTCCGCGGTGCTGCCGGACGCGTTCGGGCCGGATGACCTGCCATGAGCGCGTTCGCCGCCGTCGACGTCATCCGCGCGAAGCGGGACGGTGGACGGCTCACCGATGAGCAGATCGACTGGACGATCGACGCGTACACGCGCGGCGACATCGCCGAGGAACAGATGGCCGCGCTCGCGATGGCCATCTTCCTGCGGGGGATGGACTCCGGCGAGATCGCGCGCTGGACCGGCGCGATGATCTCGTCGGGGGAGCGGCTGGAGCTGAAGGTCAGCCGCCCGACGATCGACAAGCACTCGACGGGCGGGGTCGGCGACAAGATCACGCTGCCGCTGGCGCCGCTCGTCGCGGCCTGCGGCGCGGCCGTGCCGCAGCTGTCCGGGCGCGGGCTCGGGCACACCGGCGGGACGCTGGACAAACTGGAGTCGATTCCGGGCTGGCGTGCCTCTTTGTCGACATCGGAGATCATCCGGCAGCTCGACGAGGTCGGCGCGGTGGTCTGCGCGGCGACCTCCGGGCTGGCTCCGGCGGACAAGAAGCTGTACGCGCTGCGGGATGTGACTTCGACGGTGGAGTCGATCCCGCTGATCGCGAGCTCGATCATGAGCAAGAAGATCGCCGAGGGCTCGGCCGGGCTGGTCCTCGATGTGAAGACCGGTTCGGGCGCGTTCATGAAGACGCTTCCGCAGGCCCGCGAACTCGCGCGGACGCTGGTGGAGATCGGGACCGCGCACGGCGTCGCGACGACGGCGCTGATCACGGACATGAACGTGCCGTTGGGCCATGCCGTCGGCAACGCGATCGAGGTCGCGGAGTCGGTCGAGGTGCTGCGCGGCGGCGGCCCGGCCGACGTCGTCGAGCTGACCGTGGCTTTGGCCAGGGAGATGCTGGCGCTGGCCGGATTGTCCGATGTGGACCCGGCGGCGGTGCTCGCGTCGGGGAAGGCCTACGAGACGTGGTGCCGGATGATCGCCGCTCAGGGCGGGGATCCCGAGGCGGAGCTGCCGCGGCCTAAGCACGTCCACGTCGTCTCGGCGCCTTCGGATGGTGTCTTGACGTCTTTGGACGCGTACTCGGTCGGGGTCGCCGCTTGGCGGCTCGGGGCCGGACGGGCGCGCAAGGAGGATCCGGTGCAGGCCGCGGCGGGTGTCCTGTGCCTGGCGAAGCCGGGCGACACGGTGTCGGCGGGGCAGCCGCTGCTGGAGCTGCACACCGATACGCCGGAGGCTGTTCCTTCGGCTCTCGCTGCGCTCGAAGACGCCTACGCCGTCTCCTCGGAGGCCTCGGCCTCCGCTCCGCTCGTCCTGGAGACCGTGCGGCCCTGACCTGCGTTTAGCCCCCTAATCGCGATCTGTCGGTGGTGCCGGCCCTGGTCGCGATCCCTGTGTCCTGAAGGCCCGCATTTAGTCCTCTGGATGCGGTACTTGCGCGTGCAACTACCGCATCCGGAGGACGAAATGCCTGGGGCGCAGGGCGTGGCGGCTGGGTCTTGCCGGGAGCCAGTGTCCCCAATGTGGCATTGGGGACACTGGGCGCCTCCAATGTCACATTGGGGACATCGACCCGGCCCGACCGCCGCCGGGCCTCGGACGTGCACCCTCGTCGAGGTTGGGCCCTGCCGCATCCAGAGGACGAAATGCCTGAGGGTGGGCGGATCGCGATTAGCCCGCTAAACGCAGGTCGTGGCCGGAGAAGCGTGAAGGCCCCTTCCCTCGGCGGAGCCGGAGGAAGGGGGCCTTCACGCGTTAAGAGAGCGTCAGTCGGTGGTCTCGTCGGCGCCGTCGGCCTTCGCCTTGGCGTCGGCCGCCTTGGGCGCCCGGCCGTTGCGCGAGCTGCGGCGCGGCTGACGCGGGGCGGGCGGCGGCGGGGCGATCTGCTGCACGGCCGGTCCGCCGCCGAGCATCAGCTCCGCGAAGGTCGCCATGGCCTCGTCCAGCTGGCCGCCGATGCGGCGCACGGACTCGTCGTTGCTCTTGCGCACCAGCGAGTCGACCGAGTCGGTGTCCGGCTGCTTCTGCAGCGTGCTCTCGACCTTCGACAGGCCGGAGCGGATCGAGCCGTCGAGGTCGCCGAGGCGCCCGGTGAAGCCGTCCTCGACCTTGTCGAGCCGCTCGGCCAGGTCGTCCAGTCGCGAGGTGACCTTCTCGAGGCGGTCGCCGAGGCCGTCGAGGCGCTCCGAGGCGTCGATCATCTCGCCGGTCTCGGTCAGCGCGGTCTTCAGCGCCTCGGTGTTCGCGGTGAGGCTTTCCTTGGTCGCCTTGTCGAGGTTCTCGACGCGGGTGCGCAGCTCGCGGTCGACGGTGTCGACGCGGTCCCGCAAGGTGGACTCGGCCTGCTCGACGCGCTCGCGCACCGGCCCGATCACCGACTGCGGCAGCGCGTCGGTCCTCACGTCCTGCTTGTCGAGGTGCGCGCCGAGCTCGTCGAGGCGGCGGTGGATGTTCTGGAGCTTGTCCTCGAGCCCGTCCATCCGGCCCCCGACGCCTTCCAGACGCGCGGCCATGCCGTCGAGGCGGCCGTCGAGCTGAGCGAACGGCTTGGCCAGCTTGTCGACGATGCTTTCGACGGCGCGGGTCAGCGCGGCGATCGCGGTGTCCTGCGCTTCGAGCCGCGACATGGTCTCGTCGAGACGTTCGGCGAGCACGCTGGTCTCGGTGCGGTCGGGCATCTCCGAGAGCCGCTTGCGCACCGCGCCGAGCGAGTCGACGGGGGCCAGACGTGCGTAGATGTCGTCGAGCGCGTCGAAGATCTGCTGCTGTTCGCTCTCACGCACTTCGGCCGCGCGCACCAGCATGTTGCGCATCCGGTCGAAGGACGGGGCTGCAATGTGGTTGTCAGTGGTCACTGCGGTGTCCTTCGTGGGCGGGGAAATGGGAGGGACGTGACGTGAAGCTTATCCATTGCGAAATTGCTCTGCGTATGGCCCCCGGGTATCGGACAATGCCGAGCTCTGCCCCTGATGGCCGATTCAGCCCGTGATCGACAAAGCCGAGGGTTAACCGGCTCGCGGAAGTTACCACCATGTAGGGGAATGACAGGCTGGTTACCGTTACGTATGTCCTCTGAAAGCAGCAGACCCAGCATCCCGGAGGCGGTACTGGCCCGCGCTCCCAAGGTTCTCCTCCACGACCACCTGGACGGCGGATTGCGGCCCGCCACGGTCGCCGAACTCGCCGAACAGACCGGGTATCGGGCCTTGCCGACCAGCGATCCCGTCGAACTCGGCCGGTGGTTCCGCGACGCGGCCGATTCCGGCTCCCTCGTCTCGTACCTTGAGACGTTCGCGCATACCTGTGGCGTCATGCAGACCGAGGAAGCGCTGGTCAGAGTGGCCGCCGAGGCGGTGGAAGACCTCGCGGTCGACGGCGTCGTCTACGCCGAGGTGCGTTACGCCCCAGAACTCTTCGTCGAACGCGGACTGTCACTCGATGCGGTGGTCGAGGCCATTCAGGCCGGGTTCGCCGAAGGTGAACGGAGAGTGGCGGCCGGCGGCGGCCGGATCCGCGTCGGGACGTTGCTCTGCGCGATGCGCCAGCACGCCAGGGCGCTCGAGATCGCCGGCCTCGCCGTCCGCTACCGCGACGCCGGTGTGGTCGGGTTCGACATCGCCGGACCGGAAGACGGTTTTCCGCCTACCAGAAATCTCGACGCATTCGAGTTCCTGCGGACGAATAATGCGCATTTCACCATTCATGCCGGTGAGGCGTTCGGGCTCGCGTCCATTTGGGAGGCGATTCAGCATTGTGGCGCGGAGCGGCTCGGTCACGGCGTGCGCATCGTCGACGACATCAAGACCGACAGCGACGGCACGGTCCATTTGGGACGGTTGGCCGCCTACGTCCGCGACCGGCGCATCCCGCTCGAGATCTGTCCCACGTCCAATGTCCAGACGGGAGCGGCGCGCTCGATCGCCGAGCATCCGATCGGCCTGCTCGCCAGGCTGCGGTTCCGGGTCACCGTCAACACCGACAACCGGCTGATGAGCGGCTGCTCGATGACCAGCGAATTCGCGGCACTGAGCGACGCGTTCGGCTACGGGGTGGCCGATCTCGAGTGGTTCACGATCAATGCGATGAAATCCGCCTTCCTCGATTTCGACCAGCGGCTCGACATCATCAACACGGTCATCAAGCCGGGGTATGCGTCCTTGCGTTCGTTAGCATAGCCAACTATTGTTCACTATGTAGGAGTTGGTTCCCATATAGTGAAACGGTGGCGAAGGTGGCGCAGGTCGTGGACGTGAGGAATGGCGGCAAACGACGCTGGCTCATCCTCACGCTCGGTCTCGCCGCGCAGACCGCGAGCTGTTCGTTCCTCTACGGGATCCCGTTCCTGGTGCCGTCGATGCAGAGTGCGGAGGGGCTCTCGCTCGCCGAAGCGGGGACTGTGGTCGCGGCGCCGAGCCTTGGCCTGTTGTTCACCTTGATCTTGTGGGGTGCGGCGGCGGACCGTTACGGAGAGCGTTTGGTAATGGCCATCGGGCTCGGCGTCTCGGGGTTACTCCTCGTGTACGCCGCCGTCGGCGACCACTCGCTCGGGACCCTCTTTGGGGTGTTCCTGCTCGCCGGCGCGAGCACCGCGTCAGTGAACGCCGCGAGCGGCCGGGCCGTCCTCGGCTGGTTCGGCCCGGCCGAACGCGGCCTCGCGATGGGCATCCGCCAGATGGCCCAGCCGCTCGGGGTGGGTGTCGCCGCCTTCGGGCTCCCGCCGCTCGCGGACCGCTGGGGCTTCCAGGTCTCGCTCCTGCTGCCCGCGCTGACCGCGATCGGTGTCGCGCTCCTGGTCGCCTGGCTCCTGGTCGATCCGCCGCGCCCGGAGGCCGAAGCGGGCAAGGTGGAGAAACCGCCGTCGCCGTACCGGAAGCCGGCGTTGTGGCGGGTCCACGGCGCGAGCGCGCTGCTCGTCGTCCCGCAGTTCGCGGTCTCCGCGTTCACCCCCGTGTACCTGGTGACCATGCACGGCTGGACGGCGGCGTCCGCGGGCTGGTTCGTCGGCGCCGTCCAGATCCTCGGCGCGCTGGGCAGGATCGCGTCGGGCTACTGGTCCGACCGCGCCGGCAGCAGGCTGCGGCCGATGCGGCGGCTGGCGGTCGCGAGCGCCGCGGTGATGCTGCTGGTCGCGCTCGGGGACGCGACGTGGCCGT
The DNA here is from genome assembly GCF_056435645.1 of Amycolatopsis sp. NPDC043889. Classification (NCBI taxonomy): domain Bacteria; kingdom Bacillati; phylum Actinomycetota; class Actinomycetes; order Pseudonocardiales; family Pseudonocardiaceae; genus Amycolatopsis; species Amycolatopsis sp. NPDC043889. Next base: position 287,600 of record NZ_JBWKEC010000003.1, read on the forward strand.
GGCTGGTGCTGCTCGCGCTGGTCCTGGCCGCGGTGATCACCGTGTCCGACAACGGGCTCGGGTTCACCGCGTCGGCGGAGATGGCCGGGCTCGCGTGGGCGGGGCGGGCGATGGGCACGCAGAACACCGGCCAGAACATCGCCGCGGCCCTGACACCGCCGATGCTGGGGCTCGTGATCGGTGATTCGCGGTACGCCCTGGCGTTCTGCGTGGCCGCGATCTTCCCCGCACTCGCCGTGGCCCTGGTCCCCGTCAACCACGAAGCGACCATGGCCACGGCCCCAAGACCAGCGCGCCCCACCAAGTGACCGGCAGACCGTCTCTCGAAGCGCGCCAGCGCGACGAGAGACTTCACCTCGCGCGCCCTCTTTCGGGCCGAAGGCCCACGAAAACGCGATGAAGGGGCGCCTCCCCGCTCAACTCGACGTTGAAGCGGAACGACGCCCCTTCGGCGCGCTTTTCGTCAGCGCGCGACAACCAACACAGTCAGCGCGCGACAGCCAGCCTGTTCTCGAAGGTCTCGACGAGTTTGCGCCACTCCGACTGCTCGGCGTCGAACGGAGCGCTCGGCTCGAGGCGCGAGGGGTCCGGCCGCAGCACGAACGACACCAGCCAACCGAGGCTTTCGTTGGCGGCCAGCGCGGTTTCGACGCTGTCGTCGTCGGCCCACTCGGCGGCGTCGGTGATCAGCTCGACGGCCAGCTCCAGCTGGGTCGGGTCGATCGACTCCGGGCCTTCGGCGATGTCCTCGGCGATGCCGTTCAGCACGTACGTGTTCTCGGCGTCGACCTCGATCTCGAGCTCACCGGCGGTGGCCTTCGTGGCCACCTCGTCCCAAGTGGACACTTGGGCGAGGTCGTTGTCCGCCAGGTCCTTGCCGTCCGCGATCGCGCGGATCAGGGCCTTCTCGGAGGTGAAGACGTCGATCTCGCCTTCGCTGCCGAGGAAGATCGGCTTGTCGTCGAGGTAGCAGCGCAGCGTGTAGTACTCGGCGCCGGAGGTGATGATCTTGATCGGGTCGATGCCGACCTCGCCCCAGAAGCCGACGGGCTCGTCGTCTTCGTCGTCGTCCTCGTCCGCGTCGTCCACCAGGTCCGCGTCGACGGCGGCCGCTTCGGCCTCGGCGGACTCCGCGAGGAAGGTCGCGAGTTCCTCCGCGGTCTGCTCCAGCACCTTCTCGTCGACGTCGGGGACGGTCACGAGACCGTCGATCGCGTCGAGCACGGTGTCCCACTTCTCGGAGACCGCCTGCGACAGGTCCGCCCAGAGACGCTCGCCGTCACGGCCGGAGAAGGGCAGCGTGCCCTGGTCCAGCAGCGAGAAGCTCTCGTGCGCGTCGAGGACTTCGTGGACCTCTTCGAGCTCGCACACGTCCGCGAGCGAACGCACGATGCCGATGATCTCGGCCAGCTCGCCGAGCGTCCACTGGTCCGGCTTCTCGGCGACCAGCTCGGGGACGCCCACCAGGTCGTAGGTGTGGTCGTCGTCCGGGATGAGCTCGGGCACGTTCAGCGCCGGGACGACCTCCCACGCGGGGTGGTCGAGCAGGTCGTGCTGCTCGGAGGTCCGTACGAAAGCGGCGAGATGCGCGGCGTCCGGGAAGGCGTACAGGTCTTCCTCGTCGCCGAGGAAGGCTTCCCACTCCTCGCCGTCTTCCCGCCAGCGCGGCGCCCAGAGAGTGACGACGTCACCCTGTGGCAGGCCGAGTTCGATCGGGATGATGTCCTGTGCCATTCCTTTAGCCCTCTCGGATTACCGCCTGTGTGCGCGGCCGGGTGATGGTGCCCGGAAGGTGCGCGGTACCGCGAAGCCTACGGGTTTCCGGCGGAGGGCGCGATCACCCCTGGGCAAGAAGCGACCAACGGATGGCACGATAGGTCCTCTGATGACACTTACAGACCTCCTGCCTGCGGATCCCGATCCCGACTCGCTGTTCGAAGCCTTCTCCACCTGGACGGCCGAGCGCGGGTTGGAGCTGTACCCCGCGCAGGAAGAGGCCATCATCGAGGTGGTCTCCGGAGCGAACCTGATCCTGTCGACGCCGACGGGCTCGGGAAAGAGCCTGGTCGCGGTCGGGGCGCACTTCACCGCGCTCGCGCACGGCCGCCGCAGCTACTACACGGCCCCGATCAAGGCGCTCGTCTCGGAGAAGTTCTTCCAGCTGATCGAGATCTTCGGCCCGGAGAACGTCGGCATGATGACCGGTGACTCGGCGGTGAACGCCGACGCGCCGATCATCTGCTGCACGGCGGAGATCCTGGCGAACATGGCGTTGCGCTTCGGTGCCGACGCGCCGGTGGGCCAGGTCGTCGCCGACGAGTTCCATTTCTACTCGGAGCCGGATCGCGGCTGGGCGTGGCAGGTGCCGCTGCTGGAGCTGCCGAACGCGCAGTTCGTGCTCATGTCGGCGACGCTGGGCGACGTCTCGTTCTTCGAAAAAGATCTCACCCGCCGGACCGGCCGTCCGACCGCGGTGGTCACCTCGGCGCAGCGGCCGGTGCCGCTCACCTTCCGCTACGCGCTGACGCCGTTGCACGAGACGATGTCCGAGCTGCTCCACGGCGGGCAGTCGCCGGTCTACGTCGTGCACTTCTCGCAGGCCGCGGCGATCGAGCGCGCGCAGACGCTGATGAGCATCAACGTCACCTCGAAGGCGGAGAAGGAGGCCATCGCCGAGATGCTCGGCGACTTCCGCTTCTCGGCCGGGTTCGGGAAGACGCTGTCGAGGCTGGTCCGGCACGGGATCGGCGTGCACCACGCCGGCATGCTGCCGAAGTACCGGCGCCTGGTCGAGCAGCTCGCGCAGGCCGGGTTGCTGAAGGTGATCTGCGGGACCGACACGCTCGGCGTCGGCATCAACGTACCAATCCGCACAGTGGTCTTTTCGGCGCTGACGAAATACGACGGTGTGCGGCAACGGCATCTCAAGGCGCGCGAGTTCCATCAGATCGCCGGCCGCGCGGGCCGTGCGGGCTACGACACCGACGGTTACGTCGTCGTTCAGGCGCCGGACCACGTCGTCGAAAACGCCAAGGCGCTGGAGAAGGCGGGCGACGATCCGAAGAAGAAAAAGAAGATCGTCCGCAAGAAGGCGCCCGAGGGGTTCGTCAACTGGACGGAGAGCACCTTCGACCGGCTGATCGCGGCCGAGCCGGAGCCGCTGACGTCGAGTTTCCACGTCAGTCACTCGATGCTGCTGAACGTCATCTCCCGGCCGGGCAACGCCTTCGACTCGATGCGGCATCTGCTGGAGGACAACCACTCCGACCGTCCCGCCCAGCGGAAACTGATCCTGCGCGCGATCGCGATCTATCGCGCGCTGCTCGCGGCGGGTGTTGTGGAACGGCTCGACGAGCCCGACGAGCAGGGCCGCATCGTCCGGCTCACCGTGGACCTGCAGTTCGACTTCGCGCTGAACCAGCCGCTTTCGCCGTTCGCGCTGGCGGCGATCGAGCTCCTCGACGTCGAGTCGCCGTCCTATCCGCTCGACGTCGTGTCCATTGTGGAATCTACTGTGGACAATCCGCGTCCGGTCCTGTCGCAGCAGCAGTTCAAGGCGCGCGGCGAGGCCGTGCAGGCGATGAAGGCCGAGGGCATCGAGTACGACGAGCGGATGGAACTGCTCGAAAACGTCACGTACCCGAAGCCGCTGGAGGAACTGCTGGAAGCGGCGTACTCCCGCTACCGGCAAGGGCATCCGTGGGTCGAGGACTACGAGCTCAAGCCGAAGTCGGTCGTGCGCGACATGTACGAGCGCGCGATGAACTTCGTGGAGTACATCGGTTTCTACCAGCTGGCCCGCTCGGAAGGGCTGGTGCTGCGGTACCTCACCGACACGTACGACTCGTTGCGGCACACGGTTCCGGACGAGGCCAAGACCGAGGGGTTGCAGGACCTCATCGAGTGGCTCGGCGAACTGGTGCGCCAGGTCGACTCCAGCCTCCTCGACGAATGGGAAGCCTTGCGCCATCCCGAAGAGGAAGGCCCGGTCTCGACGCGGCCGCCGTCCGAGCCGCCCGCGGTCACGCGGAACGAGCGGGCGTTCCGGGTGCTCGTGCGCAACGAACTGTTCCGCCGGGTGGAGCTGGCGTCGCGGCGTGCCTACGGGACGCTCGGCGAACTGGACGCCGCCTCGGGCTGGGACGCGGACGCGTGGGAAGACGCCATCGAGGACTACTTCGACGAGCACGAAACGCTCGGCATCGGGCCGGACGCACGCGGGCCGAAGCTGCTGATCATCGAGCAGGAGAAGGAGATCTGGCGGGTGCGGCAGATCTTCGACGATCCGGCGGGCGACCACGACTGGGGTATCAGCGCCGAGGTCGACCTGGCGGCTTCGGACGAGGCGGGCTCGGCGGTCATCCGGATCACGGCGGTGGACCAGCTGGGACTTTCGGCCGGGTGACGGCGCGGCGGCGGACCAGCTGCACGATCAGCACGATCAGCGACAACGCCGGCAACGGATAGCCGAGCATCAAGCCCACCGTGATGTCGGTGAGCGGCGCGAGGACAGCGGCGACGAACACCCACGTCGGCGCTGTCGGCAGTTTCGCGCCCGAGCGGACCTTGCCCCACGGCTTCGCCACCGAAAGCCACGCCTGGAACGCGAGCGCGCTCGCCATCAGCGCGGTCCCGGCGACCAGCGCCACCGGTGCCGGATCACCGCCCACGGAATCCCGTAAAGCCCCCGACAGCAGGAAGATCCCGGCGTAGAGCTGGACGAGCGTGATCACGAACTTCGCCAGCACCCACCAGTGCCGGGTGAACCCCCAGGCCGTCCCCGCGGCGAGCATGAAGCCGGTGAAGGCCGAGGCGTTGGCAAGTGGGGCCAGCAGGAGCGTGTCGATTTCGTGCGCCATCGATGTCGCCGCGACGCGGACCGCGCCGTCCTCACTCGCCCGGCTGATCGCCAGGAGGGTGAACAGCGCCAGGGCCTGCCCCATCCAGCCCACCGAAGTGACGACGTGCAGCCACACGGTCAGCTGCCGCCAGGTCTTCGTCCGCATGCCGCACAGGCTCGCGTGACCGCCCGGCCCGGCACATCGGGGACGACCCTGAAATCACACCGGAAGGGGCGGAAAGCAGGCCTGGGCGTCGTGGCCGTCGAACCAGAGCCCGACCATGAACGCCATCGTCGCCTCCATGAGCGCGGCCCGGTCGAGGCCGCCCGCGACCAGCGGAACGCACCCGATGTCGCGGACCAGTTCGCTCACTTCGCCGACCTTGTCGCCGCAGATCGGGACCGCGAGCGGACGGCCGCCGAACACCGGCGGAGTCATCCGCCAGACGTCCACATGGCACAGGTTGAACGCCTTGACCACGTGCGCGTCCGGTGCGGCGGCGGCGATCCGGGCGGCCTGGTCGGGGACCGTGAGCGCGGCGCCCGGGCCGACCGCGTTGGTGCAGTCGATCAAGACCTTTCCGGCAAGATCCCCCGCGGCGGCAAGGATTTCCGTCACCGACGCGGCGGGAACGGCGAGGAGGATCACGTCACTGGCGCGGGCGGTCTCCTCCCAGGTCCCCACTCGCGGGGAGATTTCGGCGGCCTTGGCCAGGTCGCGGGCGGCGACCATCACCTCGTGCCCGGCCTCGGCCCAGTGGCCGCCGAGCGCCTCCGCCATCCCGCCCGCGCCGAAAATACCGATACGCATGTGCTGCTCCCTAAGATCGAGTGGACAACACGACGGTAGAAAGCCGCGCGGGTACCGAATGGTTACCGGAGGTCCGATGAACGACGTCTTCCTCGCCGATTGCCGTGCCCGGCTGGCCTTCGACCTGATGGCGAACACGTGGAACCCGGTCGTCCTGTGGGCCCTGCGCGAAGGACCACTGCGGCCGGCGGAACTGCGGCGACGGCTGGGCGGGATCAGCACGAAGGTGCTCACTGAGACGGTCCGGCGGTTGGAGTTCAACGGCCTGGTCAGCAGGCGCGACTGTGGCCGGACGGCGAAGGTCGAGTACTCGCTGACGGAACTCGGGACCACGCTGCTGGCGCCCATCGAAGCCTTCGGGGAGTGGGCGTTCAGGCATGGCGACGAGGTGATGGAGGCGCAGGACGAGGCGTCCCGTTTACGCGAACTCGCGTGATTGGGCGGCGAACACGTGAGGGCGGCTAGGGGAGCGGGCGGGCCTCGGCCAGCTTGAGCAGCGGGACGGCCGCGGCGGCGTCGGTGATCAGCGTCGAGACCATGCCCGAGCGCAAGACGGCGTCGATCGCTTCGGCCTTCGGTTCCGTGTAGCCCAGCGCGATCACTTCGGGGACGGCCAGGAGGTCCTCGGCGCTGATGGCCAGCACGTGGTGGGCGAGGCCGGTGGACATCGGGGTCCCGTCGGCGTCGAACAGGCGCGCGGAAACCTCGGCTTTGGCCCCGCGTTTCGCTATGGCGCCGCGCTCGGCCTCGTCGAGCGCGTCGTAGACCGTCGATTCCTCGGGCTTCCAGGCACCGATGCTGACGACGGCCTTGGTCAGGTTCTTGAACTGCCCGAAGGTCTCCGCGATGCCGGGCTGCCTGCGCAGCGTTTCGGTGGTGCGGCGGTCGGGGAGCACGAGCGGGCCGAAGATCGGGTACGGCTCGCCGCCGGACACCGACGCGACCCGGCTGACCGTCTCCACCGACCGGTCGCGCATGTCCATCCCCGCCTGCACCCCGCACAGTTGCACGATCGGGCATTTCGGCAGTGACTCGATCGCGTCGGTCATCGCGTTCACCGAACGTGCCCACGACAGGCCGAGGACGTCGCCGGGAGTGACGATTTCGGTCAGGAGGCGGGCGGCGAGCGTGCCGATCTTGCGCCGCGCCACTTCGCGGGATTCCGGTTCCGGCGCTCGTTCGAGCACGAGGACCCGGTCGAGCCGGTACGCCGCGCGGATCTCCTCGGACAGCACGAGATCGACCGGCGCCGGTAGCCGGAACTCGACCCGGACGATGCCGGTTTCCCTGGCCGTGTCCAGCATCCGCGCGACCTTGAACCGGCTGATCCCGAACTCCTCGGCGATCTCCAGTTTCGAGGCGCCCTGTTCGTAGAACCGCCGGGCCACCGCGGCCAGGTGAAGCGACTCCACCAGGCCGAGACCCTGCTTCTTCCCGCTCATATGAGCACTATACCGCGAAATCAACCCGAAAGGTTGACGTAACACCAGGGAAAAGTTCACCATGCCTGAACCTGCAGTCCGAAGCATAGGCCCATCCCGCTCATCTGAGCGGAGAGAAGAGGAGCTGGCATGCGTGCCGCGATCGTGGACAAGCCCGGGGAGATCAGGGTCGGCGAGGTACCCGATCCCCAACCGGGGGATCGCCAGGTCGTCGTCAAGGTGGGTGCCTGCGGGATCTGCGGGACCGACCTCCACATCGCCGACGGGCACTTCCCGCCGACGCCCTATCCGATCGTCCCCGGCCACGAGTTCGCCGGCGAGATCGTCGAACTCGGCGCGGACGTGCCGGGCGGCTGGAAGGTCGGCGACCGGGTGGCCGTCGACCCGTCGCTGTTCTGCGGCTACTGCAAGCCTTGCCGGTCCGGCCGCGGCAACCTCTGCGAGAACTGGAACGCCACCGGCGACACCGTGAACGGCGCTTTCGCCGAGTACGTCGCCGTCCCGTCCGCGAACTGTTACCGCATGCCGGACACGATGACCTGGGAACAGGGCGCCCTCGTCGAGCCGGTCTCCTGCGCGGTCCACGGCGTGCGCCGGATCGGCGTCGAGGCGGGGGAGCGGTTCCTCGTCGTCGGCGCGGGCACGATGGGGCTGATCATGCAGCAGTTGCTGCAGCGCGCGGGCGCCCACGTCACGGTGGTCGACCGCAACACCTCGCGGCTCGGCCGCGCCATGGACCTCGGCGCGGCCGCGGTCGCGGGTGACGTGAAGGACCTCGACGACGAGAAGTTCGACGCCGCGGCGGACTGCACCGGCGCCGCGCCCGCCATCGAAGCCGCTTTCGACTCGCTTCAGCGCGGAGGCCGCCTGCTGGTCTTCGGCGTCGCGCCCGCCGAAGCACGCGTCGCGCTTTCGCCGTTCCGGATCTACAACGACGAGATCACCGTCGTCGGCTCGATGGCCGTCATGAACAGTTTCGGTGCCGCGCTCGATCTGGTCGCCGACGGCGCCGTCGACACCGCCGCGCTGCTCACCGACACCCTGCCGCTGGAGCAGTACCCCGACGCTCTCGCCCTCATGCGCAGCGGCGCCGGCCTGAAGGTGCAGGTCATACCGGGAGGCGAAGGTGCGTAAAGCAGCCGCTCTGCTCGCGGTCCTTCTGCTGACCCTCACCGGTTGCGCCGGTGCGGGCGCGCTCGGGACCGGTGACCGGACGCTCGTCGTCGCGATCGTCGCGAACCCGCAGATGAAGGACGCCATCGAGCTTTCCGGCGAGTTCGAGAAGGCGAATCCCGGCGTCAGCCTCAAATTCGTGTCACTGCCCGAAAACCAGGCACGCGCGAAGATCACCGCGTCGACGGCCACCGAAGGCGGCGAGTTCGACGTCGTCATGATCAGCAACTACGAGGCGCCGCAGTGGGCCGCGAACGGCTGGCTGGAGAACCTCGGACCGCATATCGCGGCGAACCCCTCCTACGACGCGGACGATTTCATCCCCAGCATCAAGGAGTCCTTGTCGCACAACGGATCGCTCTACGCGGTGCCGTTCTACGGCGAGTCGTCGTTCCTGGCCTATCGGAAGGATCTGTTCGAGCAGGCCGGGATCACCATGCCCGCCAAGCCGACGTGGACACAGATCGCCGAGTACGCCGCGAAACTCGACGACAAGGCCAAGGGCATCGCCGGGATCTGCCTGCGTGGCAAGCCGGGCTGGGGCGAGAGTCTCGCGCCGTTCACCACGGTCGCCAACACCTTCGGCGCGCAGTGGTTCGACAAGGACTGGAACGCGAAGCTGACCAGCCCCGAGTTCAAGGCCGCCGCGGAGTTCTATGTGAACCTCGTGCGGAACCACGGCGAGGTCGGCGCGTCGAGCGCGGGCTTCTCCGAATGCGGCACGCGCTACACGCAGGGCCAGGCCGCGATGTGGTACGACGCGACGGTCATGGCGGGGACGAACGAGGACCCGTCGGCCAGCAAGGTCGTCGGGAAGTCCGGCTACGCCCCGGCGCCGGTGGAGAAGACGCAGGCGAGCGGCTGGCTCTACACCTGGGCGCTGGCGATCCCGAAGGTCGCCAAGGACAAGGAAGCCGCCTTCAAGTTCATGTCCTGGATGACCGACAAGGCCTACGTGCAGCGGGTCGCCCAGGAGTTCGGCGACTGGAACCGGGTCCCGCCGGGCGTGCGTAAGTCGACCTACGACATCCCGCAGTACCGCGAGGCCGCGAAGGCCTACGCGCAGCCGACGCTGGACGGGATCGCGGACGCCGACCAGCGCAAGGCGATGGTGAATCCGGTGCCCTACCCCGGGATCCAGTTCGTCGGCATCCCCGAGTTCCAGGATCTCGGCACCCGGGTGAGCCAGCAGCTTTCGGCGGCGATCGCGGGCCAGATCACCGTGGACGAAGCACTGGAGCAGTCACAGGAGTACGCGCAGACCGTCGGCAAGTCGTATCAGGAGGTGCAGTGATGGCCACGATCTCCGCTCCCGCCCGCACCGAGCCCGCCCACGCGAAGAAGGCGGCTCCGAAGCGCGGCACCGATACGCCGTTCAAACGACGGCTGCCGCTCCTGCCCGCCCTGCTGTTCGTCGTCGCCGTGACGCAGTTGCCCTTCGTGCTGACGGTGTTCTACTCGTTCCAGTCGTGGAACCTGGTGCGCCCTGGCTCGCGGCATTTCGTCGGGCTGCGGAACTACATCGACGTCTTCGCCGACTCGACGTTCCTCGGGGCGCTGCTGAACACCGTGGTGCTGACGGTCGTGTGCGTGTTCTTCTCGCTGTTGCTCGGCCTCGGGCTGGCGATCCTGCTGGACCGTAAGTTCCTCGGCCGCGGTGTGGTCCGCACCCTGCTGATCACGCCGTTCCTGATCCTGCCCGCGGCGGGCGCGCTGCTGTGGAAGACGACGATGTTCGACCCGACCTACGGGCTGCTGCACTTCGTGTTCGGTACCGACGTCGACTGGCTTTCGGAGTTCCCGCTGGCAGCCGTGATGGCCCAGGTCGTCTGGCAGTGGACGCCGTTCATGATGCTGCTGATCCTGGCCGGGTTGCAGAGTCAGCCGAAGGACGTGCTGGAGGCCGCGTCGGTCGACGGCGCCGGCCGCTGGCGGACGTTCACCGCGATCACGCTGCCGCATCTGAGCCGGTTCCTGCAGTTGGCGACACTGCTCGGCGCGATCTACATCGTCAACAGCTTCGACGCGATCTTCCTGATGACGCAAGGCGGTCCGGGGACGGCCAGCACGAACCTGCCGTTCTACATCTACCAGCGGGCGTTCCAAGGTTTCGACATCGGGCAGTCGTCCGCGATGGGCGTGATCGTCGTGATCCTGACGATGATCGTCGCGACCTTCGCGCTGCGGCTGATGTTCCGCACGTTCTCGGTCCAGGGAGGCGCGAAATGAAAAGCCGCTTCGGCCCCGGCGCGCTGACGGTCGCGACCTGGGTGATCGCGATCCTGTTCGTGTTCCCGCTGCTGTGGATGATCCTCACGGCCTTCAAACAGGAGGCCGACGCCTACACCGATCCGCCGCGACTATTCTTCACCCCGACCCTCGACCAGTTCGCGGGCGTGCTCGAACGCGGCTTCCTGCCGTACCTGTCGAACTCGGCGTTCGTGACCGTCGTTTCGACGCTTTTCGTGCTGCTGCTGGGAATCCCGGCGGCGTACGCGCTTTCGCTGGCGCCGGTGAAGGGGACGAGTAACGCGCTCGGCTTCTTCCTGTCGACGAAGATGCTGCCGATCGTGGCGGCGATCATCCCGCTCTACGTGATCTCGCAGAACACCCAGCTGCTGGACAACGTGTGGGCGCTGATCATCCTGTACACCTCGATGAACCTGCCGCTGGCGATCTGGATGATGCGGTCGTTCTTCCTGGAGGTGCCGCACGAGATGATCGAGGCGGGCCGGATCGACGGGGCCACCCTGCCGATCCTGCTGCGGAAGATCATCATGCCGGTGGTCGCGCCAGGGGTGGCCGCGACCGCGCTGATCTGCGTGATCTTCTCGTGGACCGAGTTCTTCTACTCGGTCAACCTCACCGCCGCGCGCGCCGGGACGGTGCCGGTGTTCCTCGTCGGGTTCATCACCAGCGAGGGCCTGTACTGGGCGCAGCTCTCCGCGGCCGCGCTGCTCGCGTCGCTGCCGGTGATGATCGTCGGCTGGATCGCGCAGAACCACCTGGTCCGCGGCCTGTCGATGGGCGCGGTCAAGTAACGGCCTCGTGAGTGGTAAGGACGGTTCTAACCGTCCTTACCACTCACGACGCCCGCGCCTCACGCGAGCGACAATGCCTGCCCAGGACAAATATGCACGGCGGTGCGGGCGTTCTCTTCCGCCTCTTCGCCTTCGGGCTCGGCGTTCAGCACGAGGACCGTCCCGTCGTCCTCGCTCTGATCGAACAGATCGGGATCGGTGAGCACGCACTGGCCCGCGCCCACACATTTCCCGGTGTCCGCGATGATCTTCATGGCTCCTCCTACCAGGTGACCGGAAGGGCGTGGAGGCCGTAGATCGTCGAATCGTGCTTGAACGGCAGTTCGTCGACCGGAACGGCGATCCGGAGGCCCGGTACTCGCCGGAACAACGTATCGAAGACGATCTGGAGTTCCAACCTCGCCAAGTTCTGGCCGAGGCATTGGTGCACCCCGAATCCGAAGGCGACGTGATGCCGCGCGCCGCGTTCGATGTCGAAGGTGTCCGGGTTCTCGAAGCCGTCCGGATCGTGGTTGCCCGCGTTGCTCAGGCCGACGACGCCTTCCCCCGCGCGGATGAGTGTTCCGCCGATCTCGACGTCGGCGGTGGCGAAGCGTGAGGTCGCCGTTTCCGCGATCGTGAAGACCCGCAGGAGTTCCTCGATGGCGGCGAGGGTCTTGCCCGGATCCGCCTTGATCTTCGCCAGCTGATCGGGATTCTCCAGCAGGGTCACCGTGCCGAGCGAGATCATGTTCGCCGTGGTCTCGTGTCCGGCGATGAGCAGCAGGAACGCCAGCCCGACCAGCTCGCCGTGGTCGGCCTCGCCCGTCTCCCGCTGCTTCAGGATCTGACGGCCGAGGAGGTCGTCCTCGGTGGCGTCCGCCTCCTTCTTGGTGACGAGTTCGTCGAGATAGTTTTCGAGCTGCTCGAACGCGGTCATCCGTTCTTCGGCGGTGACCTCCCGGCTGAGCATCCTCGAACTGCAGGACTGGAAGAACTCGTGGTCCGCGTAGGGGACGCCGAGCAGTTCGCAGATCACCAAGGACGGAACCGGCAGGGAAAGCGCCTGGACGAGATCGGCGGGTTTGGGGCCCGCGAGCAGTGCGTCGAGATGTTCGTCGACGATCTGCTGAATACGCGGCTGGAGCGCCTTCATGCGCTTGACGGTGAATTCCCCGACGACGTCACGCCTGGCCTGGCTGTGTTCCGGCGGGTCCATCGCGATGAGAGACGGGCGGAACGGCTTGTCCTCGCGGCGGATCTGCCGCGCGACCATCAGCGGGAACGACGGGCTCTGCCGGTCGGAACTGAAATGCGGGCTGCTCAGCATTTCGCGGATGTCTTCGAGCCGGGTGAGCGCCCAAGCCGTTTGGCCGGAAGGGAGACCGACCCGGGAAACCGGACTTTCCCGGCGAAGCCGCTCGTATTCGGGCGGTGGTGAAAACGGGCATTTCCGGGCCAGCGGCAAGGTCGCGGTGGTTTCCTCGACGTCAGTCATCGGGTTGTCCTTCCCCAGATGTCGGGTGGTTCGGGCGATAGCGGACAGGGGGCCCCAAAAGAACGTATGCGGATGGTTTCATTCCGCTTATGTCACCAAGGTACTCAAGTGGAGACGGGCCGTCCACTCGCGAAGGGGTGGTTTCGCGGGAGGCGTGAAGGGCACGCCCTTACGTGCGAGAATCACGGCCCTGAAGGACCTTTCGAGAGGCGAGGATCATGACAGCCGACCCCGAGACCCGCTTGCGCGCCGACGCGCGCCGGAACCGGGATCAGATCCTGGCCGCCGCGAGAGCCATCTTCGCCGCCCAAGGCGCCGAGGTCCCGATGGAGGAGATCGCGCGCTCGGCCGGTGTCGGCGTCGGCACCCTGTACCGGCGGTTCCCGGACCGCGACGCGTTGATCAGGGCGGTCGCCGTCGACAACTTCGACCGAGTCCTCAGGGACGCGAAGGCGGCGAGGGATCAAGAGGCCTCGGACTGGGAGGCGCTGGTCCGGCTGCTGCACCAGTCGATGGAGCTGCAGCTGAGCATCCAGCTCGCGATGGTGTCGCCACGGGCATTGGCGATCTTGAAGAGTGATCCCGCGATCAAGGCCCTGCGGGACGAGTTGCTCCTGGTGATGGACGCCTTCGTCCGGGGCGCGCAGGCGGAAGGCCGGCTCCGGACGGACGTCGCCACCGGTGACGTCGCGATCCTGTTCGCGACGCTGCTGCGGCAGATGCCGGGCAAGAGCGAGGAGGTCGCGCGGATGGCGACGAGGCGGTGCATCGGGATCATGATCGACGGCCTGCGGGCCGTCGGCACGCACGAGCCGCTGCCGGGCCGGGCGCTGACCGGGGCCGACCTGGACCCGTGAGTCCGTGAAGGCCTCCTTCCCTACTCCATCCATGCCCCCCGCCGCCGCCCTCAACGGACGCGCTGCGCGCGCAGCCTGGATTCAGGGTAGGGAAGGAGGCCTTCACGGACTTCAGGTGTCCAACTGCGCAAACCGGGCGGGTCAGACACCCAGCGGATGCCAGACGGTCTTCGCCTCCAGGTACCGCCGCAGCCGCGAGATGTCGGCGTCGGCGGTCCAGTCCGGCTCTGTGTCCGGAACGGTCAGGACCCGCTTCACGGTCCCTGCGGCCTCGCGCGCCAGGTCCGCCCGAGCGGACGGCTCGGCGCCGGTCGGGTCGAGGGCGTTGACGTCCCCGTGCGACGCGAGCCACGAGCCCAGCTCCGACGCGCGGCCGGTCAGGATGTTCGCGACCCCGCCGGGCAGGTCGGATGTCGCCAGCACCTCCGAAAGCGTGATCGCGGGCAGCGGCCGGTCCGCACTGGAGACGACCACCGCGGTCGAGCCGGTCGCCAGCACCGGGGCCAGCACGCTCACCAGGCCCAGCAACGACGACTGCTGCGGCGCCAGCACTCCCACGACACCGGTCGGCTCCGGCACGGTGAAGGAGAAGTACGGGCCCGCGACCGGATTGGCCGCGCCGAGCACGGTCGCGATCTTGTCCGTCCAGCCCGCGTACCAGACCCAGCGGTCGATCGAAGCGTCCACAAGGGACTGTGCCTTCTTCGCCGCGACGCCTTCGGACGCCGAAACCTCCGCGACGAACTGTTCGCGGCGGCCCTCCAGCATCTCCGCCACCCGGTACAGCACCTGGCCGCGGTTGTACGCGGTCGCCGCCGACCAGCCGCCGAAAGCCTTGCGGGCGGCGGAAACCGCGTCACGGACGTCCTTGCGGGACGCGTGCGAGGCGTTCGCCAGGAACTTGCCCTTGGTGTCGGTGACCGGGTACACGCGGCCGGATTCCGAGCGCGGGAACTTGCCGCCGATGTAGAGCTTGTAGGTCTTCGCCACCGAAATACGGTCAGACATCGAGGTAGGCCTCCAGTCCGGTGCGTCCGCCTTCGCGGCCGAAACCCGACTCCTGGTAGCCGCCGAACGGCGCGGCGGGATCGAAGCGGTTGAACGTGTTGGCCCAGACGACGCCGGCCCGGAGCTGGTTCGCCATCCAGAGAATGCGCGAACCCTTCTCGGTCCAGATTCCGGCGGAGAGTCCGTACGGCGTGTTGTTCGCCTTGGTGACGGCCTCGTCCGGCGTGCGGAAGGTCAGCACCGAAAGCACCGGCCCGAAGATCTCTTCGCGGGCGATGCGCATCGACTGCTGGACATCGGAGAACACGGTGGGGGCGAAGAAGAAACCGCGTTCCGGCACCGGGCACGGGCTGGTCCAGCGCTGCGCGCCCTCGGCGTCGCCGGACTCCACGAGGCCCTTGATCTTCGCGAGCTGCTCGGCGGAGTTGATCGCGCCGATGTCGGTGTTCTTGTCCAGCGGGTCGCCCAGCCGCAGCGTCGAAACGCGGTAGCGCAGCTTCTCGAGCAGCTCCTCGGCGATGGACTCCTGCACCAGCAGGCGCGAGCCCGCGCAGCACACGTGGCCCTGGTTGAAGAAGATCCCGTTGACGATCCCCTCGACAGCCTGGTCCAGCGGAGCGTCATCGAAGACGACGTTCGCCGCCTTGCCGCCCAGCTCCAGCGTCAGCTTCTTCGCGGTGCCCGCGATCTGACGCTGGATGGCCTTGCCGACCTCGGTCGATCCGGTGAAGGCGACCTTGTTCACGTCGCCGTGGCCCACGAGCGCGGCGCCGATGTCCCCGGCGCCGGGCAGGATGTTCACCACGCCGGGCGGGAGTTCGGCCTGCTGG
Source organism: Amycolatopsis sp. NPDC043889 (assembly GCF_056435645.1). Lineage (NCBI taxonomy): Bacteria > Bacillati > Actinomycetota > Actinomycetes > Pseudonocardiales > Pseudonocardiaceae > Amycolatopsis > Amycolatopsis sp. NPDC043889. Next base: position 303,079 of record NZ_JBWKEC010000003.1, read on the forward strand.
CAGATCTCCGCGAACACCAGCGCGGTCAGCGGCGTGGTCTCCGCGGGTTTGAGCACCACGGTGTTGCCGGTGGCCAGCGCGGGCGCGATCTTCCACGCCAGCATCAGCAGCGGGAAGTTCCATGGGATGACCTGGCCCGCGACCCCGAGCGGCTTCGGGTTCGGACCGTAGCCCGCGTAGTCGAGCTTGTCGGCCCAGCCCGCGTGGTAGAAGAAGTGCGCGGCCGCCGTCGGCACGTCGGAATCGCGCGATTCCTTGATCGGCTTGCCGTTGTCGAGGCTTTCCAGCACGGCCAGCTCGCGCGACCGTTCCTGGATCAGCCGCGCGATACGGAACAGGTATTTGGCGCGTTCGGAGCCCGGCATCTTGGACCAGACACCGTTGTACGCCTTGCGCGCGGCCTTCACCGCGGTGTCCACATCGGACACCGATGCGGTGCCGACCTCGGCGAGCACCTCTTCGGTGGCCGGGTTGATCGTCTTGAGCGGCTCACCCGAGCCGTCGACGAATTCGCCGTTCACGAACGGACGGTAATGCGGTTTGAGGTTCGCGAGGTCGCGCGATTCGGGCGCGGGCGCGTACTCGAAGATGCCCATGGATCAGTCCACCGTCACGTAGTCGGGACCGCTGTAGTGGCCGTCGGCCTGGGTGCGGCGCTGCAGCAGGAGGTCGTTGAGCAGGCTGGACGCTCCGAACCGGAACAGGTCCGGGTTCAGCCACTGCTCGCCGGCGACCTCGTGCACCGCGACCAGGTACTTGATCGCGTCCTTGGTCGTCCGGATGCCACCGGCCGGTTTGACGCCGCGCAGTTCACCGGTCTGGACGAACCAGTCGCGGACGGCCTGCAGCATCACGTGGGTGACCGGCAGCGTCGCGGCGGGTGAGACCTTGCCGGTGGAGGTCTTGATGAAGTCGCCACCCGCCAGCAGCGCGAGCCAGGACGCGCGGCGGACGTTGTCGTAGGTGGCGAGCTCACCGGTCTCGAGGATGACCTTGAGGTGAGCACTGCCACAGGCGGCCTTGATGGCCTGGATCTCCTCGAAGATCTCCAGGTAGCGGCCTTCCAGGAACGCGCCGCGATCGATCACCATGTCGATCTCGGCGGCGCCGGCGTCGACGGCGATCTTGGTGTCGGCCAGCTTGATCTCGCGGCTCGTGCGGCCTGCCGGGAAGCCGGTCGCGACACTCGCGACGTGGATGCCGGTGCCGCGAAGCGCCTCGACAGCCGTCTCGACCATGTCCGGGTACACGCAGACGGCCGCGACCTGCGGAGTGTCCGGGCGTTCCGGATCCGGCCGCATGGCCTTCGCGGCGAGCGCGCGGACCTTGCCCCGGGTGTCGGCGCCTTCGAGGGTCGTCAGGTCGACCATCGAAATGGCGGTGTCGATCGCCCAGAGCTTGGCGGCCTTCTTGATGCTGCGCGTGCCGAGTCCCGCCGCCCGCTGCTCGACGCCGACCTGGTCGACACCAGGCAGCCCGTGCAGGAACCGGCGCAGGCTCGCCTCGTCGCGAGTCGCGTCCGCCAGCGGCGACGGGGTGGCCGTCGCCGCTGACGAGCTGGTCGTAGCTGTCATACGGGTGAGTGTAAGCGGCCTACAAGCTGGGCACCGGGGCCTGGGCGACCGCCCTGGTCGAGGGCACCGCCGGGGCGCAGAACTCGGAGATCATCGGCAGCTGACGCTTGAGCGCGGCGTCCGGCGACGCGGTGATGTCCACGGTGGCCAGCGTGGAGATGTTCTTGCCGGAGTCGTCGTGGAAGCTGAGGGTGGCGAACCCCGGAAGGTCGCCGCCGTGCCCCCAGATCGAGATGTCCTCGGCACAGGCGCCCGCCGCCTTGAGATTCAGCTTCATCAGGCCGAGCCCGTACTCCATACCGCCGCCCACCGGGACGGTCTTCTTCATCTGCGTCACCAGATCGGCGGGCAGCAGGCGCCCGCCGAACAACGCCTCGAAGAACCGGTTGAGGTCCTTGCCCGAGGACACCATGCCGCCCGCGCCGAAGTAGCGCGAGTAGTTGTAGGTGGTGACGTCGGTGAGGCCGCGCGGCGCGTCGTACAGCTGCTCGTAGCCGCGGGCGGCAGGGCGGATCAGGAACGGGAAATCGCGGGGGAGCGACGTGTCTCGCAGGTGCAGCGGCCCGGTGACACGCTCCGCGAGCGCACGTTCCAGCGGCTTCCGCGTGATCTTCTCGACCAACAGGCCGAGGACGTTGTAGCCGGTGTTCGAGTACGCCCAGCTCGTGCCGGGCTTGAATTGCAGCGGCTGCTTCGACACGCTCAGACGGATCTGGTCGTCGCTGTCGAAGTGCTCGAAGCGTTCGGTGTCGACCTCCGGCCCCGTCGCCCAGGAGTCCTCGGGGGCGAGGTCACGCGGGAGCCCGCTGGTGTGTTGCAGCAGCTGGCGGACGGTGATCGGCTCCGGATACGGCAACAGCCCAGGCAGGTAACGCTGTACGGGCTCGTCGAGCCCGACGCGCTTTTCCGCCGCGAGCTGCAGGACCAGCGTCGCGACGAACACCTTCGACACACTCGCGATCCGCCAGCGGCCCGACGCGTCGGGTTTGCCCGGCCGTTCGATGTTCGCGACGCCGCTGACACCGCGGAAATCGTCTGAGACGGCGACCATGCCGGGGATGCCCGCGGCGACCGCCGCGTCCATCGCGGCTTGGCGCGGATCGGTCTTCTCGGCGGCCACCGCCGGAAACGCGGTGGCCGAAAGCAGTGCGGCACAAGCGATCGCGACGAAACTTCGGCGCATGTGGTGAACCCCCCAGTCCAGGTCAGGCTTCCAGTTCGGGTACGTCCTTCTTACGTGGCTTCCGTATGACGGTGACTCCGCCCCAGAAAGCCAGGCCGGTGATCTTCACCGTCGGCGCCGTCGGCGGCGCCGGGGGAGTCCCGGCGCGATCCTCCAGTTCGAAGGCGCCCATGAAGCCGATTCCGGTGACGTCCACGTTGATGTCGTCGGGCACGACGATGTCGATCCCGCCCATGATCGCGACCGCGGTGATCGTCGAGTGCTTCTCGGCGAACCGCGCGTGCCGCAGGTCGAGATCGGCGCCGCCCCAGAACGCGAAACTGTTGTGCTGCGGCGGGACCACCCAGCTGCCCTTGCGCGACGCGCCCGACATGACGGCGATCGAGGCGCCGGAGCCAGGATGCCCGCCGATGCGGTCGTCGGGCAGGCCGAGCGCGCGCGAGGTCGCCGGCTGGATCGCCGTGCTCGACTGGGGCAGATCCGCGGTGACCGGCTTGAGGTCGCCGACGGTCTTGGCCGCGTAGACGGTGGTGAGCCGCTCTTCCAGCTCGTTGATGGTGATGCGCCCTTCGGACATCGCCGCGTGCAGCACCTGCGCGACCTGCTCGCGATCGGCGTCGGAGATGCGCATCTGTTCGGGGCCCGGCAGGGCCGGCTCTTCACTCACCTGGAGGAGCCTAGCGCCGACGAGAGGGCCAAGCGTCCATCTTCTGGTCGACAGTGGCATCCTCCCGTGATGGGGAACTCACTACCCGGCGCCGTCGAGCTGCCGGACGGGATCAAGGTGCGCGGGCGGGGCCTGGGTCGTCCCTGGCCAGACGGGCCCTCACCGGATTTCGGACTGTATTTGGGCGGCGCGAAACTGCGCCGGAAGCACGATCACAAAATGGACTGGGAGCGGGCGTGGATCCGCTGGCCCGACTTCCTGCTACCGACGGACTGGTCGGACGCGCGGCGCCGGATCGTCGACCTGCACACCCGGGCGGCGGCGGGCGAAGGCGTCGAGGTCGCCTGTTACGGCGGAGTGGGGCGAACCGGCACGGTGCTGTCCTGTCTCGCCACCCTTTCCGGGCTGAGCGCCGGCGAGGCGGTGGCATGGGCGCGGGCCAACCACGACAAGCGTTCGGTGGAGACGCCCTGGCAGCGCCGCTGGGTCGGCTGGTTCGCGCGGCAGGCGTGACGGGCTAAATTGACCGGCATGGATGTGCACGTCGTTGATCACCCGCTGGCCAAAGCCAGGCTCTCCACCATGCGCGACGCGCGCACCGACAGCGCCGCCTTCCGCGCGGCACTGCACGAACTGACCGTCATGCTGGTCTACGAAGCCACCCGCGACATGCCCGTGCGGATCGAGCGGATCCACACGCCGGTGGCGCGCACCGACGGTTACGCGCTGGCGAGCCCGCCGCTGCTCGTACCGGTGCTGCGGGCCGGGCTCGGGATGGCGGACCAGGCGCACAAGCTGATCCCGGACGCCCAAATGGGTTTCGTCGGCCTCGCCCGCGACGAAGAGACGCTCAAACCGACGCCGTACCTCGAGTCGCTGCCCGAATCGCTCGCCGACCGGCCGGTGATGGTGCTCGACCCGATGCTCGCGACCGGCGGCTCGATGGAGTACACGATCCGGTTGCTCACCGACCGGGGCGCCACCGACGTCACCGCGATCTGCGCGCTCGCCGCGCCCGAGGGCATCGAGCACCTGGAGAAGACCGGGCTGCCGCTGCGCGTGGTGACCGCGAGCATCGACGAGCGGCTGAACGACTCCGGGTTCATCGTGCCCGGCCTCGGGGACGCGGGGGACCGGCAGTACGGGGCCGTCTGACCCGGTTCGCAACAACTCCGCCGTTGCCGGTCACTGACAGGTGTGACCAGAACAGTGACCGGAACGGTGGGGGTGCCGGTGGACTCGTGCGAACCTCCTCCCGACAGGAGCGACACGGAGCTTTGGCGGGCGGCCGCGGGCGGTGATCACCCGGCGTTCACCGAGCTGTTCGAACGGCATGTCCAGTCGGTGTGGAACCACGCCTACCGGCTCACCGGGTCGTGGGCGTCGGCCGAAGACCTGACGTCGACGACGTTTCTCACCGCCTGGCGGCGCCGGGCGGACATCACGCTCATCCGCGACAGCGCGCTGCCGTGGCTGTACACCGTCGCGGGGAACCTCGCGCGCAGCGAACACCGCAGCACCGGGCGGCGGCTCCGGCTCGTCCGGCGGTTGCCGGAGCCCCGGTCGGTATCCGACCACGCCGACACCGTCGTCGACCAGCTCGACGGCGAAGACCGCCTCCGGCAGGTGCTCGCCTTGGTCGCGAAGCTGCCGAAATCGCAGCGGCAAGCCGTCGAACTCTGCCTGCTCGGAGATCTCTCCTTCGCCGACGCCGCCGAACTGCTCGGTGTCGCCGAGGTGACCGTTCGCGCCCACATCTCGCGGGCCCGTACGCAGCTGCGGGCCGCCCTGGAGGAGAAATGACCGACGACCTCGGCCTGCCCGGCAGGCGCGAACTCCCTCCGGAAGTGCTCGACAACCTGCGGATGTCCTTGCGGGAGGGCATGGGAAAACCCGAGCGGCGGCGATGGCCGATCGCCGTCGCCGCGGCCGCCGTGGTCCTGATCCTCGCGGGAGCTCTGGTCACGACCGTGCTCATCCGGGAGCCGGACGGGCCGGGACCCGCCGTCGCGAGCGACCCTGATTTCGCTCTTGACCTGCCGAAGGCCGTCCCGGCCATGGATCGGTGCTGGGCGGCGCTCCAGACCCGCGGCAGGGCCGCCGGTTTCCCCGCCCGTGACGAATGGGTGCCGCAGTTCACCGTCGCCCCTTCCTGGACGTCCGTGACGGTCGTCGCGGTGCGCGCGGGCGGCAAGGTCTTCTTCTGTGAAACCACGTCGATCACGGTGACGGTGTCCGACCCGGACGCCGCCCCGTCCTACGCCACGGGGACCAAGGCCGCGGCACTGCTGATGAGCCGCGCCGGAACGGTCGCCGGGGTGGCCGACCCCGGCTGGGAGAAGATGGAGCTCTTCAGCCGGACCGCCGATTCGACGGCCTCGTCCGATGTGCCGATCTTCCGGAACGGGAACCTGTTCGTGGTGCTTTCGCAGTCCAAACCTTCGCGGACCACGTACTCGGTCGGGCCGTACACCGGGGAGCCGGGCGACGGCGTCACCGTCGCGCCGCACGGCCTTCGGCCCGCGCCCGAACCGGCTGTGACGGACATCGATCGCGTCCCGCCCGTGGTGCCGGACCGGGGCACACCGGCGGGGAAGTTCTTCCAGACCTGTGTGGAGGGAGCGACCGAACCGCTGTCCGACGTGGACGCGTACGAGACCGGGACACTGCTCGAAGGCGATGACGTCAAGGTGGTCGTCGCCCGGCTCGGCGACAGGTTCGTCGTCTGCCAGGGCGGGCTCGGGTATCACGACGGCACGAGCGAGTACTACCGCGTCTTCGCCGGCCCGGACGCCGATCCGCGATCAGTGGGCAAACTGTCGACCGAAACGCTCGGCGGCTCCGAGCAGGGCGGGGTCGGCAGCGCGAAGAATCCGTTCATCGGGATCGTGCCGCGGACCGCGACCACGGTGAAGCTCGATTTCGGGGCGGGCAAGAAGGTCGAGGCGGCGGTCACCGACGGGACTTTCGCGGTCTGGCGACCGGAGCTTCCCGGGGCTATGGACCCGAACGCGCAGGTGGGCGTTGTCGTCCTCGATGCCGCAGGGAAGACGCTCCATGAGGGCACCCTCGCGCTCTACTGAGTACCCGGATCGCGTTTAGCCCGCTAAACGCGATCCGGCGCACGGCCGAGCGGCGAGGTAGTGAAGGCCTCCTTCCCTACCCTGACGGTAGGCAAGGAGGCCTTCACGGCATCCCTCAGCAGGTCTGGCGGCAGGGCGCGTTTAGCGGGCTAAACGCGGCGCAGCCAGCCCGCAGCGTTCACCCGCAGCGCGGTCTCGTAAGCCGTGCTCACGGTGTACTGCTCCGGAAGGTTCCCGTTCAGCTCCAGCGACACGAGCCCGTGCACGAACCCCCAGCACGCCACCGTGACGACCTCGGGCGGCACGTCGAGGAAGACGCCGTCGGCGACGGCCTTGCGGATCGTTCCCTCCAGCGGCGCCATCGTGGCGCGAGCCTGCTCGGACGTCTCCTCCGCCGGTTCGAAACCCGGCACCGACTTCGTGAACATGATCGCGTAGAGATGCGGGTCGGCCAGCGCGCTTTCCCGGTACGCGACGCTGAGCCGCACCAGATCCTCGACCGGGTCACCGCTCAGCGTGACCCCGGACATCCGGCGGCCGAAGCGGCGGAAGCCCTCGGTGAAGAGGGCGCTGACGAGGTCCGTCTTGCCGCCGAAGAGCGAATAGACCGCGGTGGTGGACGTGCCGACGTCGGCGGCCAGTTTGCGGAGGCTCAGCGCCTTGGGGCCGTCGGCCGAGATGAGTTCACCGGCGCGGTCCAGCAGTTTCAGCCGGAGGTTCTCGTCGTGCGTCCTGGGGCGGGGCATGCGCAGAGGGTATCGCAACGCTGTTATCAATCGCTCGGATTCGGAGTTGACCTGGAGCGCACTCCAGGTCGTAGTGTCGTTCGCATGAGCTACTCGATAGCGGAAGCCGCGCGACGTAGCGGACTGTCCATCGACACTCTCCGGTACTACGAGCGCATCAAACTCGTCGAGCCCCCGGCGCGGGACGCCGCAGGCCGCCGCGCCTACAGCGACGACGACCTCGGGTGGCTGGGGTTCCTGACCAAGCTCCGCCTGACCGGCATGCCCATCAAGCGGATGCGGGAGTACGCCTCCCTGCGCCACCACGGGGCGGCGAGCGCGGGAAGGCGCAAGGCGATCCTTGTCGACCAGCGTAAATCGGTCGCCGACCGGATCGCCGAGTTGCAGACCTGCCTCGACATCCTCGACTACAAGATCGACCACTACGACCAGGTGGAGCGGAAGGTGCTCGGCACCGGAGCCACCGTGGAGGGAATTTCAGCGTGATCAGCACCAGGAGGCTCGGCGGTCTGGAGGTCGGGGCGCAGGGGCTCGGCTGCATGGGGATGAGCCAGGCCTACGGCGTCCGCGACGACGACACGGAGTCGATCGCCACCGTCCACCGCGCGCTCGAGCTGGGCGTGACCCTGATCGACACCGCGAACGTCTACGGCGCCGGAGCGAACGAAGAGCTGGTCGGCCGGGCGATCGCGGGCAAGCGGGACCAGGTGGTGCTGGCGACCAAGTTCGGCATCGTCTGGGACAAGGACGGCGGGATGTCCGCTCGCGGCGACGCGGCGTACGTCAAGCAGAGCTGCGAAGAGTCCCTTCGACGGCTGAACGTCGACCACATCGACCTCTACTACCAGCACCGGGTCGACCCGAACACGCCGGTCGAGGAGACCTGGGGCGCACTCGCGGAGCTGGTCCAGGAGGGAAAGATCCGGTTCGCCGGGATCTCCGAGGCCAGTGCCGAGACGATCCGTCGTGCGCACGCCGTCCACCCGGTGACCGCGCTGCAGAGCGAGTGGTCCCTGTGGACCCGCGGCATCGAAGGCGAGATCCTCTCGACCGTTCGCGAGCTGGGCATCGGCGTCGTGCCGTTCTCGCCGCTCGGCCGCGGTTTCCTCACCGGCAGCGTGACGTCGGTGAAGGACCTTCCGGCGGACGACCTGCGCCGCGGGCTGCCCCGGTTCGCCGAGGGCAACTTCGAGCGCAACATGGCCATCGTCGAGGCGCTGCGCGAGCTGGCCGAGCAGAAGGGCGTCACCGCGGGACAGCTCGCGCTGGCCTGGGTGCAGGCGCAGGGCGACGACGTCGTGCCGATCCCGGGCACCAAGCGCCGCGAGTACCTCGAAGAGAACGCCGTCGCCGCGGACCTGAAACTGTCCGAAGTGGACATGGAGGCCATCGAAAAGGCCGCGCCCGCCGAGGCGATCGCCGGTGAGCGTTACCCGGAGCGGCTCGCCCGCGCCGCCGGAAAGTAAACCCCAGAGAATCGCGGAGAAATCATGACGGGTTCCACCCTGCCCACCCGCGGGCTCGGCACGCTGGAAGTCGGCGCGCAGGGGCTCGGCTGCATGGGCATGAGCGAGTTCTACGGCCAAGGTGACGACACCGAATCGATCGCGACGGTCCACCGCGCGATCGAACTGGGCGTCACCCTGATCGACACCGCCGACATGTACGGCTTCGGCCGCAACGAGGAACTGGTCGGCCGCGCCCTCGCGGGCAAGCGGGATCAGGTGGTGCTGGCGACCAAGTTCGGCATCGTGCGCGACGAGGCAGACCCCTCGAAGCGCGGGATCCGAGGTGACGAATTCTATGTGCGCCAACAGGTCGAGGCTTCGCTTCGCCGGTTGAACGTCGATCACATCGACCTCTACTACCAGCACCGCGTCGATCCGAATGTGCCGATCGAAGAGACCGCGGGCGCGCTGTCCTCGCTGGTCGAGCAGGGGAAGATCCGGCACATCGGGTTGTCCGAGGCCGGCCCGGAGACGATCCGCCGGGCACACGCCGTGCATCCGGTGACGGCCGTGCAGACCGAGTGGTCGCTGTGGTCGCGCGACATCGAGAACGAGGTCGTCCCGGTCTGCCGGGAGCTCGGCATCGGACTGGTGCCGTATTCCCCGCTGGGCCGCGGTTTCCTCACCGGGCGCTTCAAGTCCAAAGAGGACTTCGCGGACGGCGACTTCCGTCAGACGACCCAGCCGCGGTTCGCTGAAGGCAACCTGGAGCGGAACCTGGCGATCGTCGAGGCGCTGCGCGCGCTGGCCGAGCAGAAGGGCGTCACCGCCGGTCAGCTGGCGCTGGCCTGGGTGCAGGCCCAAGGCGACGACGTCGTGCCGATCCCGGGCACCAAGCGTCGCAAATACCTGGAAGAGAACGTGGCGTCCGCCGGTCTGAAGCTGACCGCCGAGGACATCGCCGCCATCGAGGCGGCGGTCCCGGCCGACGCGGTCGCGGGGGAGCGCTACCCCGAAGCGGCCATGCGGATGCTGTCCCGCTGAGGCGAAAGAAGCCGGCGCCCCGGTCAGGGAGCGCCGGCTTTTTCGTTGTCAGAGCGAGGAAGTGACCGCTTCGACCACGCCGTCGACGGCCACCGTCTGCTGCTCGCGGGTCGCGAGACCGCGCACCGTCACGTTCCCGGCGTCCCAGTCTTCCTGGCCGACGATCACCACGGCCCGCGCCCCGGCCTTGTCCGCGCGGGTGAGCTCCTTGCCCAGCTTGCGGAGTTCGACGGGCGTGGACGTGCGCAGTCCGGCCTTCCGAAGCCGTCCCGCGACCTCGCGCGAGGCGTCGGTGAGTTCTTCGGTCACCGGGATCACCACGACGTCGACCTCGCTGCGCGGCTTCGGGGTGAGGCCGTGCGTGTCGAGGAAGTCGATCAGTGTGACGTCGCCCATGCCGAAGCCGATCCCGGGGATCTGCTGCGACGTGAACAGCGACGCCAGGTCGCTGTACCGGCCGCCGCCGAAGAGGGCGCGACGGTTCTCCGGAGAGGTGTCGAAGACCTCGAACACGGTCGACGTGTAGTACGCGAGCCCGCGCACGATCATCGGGTCGAACGTGATCAGGTCCGCGGCGCCGCTGTTCAGCACCTTGACCAGGTTCGAGTTCTCCTTGACCTGGTCCGGCAGCTCGTCGAGCAGGGCCACGCCGGAGGTCAGGATCTCGGTCAGCTTCTCGAACTGCTTGTCGGTCAGGCCGATCTCGCTCGCGGTGTCGCTCAGCTTCGTCCGGTCCGACTTCTCCCAGCGGTCCACCAGGGTGAACACCTGCGGCAGCTGTTCCGCGGTCACGCCGACGATGTCGGTGAGCGCCGAAGAGAGCAGGTTCCGGTCGTTGGCCCGCACCTGGAACATGTCCGGGGTCGCGCCGAGCGCGCTCATCATGTCGTGGACGAGCTCGAAGATCTCGATCTCGCAGTTCGCGCTGTCCGAACCGAAGATGTCCGCGTTGATCTGCCAGTGCTCACGGACCCGTCCACGCTGCGGCCGTTCGTAGCGGTGGCAGTTCGGGTGGCTGTACCAGCGCACCGGGAACTGCAGCGACTTCGCGTTGCCCGCGATCATCCTGGCGACCGACGGCGTCATCTCCGGGCGCAGCGCCAGCCGCTCGCCGCCCTTGGTGGTCAGCGTGTACAGCTGCTGGTCCGCGATCTCCTGCCCGGATTTCCGCTCGTAGATCTCGGCGGGTTCGAGGATCGGCCCGTCGTAGCGGAGGAAACCGCGCAGTTCGAGCACGTCGTAGAGATGGCCGAACACCTGCGTCCGGACGGACATCTCGGCGGGCAGGAAGTCGCGGGTCCCCTTGGCGGGGGCTGTCGGCAGGTATTCAGGCACGTCAACCAGCTTAACCAGCGAAGGCCACGCCGTACGCGGTGGTCAGGATCGCCGCCCCGAGCAGCACCGCCCCGGCGCTGGTGACCCGCCCGCCGAGCTTGCCCTTGCCCGGTGCCAGGTGCAGGAAGAAGCCGCCGGACTGGGCGAGCACGCCGAACAGCAGCAGGAAGCAGACGATCCACAGCGCGGCGGCCGGGAGCCCGGTCTGCCCGAGGATCTGCAGCGCGACCAACGCGAGAACCAGCAGGACACCGGCGTGCGCGTGGCCGGCGCGGAACATCCCGCGCTGGTGTTCGGTCAGCTTCTTCTCGCGCAGGACACCCATCAGCGCGTAACCGCCGTACATCACCGTCGGCAGCGATACGAGCGCGATGACGGTGAAGAGCCTGATCGGGCCTTCCATGGTGGTTCCTTTCGCGGCGGGTGGGGAGCGACGACAACAATAACACCGTTTTAAAACAGTGTCACCAAAGATGGCGTCCCACTTTCGGGAGTCAGGCTCGGACGCCCCGCGAAAGGACCAGGCGAACGTTCCGGAGCGCGGAAAGATCGGCGAGCGGATCGCCGTCGACCACCAGGACGTCGGCGCTCAGACCGGGGGCGAGCCGCCCGGTGACGTCGCCGAGGCCGAGCCCGGCGGCGGAGTCCTCGGTCGCGATCTCGAGGATCCGGCGCCTGCCGAAACCCAGCCATTCGTAGAGTTCGAGGGCGCCGACGGGATCGTCGAAGACCGAACCGGGCAGCCCGGCGTCCGTCCCCGACAGCAGCGGGACACCCAGCTCCTCCAGCCAGGACAGCCGTCCGTAGACGGTCTTCGCGAGCTCCTCGCCCATGCGCTCGGCCAGCATCCGCCAGTTGCGGCTGCTCGTCGAACACGCCGCGATACCCTCGGCCGCCATGCGCTTGGCGACGCCTTCGCGCCTGTCCTGACGCTGGGGCCCGGTCATCCAGGTGCAATGCTCGATCGTGCGGACGCCCGCCTCGACCGACGCCTCGATCGCGTCGGAGCCATGGGCGTGCGCCGCGACCGGGAGCCCGTGGCGCGCCGCGTGCTCGACGATCAGGCGCAGCGCCTTGACGTCGAACTGGGACTCCCACATGTCCGCGCCGCCCTCGGTGATCTGGCCGCCGCTGGCCATCACCTTGATCACGTCCGCGCCGGCGGCCGCGTTGGCGTCGATCAGTGCCCGGATCGCGTCGTCGTCCGCGACCTCGCCGCCGAAGAAATGGCAGTGTCCTTTGAGGACGGTCAGGGGTGACCCCGCGGTCAGCAGGCGCGGAGCGGCGGCGCCTTCGGCGTCGAGTTCCGCGCGGACCCGTGCGCCCAGCGCGTCGCGATCGCCGAGATCCCGCACCGTCGTGACGCCGCTGCGCAGCAGCTGTCCCAAGCGTTCCTTGGCGCCTGCGCGCAGCGCTTCGTCTTCGCTCGCCAGGAAGTTCGGCAACATCTCGCGGGAGGCGTCGAACGCCAGGTGCACGTGGGCGTTGAACAGGCCGGGCAGCAGCGTCGCTTCGGGGAAGCCGAGCCTTTCGGCGTCCGGCGACGCCTGAGCCACGACCTCGGCGCGAGGGCCCGCCGCGAGAATCCGGCCGCCCTCCACGAGCACGGCGCCGTCCTCGACCGGTGTGCTCGGACGCGGCAGGACGCGGCCGGCCGTCAGCAGCAGTTGTGCGGTCATGCTTCGCTCCTGGAGACGGCGGCGGACAGGGCGAGCAGGGGGCGCACGTCGGATTCGATGTCGGAGGCGCCGCCCGGGAGCACGAGCTTCGCCCGCCCGTCGGTCTCCTCGCCCGCGGTCTGCCTGGCGATCGCCATCTTCAGCGCTTCCGCCGCCGCCCGCGGGTCGTCGGTGGCGAGCGCGGTGAGGTCGGTTTCCAGATAGGGGCTCAGCTGTACGAGCCCGTCCCGGATCTCGATCACGCGGCGGTAGTACCGGCGGTGGACCGTGCGCGGGCGCCACCGCTCCCACCTGCCCTGCGGCGTGGTCCGGAGCACGATGTTCGGGTAGATCCCGGCCAGTGCGGTCCACAACGGGGTGAGCTCGTCGTGGTGGCGCCGGTGCTGGCGGCGGCGCCGCAGCGCGGCGAACCGCGCGCGGACGCCGGGATAGGTGATCCCGGCGAGGAAGAGCGCGATCCCGAGGATCACCAGCGGGACGGCGACGGTGAGCAGAAGCCGGACCGACGGTCCGAACGCCCATGCGATCACGATGTAGAGCGCGCGGAACACACTGCCGGCGGAAAGGCAGATCAGCCCGGCGGCGCTGAGTTTCAGCCCGGTCTTCAGATGGCGGTCCGCGGTGCGGATGTAGCGGAAGATCCACCAAGCGCACGCGGCGAGGCCGTAGATCAGGTAGATCCCGGCGCCGAGGTAGAACAGCGCCACCCCGGGCACGTGCACGAGCTTCGGGCTCAGCGCGAGCCCGCGTACCTCCGGCGGGGTGAGGGCCATCGCGACCAGCATGAGCGCGATCGCGCCGGACAGCGGGACGAGCTCGAACAGGACGCGCCGTGGCCTGCGCGGGCCCAGCGCGGAGCCGAGGAAAACGATCAACAGCGCGCACACCCCGATGGCGAGCATGATGTTGTTGACCAGGCGCCCCGTGCCCTTGCCGGTCAGGCCGTCGAGCCAGCCGGAGATGACCTTCTGCTGGGCGAGGAAGGATCCGGCGACGCAGACGATCGTGATGGTGATCGCCCAGTTCGGCAGCAGCCGGGGCGCCCGGTACGTCTGGTAGATCCGCCAGGCGAGCGCGGTCGCGAACAGCACCATCGCCGCGACGTTGAGAGGGGAGAACAGCGAGTTCACAGCCACCCTTGATGGTCGCCCAGCGCGCCTTGGACACGGCGGACGTCATCGTCGTCGGCGCGACGGGGAATCGTGTAGTTCAAGACCGACGCCCATTCGAGGATGATGGTCGCCACGGTCTCGGCTTCCCATTCGTGCGCCTCATCGTAGGAGGTGCGGCGTAAAGCGCGGTGTACCGCGTCGCCGTCGAGCCCGGGCGCGGGGCCGCGCAGGAAGTCGGCGGGTTCGGCGTCGCCGCCGGGATGGTGATCGGCGAGCATATGCCCGAGTTCGTGCAGGATGATGTGATCCTGGTGGGACTTCGTGGTCTCTTGCTGGAAGAAGATGTAGTCCGCCGAACCGGTGGCGATCCAGCAGCCGAACGGACCGGGTACCTCGAGCGGATACGGCATCAGCCGGATCGGCCTGCCACGCTGTTCGCCGAGCCGCTCGCAGAGCACGCCGACGTCGAGCGGTGGCTCGATGTCGAGCTTGTTCAGCATCTTGCGGCAGCGTTTGCGGAGCTCCCGTTCCTTCATCGGCTTTCGTCCGGCTGGTCGCGCTCGGCCCGTTCGTATCGCTCGACGAGCTCCAGCAGGTCCATGACCTGGCGACGGCCTTGCGGGGAAAGCTCCTGCGCGCGCATGGCCATGAGCTTCGCCTCTCCGACGGGCTGCGGTTCCTGGTCTTCGAAGAAGTAGGTGATCGGAACCCCGAACAGCTTCGCCAGCGCCTCGACGTAGTGGATCTTCGGGTTGACGCGCTTGCCCGTGGCGAGCTGCTGGAGGTACGCGGGCGACATGGTGGGCCCGCCGGCGCGATCGATCGCCGCGGACAGCTCGCGATAGCTGTGCGGGGCGCCTTCGTTCGCGCGTGCCGAATCGATCAGCGCGCTCAGTTTCTGGGCGAAGGTCTGGTACGGCGACATGACCCCCCATCCGTTCACTGGTCCCGTTCCGTAGTGGAAGTGTAACGCGATACAGCCTGTCCGCAGCTGTTGACAGCTCCTGTATGCAGTGGTTTACAGTTGTCAAGCGGTTTCGTGCCGTGTCCGGTCTCTCACTCCGGAATCCGTGCCCTGGGGGTGTACGGACGCCGGAGTGAGAGCCGTTTTTCCCGGTGGGTGCACAAGATCGTGCCGGATGTAGTACGCTGAGGCAGCCAAGGTTGATCGCCGTCACGGCGAACCCTTGGTCTCGGCCTGTTGCCGGAGGTCGACCCCCAGGGCTTCCGGTGACAGGCCCCTTTACTTTCTCCCGCGTTTAGTCCTCTGAATGCGGTCGTTCGTATGGCCAACTACCGCATTCAGAGGACGAAATGCGGCGAAGGGGTCAGGGCATCAGCGTGGCGGCCAGGGTGCCACCCAGTTCGAAACAGGCTTCCAAATCCGCTTTGCCCGGTTCTCCGGTGACGAGCACCGGAGAAGCCGCGCTCTCCCAGCCGAGTCCGGTGGTGATGCTCTCGATCCCGCGCACGGTGCCGGAGGTGTCGTTGTTGCCGTGCACGAAGAACCCGAACGGCCGTCCTCGCGTGGAATCCAGGCACGGGTAGTAGACGGTGTCGAAGAAATGCTTCAGCGCGCCGGACATGTACCCCAGATTCGCCGGGGTGCCGAGCAGGTAGCCGTCGGCGTCCAGGACGTCGGGCACGGTCGCGCCCAGCGCCGCGCGGCGCACGACGTCGACGCCCTCGATGTCCGGATGATTCGCGCCGGAAAGCACGGCCTCGAACATCGCCTGCGTCGAGGGCGACGGCGTGTGGTGGACGATCAGCAGCTTCGGCATGTCAGGCCAGCCGGGACTCGATGTCGGCCCGCAGCGCGGCCAGCCGCGCGTGCGCCGCGGTGCGTGCCTCGGCGAGATCGCCGGAGACCGGCTCCTTCACCTGCAAATACGCCTTCAGTTTCGGCTCGGTCCCGGACGGCCTGATGACCACGCGCAGGCCCTCGCCGGTCAGGCGCAGGACATCGGCGTCGGGCAGGAGGTCCTCCATCGTGACGCCGGTGCCGCCCAGCGACGCCGGGGGAGTGGCGCGCAGGCCCGCCATCAGCCGCTCCCGCACCGACAGATCGGTGACCCGCAATGAGACCTGATCCGTCACGTGCACCCCGTGCTTCACGGACAGTTCGTCGAGGACGTCCAGCGGCCCGCGGCCCGCCGCACGCAGGGAAGCGGTCAACGACGCGGCGAGCACGGCGGCGGCGATGCCGTCTTTGTCCCGTACGAAACCGGGGTTCACGCAGAGGCCGAGTGCCTCTTCGTAAGCGAAGACGAGCCCTTCGCCCGCGCGGACCAGCCATTTGAACCCGGTCAGGGTCTCCGCGTAGCGCGCCCCGAATTCCTCCGCGACCTCGCCGAGCATCGACGACGACACGATCGTCGTGGCCACGAGCGGATCAGCACTATCCACAGTGGACAGAACATGCCACCCGAGGAGCACGCCGGTTTCGTCGCCGCGCAGCATCCGCCACGAACCGTCCCGTTCACGCACGCCCAGCGCGCAGCGGTCGGCGTCGGGGTCGAGCGCGATCGCCAGGTCCGCGTCCACTTCGGACGCCAGCGCCAGCAAAAGGTCCGTCGCGCCCGGTTCTTCCGGATTCGGGAAGGCGACCGTCGGGAAGCCGGGATCGGGTGTGGCCTGCTCGGCCACCAGATGGAGATCGCCGAAACCCGCCCGCTCGAACGCGGCGCGCAGGGTGTCCGCGCCGACGCCGTGCAGCGCCGTCGCGGCAACCTTGACCTCGCGCTCCGGGCCACGCGGCAGAAGCGCGACCTTCGCGAGGTACGCGTCCAGGAGTTCGTCGCCCAGCACCTCGGCGCCAGGCTCGCGCGGCACGCTGATCGCCGGGGGAGCGGTTTCGATGGCCCGCTCGATCTGACCGTCCGAAGGCGGGACGATCTGGCCGCCCGACGCGTCGTAAAGCTTGTAACCGTTGTCGGCCGGGGGATTGTGCGACGCGGTGATCTGGATGCCCGCGACCGCGCCGAGTTCCAGCACGGCGAACGCGAGCACGGGGGTGGGCAGCGGGCCGGGCAGCGTCTTCACCTCGAACCCGGCGGCGGTCAGCACCTCGGCGGCGGCCTCGGCGAAGGCTTCCGAACCGTGCCGTGCGTCGCGGCCGACCACCACGACCCCGCCCGCGTGTCCTCGCGAGCTCAGCCAGGCCGCGACCCCGGCCGTGGTCCGGGTCACGACCGCGACGTTCATCCCGTTGGGGCCCGCGCGCACCGGGCCGCGCAACCCGGCGGTGCCGAATTCGAGCGGGCCCGCCATCCGGTCCGCGAGCTCGTCCGCCGCGCCCGCTTCGCCGCCCATCGCGCGCGCGAGGATGTTCTGCAGCTCGACACGGGAATCGTCGTCCGGGTCGTCGGCGATCCAGCGGAACGCCCGATCCCGCAGCTCCGAGGTCAAGGAAGTCGTCACCGAGTCAGCCTACGGGTACGTTGGGGAGGGTGCGATTGATCTTCACTTCTCTGGTGAGTCATGGTCATCTCTATCCCCTACTACCGCTCGCCGTCGCCGCTCGCGACGCCGGGCACGAAGTCCTCTTCGCCACGGGTGACGACATGCTGCCGGTGGTCGAAAAGGCCGGGCTGGCCGCGGAAAGCGCCGGATTCGGGATGCGGGAGGCGTTCGAGTCGGTCGCCGGACCCGATGCTCCCAAACCCAACGCCTCCGATGCTCCGCCCGAGTCGTTCCATCCCGTTATCGGCGAAGTGTTCGGAAATGTGATGCCTCGGCGGTTCGTCGCCGATCTCACGCCGTTGCTGGAGCGGCACCGGCCGGATCTCGTCGTCTACGAAAGCGGCAACGCAGGGGGCGCCATCGCCGCCCACCTCGCCGGCATCCCCGCGATCGGGCACGGTTTCGGCCGGTTCTCGCGGGATGACGTCATGGACGTCATTTTCGGCCGCCTCGCGGAATTCGCCGCGGAGGTCGGTCTCGACGGCGTGAACGTGCCGTCCTTCGGCGACCCTGTCGTCGATATCTGCCCGGAATCGGTGCAGGCGCCCGATTTCCTGGCGGAAGCGAACAGGATCCCGTTGCGTCCCGACGGCTGGGCCGAGCCGGGAGATCTCCCGGCGGGCGTGGTCGGCCGGGACAAGAGCCGTCCGCTGGTCTACCTCACCCTCGGGACCGCGTTCGGCGACGAAAACGTGTTGAAGCGAGCGATCGGCGGTCTGGCGCGGCTCGACGTGGACGTCATCGTCGCGGCGGGTCCGACGGTGGATCCGGCGGCGCTGGGCGACGTCCCCGGCAATGTCCGTGTCGAGGCTTGGGTGCCGCAGGTCGACCTCCTGCCGCACGTCGACCTCGTGGTCCACCACGGCGGCAGCGGGACGACGCTCGGGGCCTTCGGCGCCGGGCTGCCGCAACTGGTGCTGCCGCAGGGTGCGGATCAGTTCACGAACGCCGAAGCCGTCGTCGCCGCTGGAGTCGGTACGCAGCTGATCGGCGCCGGCGTCGTCGAGGACGCCATCTCCGAGCAGGCGCGAAAGCTGCTCACGGACGAAACGGTGTTCGGCGCGGCGCGGAAACTCGCCGACGAGGTCGCCGCGATGCCGTCACCCGCGGAGGTCGCTCAGCGGCTTCCCGAGTTCGCCGGCTGAGAAGCGCGTGAAGGCCCCCTTCCCCTTGGCTCAGCCGAGGGAAGGGGGCCTTCACGCGCAAAGCGTCAGGCGCGAGCGACGAGTTCCTTGAGCAGGGTGCCCATGCGGGTCGCGGACTGCCGGCCCGCCTCGAGGACCTCCTCGTGGTTCAGCGGTTCCCCGGTCATCCCGGCCGCCAGGTTGGTCACCAGCGAAAGGCCGAACACCTCGACCCCGGCGGCGCGCGCGGCGATGGCCTCCAGCACCGTCGACATGCCGACGAGATCGGCGCCGAGTGTCCGCAGCATGTGGATCTCCGCAGGCGTCTCGAAATGCGGCCCGGTCAGCCCCGCGTAGACGCCTTCTTCCAGCGAAGGGTCGATCTCGCGTGCGATGTCGCGCAGCCGCTTCGCGTAGAGATCCGTCAGGTCGACGAAGTTCGCGCCGACGATCGGCGAGCGCGCGGTCAGGTTCAGGTGGTCGGAGATCAGCACCGGCTGCCCGACCCGGAAGCCCTCGCGCAGGCCGCCCGCGGCGTTGGTCAGCAGCACCGTCCTGGCGCCCGCCGCCGCGGCGGTGCGCACGTTGTGCACGACCGGGTCGATGCCCTTGCCCTCGTAGAAATGCGTGCGGCCCAGCAGGATCAGCGCGCGCTTGTCGCCGACGCGGACCGACCGGACTGTCCCCCCGTGCCCGACCGCGCCCGGCGCGACGAATCCGGGCAGCTCGCCCAGCGGGATCTCCGCTTCGGGCTCCCCGATGACGTCCGCCGCCGGGCGCCAGCCCGAACCGAGCACGACGGCGATGTCGTGCTTCTCGACGCCGGTGCGTTCGGCGATGGCGGCGGCCGCCGCGACCTCGTTCTCACTCATGCGACGAGCGTATCCGGACGGTTCTCACGAGCAGGAACGCCACCAGCCCGAACGGGGACAGGAAGATCGTGAGCGCCAGGATCGGGCCGGTCACCAGCGGGTGGATCCGGTGCTCGCGGGATTCGAGGTACATCCAGCGGGCGACGAACAGGTCGAAGGCGATCAAATGGGCCCAGATCGTGGCCGCCCCGTACGGCGTGCCGGTGAACGCGCTGAGCACGTCGAGGTCCGGCCTGCTTACCGCCGTCCAGAGTTCGCCGAGATGCGCGATGGCGAGCACGAAGTACGGAATCAGCGGCAGCAGCGGCGTCCAGGGCGAGGACATGATCCGGCGGGTCCAGGACCAGCCCGGCAGGAAGATCATCAGCAGCCAGAACGGCGTCGCCAGCGGGAAGGTCCAGGTGAACAGCGTCTCGACGCTCATCGCAGCGAGACCTCCAGCTCCCGCGACGGCCGCCCGATCGCGATTAGCCCGCTAAAGGCGACGCCCGCCACGAGCAGGGCGAAGGCGGTGAGGGTCTGGGAATCGGGGGCGACGATCGACTGGCCGCGCAGCGCCTGCCAAGTCAGCAGCGCGAGAAGGCCTGCGTAGCCGACACCGGCGATCACCACGAGCCGCAGCCGGAGGACGTCGTCGCGAAGCCGCGGGTAGCGCGCGGCCAGGACACCGAGGGCGAGCGCGAGCAGCGGAAGCACCTGAAGACCATGCAGGCCGAGGAAATGCGGGATCCGCAGGTCGCCGCCGACCGTGCTCCAGCCGAGGACCGGCAGGCCGGGGCCGCCGTCGGGGAGACCGACGGTATGCGCGCCGATCATCGCGGACTGGCCGGTCGCGTCGAGCAGGGCCTGCTGGTCCGAGGTAGGGCCGCTCATCAGTGTCGCCAGCGAGATCCCGATCATGCCGAGGATCGCGCCGATCCTGGCCGCCCACGCCGTCGCGCGGTCGGGGATCCGGGTGAACAGGACGGCGATCGTCAGCACGAGGTTGACCATCCACAGCACGGCGATCATCCCGCCCATGACCTGGAAGATCGTGTTGTCCAGCGGGGTCGCGTTGTTGAAGTGGCTCGCGCGGACGCGGGCGGCCTGGAACACCACCAGCGCGTACTCGGCCGCGAAGATCACGACGAGCGCGTTCGCCAGCCAGTCCGCGGTCCGCCGGAACTTCGGCAGCAGCGAGACGAGCCAGCTCCAGGTGAAGAAGTACAGCACGGCGGAGACGGCGAATTTGAACGGTTTCGCCCAGAGCGGCGCGCCGTTCAGCGTCCGCTGGTCGACCAGCATGGCCAGGACGCACAGCACGGTGATCACGGCGAACGCCTGGGCCAGCCGATAGGAACCCCGGTGCCAGGTGCGGGTTCTCTCCTGGAGATCGGTCAAGATGGTCATGGATCCCTCCCATAACGGATAGTCATACTCTCCATTATGGGAAGCTAAACTATCCATCCTGAGAATTCTTCAGGGATGACCCTGGAACCGTCCCCGAGATCGGAGAACGCACGCGTGCGGATGGCCGAACTGAGCGAAAAAGCCGGGCTTCCGGTCGCCACGATCAAGTACTACCTGCGGGAAGGGCTGCTCCCGCCGGGTGAGC
This sequence comes from Amycolatopsis sp. NPDC043889, assembly GCF_056435645.1. Lineage (NCBI taxonomy): Bacteria > Bacillati > Actinomycetota > Actinomycetes > Pseudonocardiales > Pseudonocardiaceae > Amycolatopsis > Amycolatopsis sp. NPDC043889. The sequence goes on from NZ_JBWKEC010000003.1 coordinate 324,002, forward strand.
GGACCAGCCCCAACCAGGCGAAGTACGACGACGGGCACGTTCAGCGGATCAAGCTGATCAGGGCGCTGATGGAGGTCGGCGGCCTTTCGCTCGCGACGGTCGGCGAGGTGCTCGCCGCCGTCGATGCCGGGGAAGCCAGCCCCCACCACGTCCTCGGCATCGCCCAGCAGGGCATCACCACCTCCCGGCAGGTCGCCGACGACGAAGCCAGGGCATGGGCGCTCGCCACGGTCCGTGACCTCGCCGAACGCCGAGGCTGGCCCTGCAAGGCCGACGACGACCTGGTCATCCAGGCCCTGGTCGGCGTCCTGTGCACGATCCGCGAGGTCGGGCACGGCTGGTACCTCGACAAACTCGACGCCTACGCCGAGATCGCCGACCGGACCGCCGATCTGGACCTCGAAGGCATCGCCGGGATCGAGTCGCTGGAGCAGATCATCGAGATCGCCGTCGTGGAGACGGTGCTCGGGGACAGGCTGCTCTCGGTGTTGCGGAGGCTGGCGCAGCAGCGTGCCTCGAAGGCCTATTTCGCCCAGGAGGGCTAAAGCCGCTTTCTCGCGTGTCGGTACAGGGGCCGTGAGGCACCGAGACTTTCTTGCGCGCCCGATTTGAGCACTTTGCGGGGAGGGGTAAGTCAACGTGTCAGGTCCCGAAAGCCTCGACCCGGTCGTCGCAAAGATCCGACGCGCTACGACTGTCCATAAGGGACTTGAGATCGGTTTTCGGGGCCCGATTCGGGTACTTTGCGCAGCTTCGCGCTGGGATTGTGAGTGGTAAAGGGGGTTGGAGCCCAATGTCACGTAGCTTAAGTTGATCTTGGGCGGGATTGACGGGTGGGGTGAAGGCTCCCTTCGCTGCGCCTGATGCGACGAAGGGCTGGTCGTGGGTCGGGTTGGTCGTGAGTGGCGTTTCGGGTTCTAACCCGAAACGCCACTCACGACCCCCTCGTGCAATCGCCCTCCGGGCATCGATCGGACATTGAGTCAGCGAAGAGTGTCCTTTGTGGACACTCGGGGGCGCGGTCGGCTCCTGTCGGCCAGGGCAGCCGAGCGCGTGACCTGCGGCAATCCTCACCGCTTACGATCAAGACCCCCACCCAAGATCAACTTAAGCTACGTGGCATTGGGTTAGAACGACCATTGCCACTCACGACCCCCCGCGCAAAGTGCTCAGATCGGACACTCAGTGGGTCTTGGTGTCCTTTACGGACGATCGGCGTCGTGATCGGCTTGCGCCACGAAGAGCCTGCTTGGCAGTCGGCGGGAACAGCCTCCACGGCACGTTCGCCTTACCTCTCAACGGAACGCCCCCGGCGGGGAATCCCGCCCGGCTAACCGTCGACGATGAACGAAAGCGCCACCGGTTCGAAGATCCCGGTCTTCGCCGAGTTCTCCTGCTCGATCGTCGAAGTCACCGAGAGGATCCACAGATCCGTGCCGCCGCTGAACAGGTCCATGTACGTCGTGCGCGTGATGCTCTCGTTCACCGCGTCCCGGCTCCCGGCGGCGCGCTCGGTCGTCCGATAGGTGTACCGCTGGCTGTTGTCGCCCCGGCCGGGCACGGTGGTGGGGTCACCGATGGGGGCGATCTCCGGATGCTGGCTCTTCAGCCAGCTGAAGTAGGCGGACGGCGGGCTGTCGGCCAGGAAACCGGTCAGCCGCTCGACCCGGATGACCTGGCGGCCGTCGGGCGAGACGTACTGGACCACGGTGCTCGGCACCCCGCGGGTGACATGCGGCGCGACGAACTTCTGCCAGCCTTCCGGGACACCGATGCTGAACCGGCCGCCCTTGAGGCCGTTCACCGTGCTGGCGTCACCCTGCTGCGTGATCAGTTTCGGCGGCGGCCGAGTGATGATCGTGTCGCCCTGCTGCACCTTCTCCGGTGGCCGCAGATCCTGCCCGCCGACGGCCCTGGCCAGCACGAACCCGCCTCCCGCGGCCAGCAGAAAGAGGACGACCGACGTGAGCGCCAGCACCACCGTGCCCACCGTGGACCGGCCCTGCGGGCGGGGCTGCGGCGGCGTGACGGTCGGCATCGGCGCGAGTTCGACGGGAGGCGCCGGCGCGGGCTGATTCAGGAACGGCAGCGGGCCGGGGTCGGCGGCGAGTTCGGAACTCGTGCCCTCGCCCGGCTTTTCCGGCCCGACCTGCTTGATCACCTGGGTGTCGGTCGCGTCGAGGTGCGCGGTGGTCTTCTTGCCGTCGGGCGTGTGGAACAGCTCGGCGGGGAAGAGGTCGATGAGTGTCTTGGCCTGCAACGGATACAGGCGGCGGCGCACCTCGCGCAGGGTGATCCGCTTCGACGGCTCCTTCTTCATGAGCGCGCCGATCACTTCGGCCAGCGGACCGGGACCGGGCTTCGGCACCTTCCCGTTGACGACCTTGCCGACCGTTTCGAGCGGGTCGCCGTCGGCGTCGTAGGGCGGCGAGCCCTCGATGGCGGCGAACAGCGTCGCGCCGAGGCCCCACAGGTCGGCGGCGGGGACGACGGCGCCGCCGGAGGCGACCTCGGGCGCGATGTAGGCGGGCGAACCCAGCATCATCCCGGTCCGGGTCATGGTGGCTTCGGAGACGTTGCGCGCGATGCCGAAGTCGGTGAGCTTGATGCGGCCGTCACCCGCGACGAGGACGTTGCCCGGTTTGACGTCACGGTGGGTGATGCCGGCGGCGTGCGCGGCTTCGAGCGCGGACGCCACCGCGATGCCGACCGCCGCCGCCTGCTCGACCGTCAGCGGCCCGTGGTCGCGCAGGATGTGCGCGAGGCTTCGCGACGGCAGCAGCTCCATGACCACGAACGGTTCGTCGTTCTCGCGCGCGACGTCGTGCAGGATGATCACGTTCGGGTGACTCAGGACGGCGATCGCGCGGGCTTCGCGCAGGGTCCGCTCGCGCAGCTCGTCGGCTTGCGCCGCCGGCACGCCGGGCGGGAGGCGGACCTCTTTGACCGCGACGGGACGGTGCAGGAACTCGTCGTAGGCCGACCAGACCGTGCCCATCGACCCTGATCCGATGACCGAGCGCAACCGATATCGACCGGCGACCACACGCTTCTCGTCGCCGGGACTCTCGCTGGGCTCGGTGGTGTCGGACGGCACGGCCCAATTGTGTCGTATGCCCGTGTGACGGACCCATGCGCCGTGCCCTGTCGGAGTGAACACGTCACTGGGAACAGGTCGTCGGTGCAGCGAGAACGGTGATTCGGGTCAGGTCCGTGAAGGCCTCCTTACCTACCCTGAAGGTAGGGAAGGGGGCCTTCACTACCTTTCAAGATCGCCACTCACGACCAGCGCGCCCCAACTTCGCCACCGCCGCCCAGTCACCCCTTCGGCGCGACTAGCGTCACAGGTAACGCCACTTGAGGGCCGTTAGCATCGATGGTTATGACGGAAGTGGCCGAGACGGAGTCAGTGCCGACCCCAGGCGAGCCCGACGCGCCCGAAGAGCTGAAGCTCGCGGCGGAGTTCCCGGAAGCGAGCCGGGAGCAGTGGCGGGAACTCGTGGCCGGAGTGCTGCGCAAGAGCGGCGCCATCGACGAGTCGTTCGACGGCCTGCCCGAAAGCAAGCTCGTCACCCGGACGTACGACGGCCTGGAGATCCAGCCGCTCTACACCGCCGAAGACGCCGTCGAGGGGACAGGTTTCCCCGGCCTTCCGCCGTTCGTGAGAAGCGCCCGGCCCGAAGGAGCGGTGACGACCGGCTGGGACATCCGTGCCCGGTACGCGCGCCGTGACGCCAAGGCCACGAACGCCGCGATCCTCGCCGACCTCGAAGGCGGCGTCGGCTCCATCTGGCTGCGCGCCGGCGCGACCGGCGTCCCCGTCACCGATCTGGGCGACGCGCTGAACGAGGTCTACATCGACCTCGCACCCGTCATCCTCGACGCGGGCGACGAGTACGAGGCCGCCGCGAACGAGTTGTTCGCCCTTTTCGCCGAACGCGAGATTCCGGCGAGCGCGGTCACCGCGACCCTCGGCGCCGACCCGATCGGGGCGGCCGCGCGCACCGGTTCGGCGCGTCCGCTCGCCCCCGCCGCGGAATTGGCGGCGCGGGTCGCCGTCAGTCACCCGAAGGTGCGGACGATCGTCGCCGACGGCCTGCCGTTCCACGAGGCCGGCGGCTCGGACGCGCAGGAACTCGGCGCGGCCATCGCCGCGGGTGTCGCCTACCTGCGGGCGCTCACCGAAGCGGGGCTGGACGTCGACACCGCGGCCGGGCAGATCGAATTCCGGCTCGCCGCCACGGCCGACCAGTTCCTCACGATCGCCAAGTTCCGCGCCGCGCGGCGTCTGTGGGCCCGGGTCACCGAAGTGTCCGGTGGCAAGGGTGCGGGCATGCGGCAGCACGCGGTCACTTCGCCCGCGATGCTGACCCAGCGTGACCCGTGGGTGAACATGCTGCGGACCACGCTCGCCTGCTTCGGCGCCGGGGTCGGCGGCGCGGACGCGATCACCGTGCTCCCGTTCGACGCCGCGATCGGCCAGCCGGACGCGTTCTCCGCGCGGATCGCGCGCAACACGCACGCCGTGCTGCTGGAGGAGTCCAAACTGGCCGGTGTCATCGACCCGGCGGGTGGTTCCTGGTACGTCGAGAACCTCACCGAAGACCTGGCCAAGGCCGCGTGGCGCGAGTTCACCGCCATCGAGGCGGCCGGTGGGATCGAGGCCGAGCTGGCCTCCGGAGCGCTCGCCGCGCGGCTCGCCGAAACCTGGGAGAAGCGGTCGAAGCGGCTCGCGACCCGGCGTGATCCGATCACCGGTGTCAGCGAATTCCCCAATTTGACGGAAAAAGCGGTCGTTCGCGACGCCGTCGAAGACCTGCCGGGCGGCGGCCTGCCCCGGCACCGGTACGCCGAAGCGTTCGAGGCCCTGCGGGACCGGGCGGACGCGCATCCGAACCGTCCCCGCGTCTTCCTCGCCACGCTCGGCCCGGTCGCGGCGCACACCGCACGGGCGAGTTTCGCGGCGAACCTGTTCCAAGCGGGCGGGATCGAGGCCGTGAACCCCGGCGCGCCCGAGGACGTCGTAGCGGAATTCCGGGCCAGCGGCACGAAGATCGCCTGTCTCTGCGGAAGCAACACTTCCTACGCGGAGGAAGCCGACAGCGTTGCGAAGGCCCTGAAGGAAGCCGGCGCCACGTCGGTGCTGCTCGCCGGAAAGCCCGGCGACCACCCGGACGTCACGGGCTACCTCTACACGGGCTGCGACGCCCTGGAAATCCTGACCGGCACGTTGAACGAGCTCGGAGTGCAGTGATGACCATCCCGAACTTCGCCGGAATCGAGCTCGGCGGCCCCGACCCCGCCGACCGTCCTCAGTGGACCGAAGCACTGCACGCCGCCACCGGCAAGGGGCCCGACGCGCTCGCGTGGGAGACACCCGAAGGCATCGGCGTCAAACCGGTCTACACCGCCGACGATCTGTCCGGAGTGGACTTCCTCGGCACGTATCCGGGTATCGCGCCTTATCTGCGCGGCCCTTACCCGACGATGTACGTCAACCAGCCGTGGACCATCCGCCAGTACGCGGGTTTCTCCACCGCGGAGGAATCGAACGCCTTCTACCGCCGCAACCTCGCGGCCGGGCAGAAGGGCCTTTCGGTCGCCTTCGACCTCGCGACGCACCGCGGCTACGACTCGGACCACCCGCGCGTCGCCGGTGACGTCGGCATGGCGGGCGTCGCGATCGACTCGATCTATGACATGCGCCAGCTCTTCGACGGCATCCCGCTCGACAAGATGAGCGTTTCGATGACCATGAACGGCGCCGTCCTGCCGGTACTCGCGCTGTACGTCGTCGCGGCCGAGGAACAGGGTGTCACGCCGGACAAACTGGCCGGGACCATCCAGAACGACATCCTCAAGGAGTTCATGGTCCGCAACACCTACATCTACCCGCCGCAGCCGTCGATGCGGATCATCTCGGACATCTTCTCGTTCACCTCGCGGAACATGCCGAAGTACAACTCGATCTCCATCTCCGGCTACCACATGCAAGAAGCCGGGGCGACCGCCGACCTGGAGCTGGCGTACACGCTCGCGGACGGCGTCGAGTACATCCGCGCCGGAGTCGAAGCCGGGCTGGACGTCGACAAGTTCGCGCCGCGCCTGTCCTTCTTCTGGGCGATCGGGATGAACTTCTTCATGGAGGTCGCGAAACTCCGCGCGGCGCGACTCCTCTGGGCGAAGCTGGTGAAGGGCTTCGACCCCAAGAGTTCCAAGTCTCTGAGCCTGCGGACCCACTCGCAGACCTCCGGCTGGTCCTTGACCGCCCAGGACGTCTACAACAACGTCGTCCGCACCTGCGTCGAGGCGATGGCGGCGACCCAGGGCCACACGCAGTCGTTGCACACCAACGCCCTCGACGAGGCGCTGGCGCTGCCGACCGACTTCTCCGCGCGCATCGCGCGGAACACGCAGCTGCTGCTGCAACAGGAATCCGGCACCACACGCGTCATCGACCCGTGGGGCGGCAGCGCGTTCGTCGAGAAGCTGACCTACGACCTCGCGCGCAAGGCGTGGGGCCACATCACCGAGGTCGAGCAGGCGGGCGGGATGGCGAAGGCGATCGACGCCGGCATCCCGAAGCTGCGCATCGAAGAGGCCGCGGCGCGGACGCAGGCGCGGATCGACTCCGGTCGCCAGCCGGTGATCGGCGTCAACAAGTACCAGGTCACCGACGACGAGCAGATCGACGTGCTCAAGGTCGACAACGCCGGGGTGCGCGCGCAGCAGCTGGAGAAACTGCGCCGGCTGCGCGAGGAGCGGGACGAGGACGCCACACAGGACGCGCTGCGGCGGCTCACCGCGGGCGCCGAGTCCGACGGGAACCTGCTCGCCCTGGCCATCGACGCCGCCAGGGCGAAGGCCACCGTCGGCGAGATCTCCGACTCGCTGGAGAAGATCTGGGGGCGGCACTCCGGCCAGATTCGTACCATCTCCGGTGTGTACCGCGAGGAGGTCGGCAAGGCCGAGAACGTCGAGAGGGCCCGTGAACTGGTCGAGAGTTTCGCACAGGAAGAGGGCCGCCGTCCCCGGATCCTGGTCGCGAAGATGGGCCAGGACGGCCACGACCGCGGCCAGAAGGTGATCGCGACCGGCTTCGCCGACATCGGCTTCGACGTCGACGTCGGCCCGCTGTTCTCCACCCCCGGCGAGGTCGCGCGGCAGGCGATCGAGGCCGACGTGCACGTCATCGGCGTTTCGTCGCTGGCGGCGGGACACCTTTCGCTGGTCCCCGCGCTGCGCGCCGAACTCGCCGACCAGGGCCGCGAGGACATCATCGTCGTGGTCGGCGGCGTCATCCCGCCGCAGGACTACGAGGAGCTGCGCGCGGCGGGCGCGGCGGCGATCTTCGGCCCCGGCACGGTGATCGCCGAAGCAGCGATCGATCTCATCGGACAGCTGACCGCCCAGGAGTCCTGAACCTTGCCGCGCAAGATCGACGTCGGGGCGCTCGCCAAAGGGGTCCTCGCGGGTGACCGCGGCCTGCTGTCGCGGGCGATCACGCTCGTCGAGTCCAACCGGGAGGACCACCGGGCGCAGGCGCAGGAACTGCTGGTCGAGATGCTCCCGCACGCGGGCGGCGCACGGCGCGTCGGCATCACCGGCGTTCCCGGTGTCGGCAAGTCGACCTTCATCGACCAGCTCGGCACGGATCTGACCGAGGCCGGGCACAAGGTCGCCGTACTGGCCGTCGACCCGTCGTCGACGCGGACCGGCGGCTCGATCCTGGGCGACAAGACCCGGATGGCGCGCCTCGCCGTGGACCCGAAGGCGTTCATCCGCCCTTCGCCGACTTCGGGCACGCTCGGCGGCGTCGCGCGGGCGACCCGCGAGACGATCGTGCTGATGGAAGCGGCCGGGTACGACATCGTGCTGGTCGAGACCGTCGGTGTCGGGCAGTCCGAGGTGACCGTGGCGAACATGGTCGACCACTTCCTGTTCCTGACCCTGGCCCGCACCGGCGACCAGTTGCAGGGCATCAAGAAGGGTGTCCTCGAACTGGCGGACGTCATCGCGGTCAACAAGGCCGACGGCGACCACGAACGCGACGCGAAACGCGCGGCCCGCGAACTCGCCGGCGCGCTGCGGATGATCTACGGACGGGACGCCGAGTGGACGCCCCCGGTGCTGACCTGCAGCGCGCTCACCGACGTCGGACTCGACGACGTGTGGGCCGAAATCAGCCGTCACCGCGACGTATTGACCGCTTCGGGTGAACTGGACGGACGGCGACGACGGCAGCAGGTGGAGTGGACCTGGTCGATGGTCCGGGAACAGCTCCTCGGACGGCTCGCTTCGCATCCGGACGTGCGAGCGGTCGTCCCGGACGTCGAACGGGCGGTCCGGGACGGTGAGCTGACCCCGACGCTGGCCGCGCAACGGATTCTGGAGGCGTTCTCCGGTCCTCCGCGTGGCGGCTGACGCGGGAACCCGGCAGAGTGCAGAATCGGGTTCGCGCCACGCCGTCGAAAGGGAATCATGCCGAAAAGGTCTCGTCTCGGGCAGCTTGCCGGACTCGTCGCCGCCGGGCTGGTCGTCTGCGCGCCTGTCGCGCAGGCCGTGGAGATCCAGGCGCCCGCGCCGGTGATCGCGCAGGCAGCGGCGGTGCACGAGGTGCCGTCGCAGGCGCCTCCGGGGCCGGTGCTCGACCCCGCCGAGACCGACAAGGCCAACAGCCAGGAGACCAAGCGGAAGATCATCGCGGGCGTCGCCGCGGCCGTCCTGCTCGGCCTGGTGATCCTCGGCCGCCGCGCCCGTTCCAAGAAGAAGTCCTGAACCGCTACCGGTAAGTAGAAGGACTCTCCGCTTAGCCTGGGCCGAACTCTCACAGCCGTTCATCGCAGATCCACTACCGGCCGTCTCCGGCTCGATCACTCGACGAGCGGCTTGTCATCTGCATGGTGCACGATCTATCGCAAATGCGTATCACAGATCGAACGGCACCCAGCGTGCCTTCAGCGACCACTCGTACGGTGGTAGACGAAGGTGACTGTGTCGCGGGAGGAGGTGCGGCGTGACGGTGCTCGATTCACGTCCGGACATTCCAGGTGACCCCGAGGGTCGCGTCGTTGCCCCTATGGAGGCGCCCACCGCGCTGATCTCCGAGGCCGGCGTCAGCATGGCACCTGTGCATGACCTTGGTGCCGGACGCGGCCCTTTCTGGCTCGACGACTGGCTCCGCGCGAACGCCACCGACGTCGTCGCGTGGCGCCGTCACATCCACGCGCACCCGGAGCTCTCCCGCCACGAGTTCGCCACGACCGAAATGGTCATGTCGCTGCTCCGCTCGGTCGGGCTCAAGCCATGGGTGCTCCCCACGGGCACCGGCGTGGTCTGCGACATCGGCAGCGGCGACCGCTGCGTCGCGCTGCGCGCCGACATGGACGCCCTGCCGCTGACCGAGGCCACCGGCCTCCCGTACGCCTCCAAGACCGACGGCGCCGCGCACATGTGCGGGCACGACGCGCACACCGCGATCCTGCTGGGCGCGGCTCGGGCGCTGGCGGGCGCGCCGGAGCTGCCCGGCCGCGTGCGGCTGATCTTCCAGCCGGCCGAGGAGGTCATGCCCGGCGGCGCGCTGGACATGATCGCCGCGGGCGCGATGGAAGGCGTCGAGCGGATCTACGGGCTGCACTGCGACCCGCGGCTCGAGGTCGGCAAGGTCGGCCTGCGCGAAGGCGCGCTGACGTCGGCCGCCGACCTCATCGAGCTGCGGCTCACCTCGCCGGGCGGGCACACCTCGCGGCCGCACCTGACCGCGGACCTGGTGCACGCGCTGGGCACCGTGATCACGTCGCTGCCCGCGGTGCTCTCGCGGCGGGTCGACCCGCGCTCCGGGACCGTGCTGGTCTGGGGAGCGGTGCACGCCGGGCAGGCCGCCAACGCCGTCCCGCAGGACGGGGTGCTGCGCGGCACGCTCCGCACCGCGGACCACGAGGTCTGGACGATGCTGGAGCCGCTCGTCGCGGCTTCGGTGGAGTCGCTGCTCGCGCCGACCGGGGTCGGGTTCTCCCTCGACTACCGCCGCGGCGTGCCGCCGGTCGTCTCCGATCCGGAGTCGCACGCCCTGATGCGGGCCGGCGTCGAGGCCGCGCTGGGCGAGGCCGCCGTCGCCGGGACCGAACAGTCGTCCGGTGGCGAAGACTTCGGGTGGTACCTGGAGCACGTCCAGGGCGCCTTCGCTCGCCTCGGCGTTTGGTCCGGTGAAGGCCCGATGGCCGACATCCACCGCCCGACCTTCACCCTCGACGAGCGTTCGCTCCTGTGCGGAGTCCGCACGCTGGTCCACACGGCCCTGGCCACCCTGGCCTGAGTTCCGCCTCCAAGCACGCGAGTTCCGTCTTCAAGCACGCGAGTTCCGCCCCTGTGCACGGATGTTCGCCCTAACGGGTCCGAACATCCGCGCACAGGGTTATCCACAGCCTGGGCGAGTTATCCACAGCTTGGGAAAACAGGTCTTCCCAAGGCCGATCTGATCTTCGATTCTCGAAGACGTGATCAACTGGGGAGGACGTCATGGGGTGGTCTCGCGTAGTGAGGCCGACAGGATCTTGGGGCGGAGGGCCGTCCGCGAAGGGATGGCGCGCGGTGCGCTGGCGCAGCCGTGGCGAGGCGTGGTCGTCCACGCCGCGGATCTGCTCAAGCTGCCGACTCTGGCGCAGGCGGCACTGCTCGCGATCGGGCCGCCCGCGGTGCTGTCCGGCGTCACTTCTCTTGCCCTGCATGGGATTTCGGCTGCGGAAGGCACCACGGTCCACCTGACCGTCCCGTACTCGAGACGGGTCGAATCGAGGTCGGGGCTCGTGGTGCACCGGGCAGAATTTCACCCGTCCGATATCGTCGAACTGGACGAACTTCCCGTGTTCTCGTTGGATCGCGCGCTGGCCGACCACCTCTGCGACGGCGACAAGCGAACAGCGTTCGCCGCACTCGAAGAGGCCATGCACAACCTCGCGCCGAACCATCGGGCGGTCCTTCACACCAACGTCCGGGATCGCCTTCTCGACCGTCGCGACCGGCGAGGTATCCACAGGGCGCAGATGCTGCTCGCGCTCGCGACGGGCGAGGCCGAATCGCCGTCGGAGAGCATCCTTCGCTTGATCGTCGTGGAGGCCGGGCTGCCGGTACCGGTCGCCCAGTACGAGATCGGCACCATCGACGGACGGAAGCTGTACGTCCTCGACCTCGCGTGGCCTGAACTGCGTATCGCCCTGGAGTACGACGGCTATGCCGCTCATGAGGGCAGGCAGGACTATGACGCCGAGCGGGACGCCCGGATGGCGGCGCGCGGATGGATCACGGTTCGCGCGACGGCGGCCGACCTGCGGGATCCGCGACGGTTACTGGCGGAGTTGCGGGGAGCGTTCGAGCGTCGTACGGCGCGACTCGCGTGATTGAAGCCGTGACTCGCGTGCTTGGGGGCGGAACTCGCGTGCTTGGGGGCGGAACTCGCGGGTCAGCCGGAGATGCCCTGGCAGGGGCGGGTGCGGAGGGCGTCGACGTAGTCGGCGGGGGCGCCGGCGGCCTCGGCCGCATCGGCCAGGACGCCGAGGTAGCGCGCGGACGGGAGGCCGCCCTCGTAGGCGTCCAGGACGTACAGCCACGCCAGCACGGAGCCGTCCATGGTCTGCACGCGGAGCCGGATCTTGGAGTGAATGCCCAGCTCGCCGCCTTCCCAGCGGTCGAGGTTGGGTTCGTCCAGCGAGGTGACGTCGTACAGCACCACGAAGACCCGGGAGCCCGGGTCTTCGACGATGGTCGCCAGCGCGCCTTCCCAGCCGAGGTCTTCGCCCCCGAAGGTCAGCCTCCAGCCCTCCAGCCAGCCGGTGCCGGCCATGGGCGAGTGGGGAGCGCGCTCCAACATCTGGGAGGGCTCCATATTGGATCCATACGCGGCATACAACGGCACGGCCACAGCCTAGCGACCCGGCGGTCACCCGGCTGGACGCACATGCCGTGTCCGGCCACTCAATCCGCCCAACGGTCGCCCGCGTACGGTAAACGCAGTCACAGACACCGCTGCGAGGAGGAGACCAGTGACCAAGATCGTGATCATGGGCGGAGGCCCCGCCGGTTACGAAGCGGCACTGGTCGCGGCCCAGCACGGAGCCGACGTCACCATCGTCGAGCGTGACGGCCTGGGCGGCGCGTGCGTGCTCTACGACTGTGTCCCGTCGAAGACGTTCATCGCCTCCTCCGGCGCGCTGGCGAACATGCACGACCTTCGCGAGCTCGGCATCAACACCGACATGGCCGACACCAGCGTCGACCTGCCGACCGTCCACGGCCGGGTGAAGGGTCTCGCGCTCGCGCAGTCCGCCGACATCCGCGCCCGCGTCCAGCGCGAGGGCGTCCGCGTCGTCATCGGCCAGGCCCGCTTCGACGACGAAGAGGCCGGGCTCGCCACGCACAAGGTCGCCGTCACCGCCCCCGACGGCTCGACCGAGGTGCTCGACGCCGACGTCGTCCTCATCTCCACCGGTGCCACCCCGCGCGTGCTGCCCGGCGCCGTGCCGGACGGCGAGCGCATCCTCGACTGGCGCCAGCTCTACGACCTGCGCGAGCTGCCCGAGCACCTGGCCGTCATCGGTTCGGGTGTCACCGGCGCCGAATTCGCCTCGGCCTACACCGAGATGGGTGTCAAGGTCACCGTCGTGTCCAGCCGCGACCGCGTGCTCCCGCACGAGGACGCCGACGCCGCCGCCGTGCTCGAAGAGGTCTTCTCGCAGCGCGGCACCACGGTCGTCAAGCAGGCCCGCGCCGACAAGGTGGAGCGCACCGAAAAGGGCGTCGAGATCCACCTCGCCGACGGCCGCGTGATCGAAGCCAGCCACGCGTTGATGACCGTCGGTTCGGTGCCCAACACCACCGACATCGGCCTGGAGAAGGTCGGCATCGAGCCCGGCCCCGGCGGCTTCATCGGCGTCGACCGGGTTTCCCGCACCAGCGCGCCCGGGATCTACGCCGCCGGCGACTGCACCGGGGTGCTCATGCTGGCTTCCGTGGCCAGCATGCAGGGCCGCATCGCGATGTGGCACGCGCTCGGCGAGGGTGTCGCGCCGATCAAACTCAAGACCGTCGCCGCCAACGTGTTCACCCACCCCGAGATCGCGACCGTCGGCATCAGCCAGCAGGCGATCGACTCGGGTGAGGTGCCCGCCCGCACCATCATGCTCCCGCTCGCGACGAACGCCCGCGCGAAGATGGAAGGCCTGCGACGCGGTTTCGTGAAGCTGTTCTGCCGCCCCGCCACCGGTGTGGTCGTCGGTGGGGTGGTCGTGGCGCCGACGGCGAGCGAACTCATCCTTCCCATCGCGCTCGCCGTCCAGAACCAGCTCACAGTGGAACATCTGGCACTGACATTTTCGGTGTACCCGTCGCTGTCGGGGTCGATCACCGAGGCGGGCCGCCAGTTGATGCGCCACGACGACTTGGACTGATCGCCTCCGGCGAAGCAACCCTCGCGGGGGCGGCCGCGTCTAGCGCGTGTCGGTGTTTCGTTGACAGCTAGGGGTTTTCCGTGATTCGCAGGGTTCTCGCCGGAGTGGTGGCGATCGGTGCGGCGGTGCTGGCGGGGGCGTCAGCCGGTTTCGCACAGCAACCCGAGCCGGATCCCGGTGTCACGGTGCAGCTCAACGACGACACCGCCTACGAACTCGGGCTCGTCAACAAGTTTGTGCACGGTGACTCCAACGTGGCGCTGGCGCGATGCCCCGGCGGCGACGGGCTGAAGGCGCCGTCGTCGACGACGTTCTCTTCGCCGGTGCTGAGCATCGGGAAGTACGACTACGGCCCGCTCATCGGGGTGCCGGCGAACGTCAGCGCCGACGTCGAACTCAAAGACGGCACCGCGCCCGGCAGCTACCCGCTGACCGTCAACTGCAACGGAAAGTCTTATACGGCAACATTCACCGTTCCTCCCCGGCAGGTGAGCGCGGTGCCTTCCGGTGCCGCTCACGCGGGCGACGGCAGCATGGCCTCCTGACCGCTTCCCGAAAGGGGTGAGCATGAAGGTGCGATGGGCACCGCTGGTGCTCGCGGTGGTTCTGGCGGCCGTCTTGGCGTTCGTCCAGTCCGGACAGGACGAGGTCGTTCCGCCGCGAGTCCCGGAGCGGGCCGCGGGGGCCGTCACCCGAGGACTGCCGAAGGCCGATCCGGTGTCGATCGACGTGCCGAAGATCGAAGCGCGGTCCAGCCTGATCCCGCTGGGGCTCAACGGGGACGACACCATCGAGGTGCCGCCGGTGACCCGGCCGATGCAGGCGGGCTGGTACGTGCACGGGCCGACACCGGGGGAAATCGGGCCTTCGGTGATCCTCGGGCACGTGGACGGGAACAAGCAGAAGGGCATCTTCTTCCGGCTGAAGGAACTGACGCCCGGCGACAAGGTCTCGATCACCCGCAAGGACGGCGTGACGGTCGAGTTCGCGGTCACGAGGGTCGAGCGGGTGGCGAAGGACGAGTTCCCCACCGACGCCGTCTACGGCGACACAACCGAGCCGGAACTGCGGCTCATCACCTGCGGCGGGGTCTTCGACAAGGCGTCGCGCAACTACCTCGACAACGTCATCGTGTTCGCCCGGATGATCTCGTCCCCGTAGCGCGTGAAGGCCCCCAACCGCTTGGGAAGGGGCCTTCACGCGCAAAGCGGCGGGTCAGTCTTCGTCGACCCAGTCGAAGGTCTTCGTGACCGCCTTCTTCCAGTTCCGGTACTCGGATTCGCGGCGGGCCTCGTCCATCGACGGGTCCCACTGCTTGTCCTGCGCCCAGTTGTTGCGGATGTCGTCCTCGCTCTCCCAGAACCCCACGGCGAGCCCGGCCGCGTAGGCGGCGCCGAGCGCGGTGGTCTCGTTGACCACCGGCCGGATCACGGGCACGCCGAGGATGTCGGCCTGGAACTGCATGAGCAGTTCGTTGACGACCATCCCGCCGTCGACCTTCAGCGACTTCAGCGGGACGCCGGAGTCGGCGTTCATCGCGTCGATCACCTCGCGCGACTGGAACGCCGTCGCCTCCAGGACCGCCCGCGAGATGTGCCCCTTGTTGACGAACCGGGTGAGTCCGACGATCGCGCCGCGGGCGTCGGAGCGCCAGTACGGCGCGAAGAGACCCGAGAACGCCGGTACGAAGTACGCGCCACCGTTGTCCTCGACGGTGCGGGCGTGCTGCTCGACCTCGGCCGCCGAACCGATCAGGCCGAGGTTGTCGCGCAGCCACTGCACGAGCGAACCGGTGACCGCGATCGAGCCTTCGAGCGCGTACACCGTGTCGTTCGAGCCGATCTTGTAGCAGACCGTGGTGAGCAGCCCGTTGTCCGACATGACCTTCTCGGTGCCGGTGTTGAGCAGCATGAAGTTGCCGGTGCCGTAGGTGTTCTTCGCTTCACCCGGCGAGAGGCACGCCTGCCCGAAGGTCGCCGCCTGCTGGTCGCCCAGGATGCCCGAGATCGGAACTCCGGCCAGCGCCCCCTTCTCCCGGACCTTGCCGTAGGTCTCCGACGACGACCGGATCTCCGGCAGCATCGACAGCGGGATCGTCATCTCTTCGGCGATCTCGGCGTCCCAGGTCAGCGTGTCGAGGTCCATCAGCATGGTCCGCGACGCGTTGGTCGGATCGGTGACATGGACGCCGCCGTCGACCCCGCCGGTCATGTTCCACAGCACCCAGGTGTCCATGTTGCCGAAGATCAAGTCGCCGGCTTCGGCCTTCGCGCGGGCGCCGTCAACGTTGTCGAGGATCCACTTGATCTTCGGGCCGGAGAAGTAGGTCGCCAGCGGCAGGCCCACCTTCGCGCGGTAACGCTCCTGCCCGCCGCCGAGCGCGCCCAGGTCGCTGACGATCTTGTCGGTGCGGGTGTCCTGCCACACGATCGCGTTGTACACCGGCTTGCCGGTGGTGCGGTCCCAGACCAGCGTGGTCTCGCGCTGGTTGGTGATGCCGACCGCGACGATGTCGCTCGCGACCAGGTCCCCCTTGGCCAGCGCGCCCGCGGCGACGGCCCGCGTGTTCTCCCAGATCTCTTCGGCGTTGTGCTCGACCCAGCCCGCCTTCGGGAAGATCTGCTCGTGTTCCCGCTGGTCGACGGCGACCACCCGGCCGGAGTGGTCGAAGATCATGCAGCGGGTCGACGTGGTGCCCTGGTCGATCGCGGCTACGTACGAAGTCATCGAAAACTCCAGTCTCAGGTGAGGTTGTGGACGGCGAGGAAGAGCAGGGCGGCCAGGGCACCGCCGACCAGCGGGCCGGCGACCGGGACCCAGGAGTAGCCCCAGTTCGGGTTGGCCTTGTTCTTGATGGGCAGCAGGAACGCGTACGCGATGCGGGGGCCGAGGTCTCGGGCCGGGTTGATGGCGTAACCGGTCGGACCACCGAGGGACTGGCCGATGACCAGCACGACGAACGCTACACCCGCGTAGCCGAGCGCGGAGTTGCCGAAGTTCGGCGTGCCGCCCTCAGCCGTGGCGTTGGCGTAGACCGGGCTGAGCAGGATCCACGCGACCAGCACGAAGGTGCCGATGATCTCGGTGACGAGGTTCCACACCTTGTTCGGGATCTGCGGCGCGGTCGAGAAGATGCCGAGCGTCTCGTCGCGCTGCGGGTGGTCGTCGAACTGCAGCTTGTAGGCGGCCCAGCAGAGCACGGCGCCGAGGATCGCGCCGACCAGCTGCCCGGCGAAGTAGATCGGGACGTCCGCCCACTTCGTCTTGTCCGCGATGGCGAGGCCCAGTGTCACCGCGGGGTTCAGGTGCGCGCCGCTCGGCGCGGCGATGCTGGCACCGGCGAAGACCGCGAACGCCCACCCGAAGGTGATCATCACGACGCCACCGTTGTGGCCGTTGTTCTTCCGCAACACGTGGTTGGCGACCACGCCGTTACCCAACAGGATCAGGACCGCCGTTCCCAGCAGTTCCCAGACGAATATGGCTCCTGCACTCACCGCTTGACCTCCACTTTGGACATTCCGCGCAGGGTCGAACACGGTGTGCTACGGCGCCCTTGCCGACCCACGTCCGTGGCACGTTACCGTCGCGTATTTGTTCCTTCCAGGCGTCGCGGGAACCAATCCTTCCAAGATCGACGAGGGTTACGCCACACGTGTCACCCGCATAACGGACCGGTCGCGGCCGATCGTGCGATGCTGGAGCCACAGCGGCACCAAGGAGGAATGTCACGTGGCAAGCTCTCAGCGCGAAGCCGAAAACAGCCCCGCCAGGCTGGGACCGCTCAAGCGGGAAGAGTCTTGGCAGCGGCTGGGTGAGGACAAGTTCGACCTCGTCGTCATCGGCGGCGGAGTGGTCGGGGCGGGCACGGCGCTCGACGCCGCGACACGCGGCCTGCGGGTCGCCCTCGTCGAAGCGCGCGACCTCGCCTCGGGCACGTCGAGCCGCTCCAGCAAGCTCTTCCACGGCGGGCTCCGTTACCTCGAACAGCTGGAATTCGGTCTGGTGCGGGAAGCTCTGCGGGAACGCGAGCTGATGCTGACCACGATCGCCCCGCATCTGGTGAAGCCGGTCAGCTTCCTGTACCCACTGACCCACCGGGTCTGGGAGCGTCCGTACACCGCGGCCGGTCTGCTGATGTACGACACGATGGGCGGTGCGCGGTCGGTCCCCGGCCAGAAACACCTGAGCCGCGCGGGCGCGCTGCGGATGGTCCCGGCGCTGAAGCGGTCCGCGTTGATCGGCGGGATCCGTTACTACGACGCGCAAGCCGACGACGCGCGCCACACGATGACCGTCGCCCGCACCGCCGCGCACTACGGCGCCGTGGTGCGCACCTCCACCCAGGTGGTCGGTTTCCTCCGCGAGGCGGACCGCATTTCCGGGGTTCGCGTGCGCGACGTCGAGGACGGCCGCGAGACCGAGATCC
The DNA here is from genome assembly GCF_056435645.1 of Amycolatopsis sp. NPDC043889. Classification (NCBI taxonomy): domain Bacteria; kingdom Bacillati; phylum Actinomycetota; class Actinomycetes; order Pseudonocardiales; family Pseudonocardiaceae; genus Amycolatopsis; species Amycolatopsis sp. NPDC043889. The sequence goes on from NZ_JBWKEC010000003.1 coordinate 341,873, forward strand.
ACGCCTCCGCGGTGGTCAACTGCACCGGCGTGTGGACCGACGAGCTGCAGCGCCTTTCCGGTGGCCGCGGCCGGTTCCGGGTGCGGGCGAGCAAGGGTGTGCACATCGTCGTCCCGCGCGACCGGATCGTCTCGGAATCGGGCATGATCCTGCGCACCGAGAAATCCGTGCTGTTCGTCATCCCGTGGCGCAACCACTGGATCGTCGGGACCACCGACACCGACTGGAACCTCGACCTCGCGCATCCCGCCGCGACGAAGCACGACATCGACTACCTCCTGGAACACGTCAACACCGTGCTCGCGACACCGCTGACGCACGACGACATCGAAGGCGTTTACGCGGGGCTGCGGCCTTTGCTCGCAGGGGAAAGCGAAGAGACGTCGAAGCTTTCGCGTGAGCACGCGGTCGCGCGTGTCGCGCCGGGGCTGGTCGCGATCGCGGGCGGCAAGTACACGACGTACCGGGTGATGGCGGCCGACGCCGTCGACGCCGCGGCCGTCGATCTTCCCGGCAGGCCGCAGTCGTCCATCACGGACAAGGTGCCGCTGCTGGGCGCGGACGGGTACCACGCGCTGGTGAACCAGGCCGACCACCTGGCCGGCGAGCACGGGCTGCACCCGTACCGCGTGCGTCATCTGCTCGACCGGTACGGCTCGATGGTGCACGAGGTCCTCGCACTCGGCGAAGGACGTCCGGAACTGCTGAAGCCGCTGGAGCACGCTCCGGACTACCTCGGTGTCGAGGTCGTCTACGCGGCCAGCCACGAGGGCGCGCTTCACCTGGAAGACGTGCTCGCGCGCCGGACGCGGATCTCGATCGAGTACGCGCACCGCGGCGTCGACTGCGCCGCGCAGGTCGCCACGCTGGTGGGCGAAGTGCTCGGCTGGTCGAAGGACGAGGAGAAACGCGAAGTCGAGGTGTACAAGGCGCGGGTCGACGCGGAACGGAAGTCCCAGTCGCAGCCGAGCGACGAGGCCGCCGACGCGTTGCGCTCGGCCGCGCCGGAAGCGCGCTCGGGGATCATCGAACCGGTGAGTTGATCGTCCCTGCCGCGTGGTGTGCCACGCGCGCAGAGATCGTTGCCTGATCCGGTGAATCTGGCATAGCGTCGGCCGTCCCAGCCCGCGCGGCCGAAGGCCCCGCTATCGCGGTGGCAGGGCCCTTGTCCGCGAACGGGAAAAGTTTGATCAGCGCCCTGCCGACGTCGATCGCGGCCGAGGGCTCTTTGATCAGGCACAGAGACGGAAGGCGGCCTTGTGGTGTTTCTCGACTCGTCGACGTGGACGGACCGGATCTTCGCCGGCGGTGCCTGGGTGCCCGGCACCGGCGGCACCCGGAAGGTCACGGAGCCCGCGACCGGAGCGGTGCTGGGAAGCATTGGGATCGCCACGGCCGAAGACGCCGCGAAGGCGGCGGAAACGGCGGCCGAGGCGCAGCGGGCTTGGGCGGCGACACCGCACGTCCAGCGGGCCGCCGTCCTGCGCAAGGCCGCCCGGCTGTGGTCGGAGTACGCCGACGAGATCCGCTGGTGGAACGTCCGCGAGGTCGGCGCCGTGCCGGGAGTCGCGGGCTTTTCGCTGCACGTCGCAGAGCAGGAGTGCTACGAAGCGGCGGCTCTGCCCGGACGCCCGTACGGCGAACTCCTGCCGAGCGAAGAGCCGCGCCTCTCGATGGCGCGCCGCGTGCCGGCCGGTGTGGTCACGGTGATCTCGCCGTTCAACATGCCGATCATCCTCGGCATCCGCTCGGTCGCACCGGCGCTCGCGCTGGGGAACGCGGTCATCCTGAAGCCGGATCCGCGTACCGCCGTCACCGGTGGCGTGGTCCTCGCGCGGATCTTCGAGGAAGCCGGCCTGCCGCCGGGGGTGCTCCAGATGCTGCCGGGCGGCGCGGACGTCGGCGAGACGCTGGTGACGCATCCGGCCGTCCGGGTCATCTCGTTCACCGGGTCGACCGGCGCCGGGCGCAAGGTCGGCGAACTCGCCGGGAAGCACCTGAAGCGGGCACATCTGGAGCTGGGCGGGAACTCCGCGCTCATCGTGCTCGACGACGCGGACGTCGACGAGGCCGCCGGGGTCGCCGCGTTCGGCTCGTTCTTCCACCAGGGCCAGATCTGCATGACCACCGGACGGCACCTGGTGCACGAGCGGCTCTACGACGACTTCGTCGAGCGGCTGGCGGCGAAGGCGGCGGCGTTGCGGGTGGGCGACCCGGCGCGGGACGAGGTCGCGCTCGGGCCGATCATCGACGCCGGGCAGCGGGACAAGATCCACGAGCTGGTCACGGCCAGCGTCGCGGCGGGGGCGCGGGTCGCCGCCGGCGCCGAGTACGACCGGCTGTTCTACGCCGCGACGGTGCTCGCCGACGTGCCGTCGACGGCGCCCGCGGTCGCCGAGGAGATCTTCGGCCCGGTCGCGCCGGTCGTGCGGTTCTCCGACGCGGAGGAGGCCGTCCGTCTCGCGACGGCGAGCGAGTACGGGCTGTCGCTGGGGATCGTCACGCGCGATGTCCTCAAAGGACTGGAGCTGGCCGACCGCGTCCCGACCGGGATCGTGCACATCAACGACCAGACGGTCAGCGACGAGGCGAACAGCCCCTTCGGCGGCGTCGCCGCTTCGGGCACCGGAAGCCGCTTCGGCGGCGCGGCGGCGAACATCGAGGCGTTCACCGAGACGCGGTGGGTCACCGTCCGGAACCCGCCGCCCACCTACCCCTTCTGACCCGCCCGCATTCAGTCCTCGGGATGCGGTAGTTCGGATTGCCAACGACCGCATTTCGTCCTCTGAATGCGGTAGTTCGTGTCGCGTACTGCCGCATTCAGAGGACGAAATGCGGGGAGGCTCAGGCGGTGCGGCGCCAGCGGATGAGGCGTTCCCCGGTCGGGGCCGGCTCGAGTTCGGGCCCGACCAGGGTGAACCCGCATTTGCGGGCGACCGAAGCGGACACCTCGTTGGTCTCTTCGTAGCGGTAGCTGACCTCGCGCAGGCCGAGCCCGCCGAAGCCGAAGCGCAGGGCCGCGTTGAGCGCGGTGCTCGCGACCCCCTTGCCCCGCGACGCCGCGCGCACCCAGACCGACGCCTCCGCGTACCCGGCGTCGAGATCCAGGTCCCGCAGGCCGACCTCGCCCAGCAGATCCCCGGTCGTCGGCTCGGCCACCGCCCACGAACAGCGCTCGTCACCCGCCCACTGGGCGGCGCGCAGCGCGACGTACTCGGTCGCCTCGTCGAGGTCCCGCAAGCGATAGTTCAGGACGTACTTACGGTGCGTCGGATCGGCGAAGGCCGCGACCAGCGCCGGACGGTCGTCGAGGGCCTTGTCCGCCCGCAGCTGCCGCAGGTAGTACTCGCCCGCGTTGATCTCCACCGGTTCCACCCTTCGAGGGTAGCCAGACCGGGGTGGCCCGCATACGGACCACCCCGGCCGGAGATCACCGCACGTAGCGCCAGACCACCGGCGTGCCGCCCTCGTCCAGCGGCTTGTTCGACGTGATTCCCGCGATCGTCCCGTCGTCCGAGACGACCCGGCTCTGCGCCCGTCCGAAACCCGCCGGGGTCGGCAACGCCCCGGACCGCTCGGTGCCCTGCCAGGTCACCGAGCGGTTCATGATCGGCTCGGGGGCAGGCTCCAGCCCGGTCGTGAGCCCGTGCGAGTTGAGATCGACGCCGTACACGCCACCGGGCAGCGCCTCGGCGGTGGTCGGCATGCTCCACACGAACGCCTGCGAATCCTGGATCGCCGGGTCGTAGGCGCTACCGGCGATCCGGCCGTCCTCGATGGCCCTCACGGTCACGGAATCGTATCCGGCGGGAGCGGTGACCTCGGTGAGGTCGCCGTTCTTCCACACGAATCCGCCGTTGTAGAGACGGCTCAGCAGGACCGTGCCGTCGTCGTCGATGTCGGTCGCCAGCAGGCCGGCCGGGAGCAGTTCGGGACCGGACGAGGTGGCGGTGGCCCGCCACAGCACCGCGCGGGTGCCGTCCGGATCGTCCTTCTTGTGGGCGTTGCCGACCACGTCACCCTGGTCGTTGACGGCCACGCCGTAGACGTAGGAGAACCCCGCCGGGACCGGGAGGACCCGGAACCCGTTCGCGTCGAGGACGAACGGCCTGGTCTCCCCGGTGTCGTAGTCGGATGCGTCGCCCACCACCGTGCCGGACCCGTTCTGGTCCCAGGCCATCGCCCATTCGTATCCGGCCGGTACCCCGTGGACGGTCGGCGCGCCGTTCTTCCAGGTGACGATCTGCGAGGTCCCGCCGATGGGGAAGGCGCCCGCGTAGCCACCGTGCCCGTCCGCTCCGGTGACGAAGCCCCGCGAAAGTTCGCTGCCCGCGGGCAATGTCAGGAAGGTGGCCTCCCAGTGCCCTTCCGCCGCGTTCGCGGGCACGGCGCCCAACGCGGTCATCCCGATGGTGGTGGCGGCGAGAAGGACCCCCGCGCGCATTCTGGACTTGACGATCATGTTCGTCCCCATTTCCCCAGATCTGTACCGAGGGAACGCGCGAACCGGGCTTTCGGTTGCCTAGCGGCGACGGCTCATGATCAGCGCGACCGCCAGCGGCAGCAGGAAGACGAGGAACGTCCCGCGGGTGAAGAAGAACAGCGCGATCGCGACCGCCGCGGCTATCGGTACCGCGCTGGCCGTCAGCCATTTGGACGGCTGGACCTCGTTCTTCGCGGACGCCTGCGCGACACCGGGCATCGGGGGCAGGGGGAGCAGCGCGCTGGGGCGGGGCGAGGGCAGGTCGGTGAACAGCGGTTCGAGCTCGCTGGCCATCCTCGCCGCGCTGATCTTCGCCGACCGCGTCCCGAACTCGTCGAGGTCGAGTCTGCCGGTGCGGACATGCTCCTCCAGCGCTTCGAGCGCGTCTTGGCGTTCGGCGTCGCTCAGCCGCATGTCCGGTCTCTCGGCACTCACGTCCCGAGTCTACGGGCGGATCAGCCGTCCAGCTCCCGTCGGCGCTGCTTGCCGAGCTTCTTGTGGGAGTTCTCCCAGCCTTTGCCCCAGATGCTCTCGCCGACGGCGCTGATCCCGATCGGGACGAGGATGAACCACCAGGTGAGGTCGGTGGTGACGATGAGCACGATGGTGGCGATGAACAGGATCGGCAGGAGCGCGCTCATGACGCGCTGCACCGGGGAGATGCCCGCCCACGGCGACGCCGGTTTCTCCGGTTCGCTCACGGCGGTCCTGGGCGTGTCGTAGCGCGGATGCGGTTCCGGCAGGTCGGCGAAGACCTCGGCCAGGTCGCCGCGTGTCTTGGCGGCGGTGATCCGGGCGGACCGCTCGCCGAACTCGTCGATGTCGATCCTGCCGGCGCTCATGTGCTCGCCGAGCGCGGTCAGCGCGGACTCGCGATCCTGATCACTGATCCGCAGCCGCGGAGACGGAACCTCGCTCACCCCTCCGATGGTAGGCCGGGCGAGGCCTCGTCAACCACGACATCCGTCAGTCTTTTCGCACTGGCGCAAAGGTGTTGTAGCGGTCGTGCCGTGCCCTTCACCCTGGTCACGCGTCCGGGAATCGGGCGTGATCGAGAGAGGGGGGACCTCATGCGGAAGTTCATCACCAAGGTCGCGCTGGTGGCCGGGATCGCGGTCGCCGCGCTGCCGGTCGGCGTGGCGTCGGCAAGCGCCACGAACTCGCCGGGGGGCGATGCCGAGGTGCGCGGCGGCTGCTTGGGCAAGATCTGCGGCACGGTGCTCAACAAGTCCGGCCACGACATCTGGGCGATCCGCACGTTCGACTCGAACGGGCCGAAGCCCGGCACCGAGTGGCGGCGGCTCAAGCCCGGCCAGAAGACCCCGAAGAACCAGGACTGGGACGGCGTCTACGTCGAGTGCAAGGCCAAGGGCACGCTGTCCACCTGGACCTTCCCCGGATTCTGGTGGGACGAGGACTGGAAGGGCAAGGCGGGCTGGTGGTACAAGATCAGTACCGACCAGGACATCCACGTGGAGAAGCAGTACTGCTGATCCGCCGGTCCCGGTGAGTCCACAGTGGACTCACCGGGAACGCGGTCAGTCCTTCAGTTCGAACAGCTGGGTGCCCTGCGTCACCGCGGCGCCGACCTCGACCGCGAGGCCGGTGACCGTGCCCGCCTTGTGCGCGGTGACCGGGTTCTCCATCTTCATCGCTTCGAGCACGACGACCAGCTCGCCCGCTTCGACGTGCTGGCCCTCTTCGACGGCGACCTTGACGATGGTGCCCTGCATCGGCGCGGTGACCGCGTCGCCGCTCACCGCCGCCTTGGTGCCGCCCGCGCGCTTGCGCGGCTTGGCCTTCACGGCCGTCCCGCCGCCACCGGCGTCGAGCGAGAAACCGCCGGGGAGCGACACTTCGAGACGGCGGCCGCCGACCTCGACGACGACGTTCTGACGCGGCGGCTCTTCCTCGGCCTCGGCCGCTTCCGGCGCCACGAACGGCTCGATGGTGTTCTCGAACTCGGTCTCGATCCAGCGGGTGTGCACGCTGAACCCGTTCTCGTCGCCGACGAAGGCCGGGTCGTTCACGATCACGCGGTGGAACGGCAGGACCGTCGCCATCCCGTCGGCGACCATCTCGGCCAGCGCGCGGCGGCTGCGCTCGAGCGCGTTCTGCCGGTCCGAGCCGGTGACGATCAGCTTCGCGAGCATCGAGTCGAACTGGCCGCCGATCACGCTGCCGGACTCGACACCCGAGTCGACACGGACGCCGGGGCCGCTCGGTGCGACGAACTTCGTCACAGTGCCGGGCGCCGGCAGGAAACCGCGGCCGGCGTCCTCACCGTTGATGCGGAACTCGATCGAGTGGCCGCGCGGTTCCGGGTCCTCGGTGATGCGCAGCTTCTCGCCGCGCGCGATACGGAACATCTCGCGCACGAGGTCGAGGCCCGTGGTCTCCTCGGACACCGGGTGCTCGACCTGCAGCCGTGTGTTGACCTCGAGGAACGAAATCGTGCCGTCGACGGCGACGAGGTACTCGACGGTCCCGGCGCCGTAGTAGCCGGCTTCCTTGCAGATCGCCTTCGCGGATTCGTGGATGCGCTTGCGCTGTTCGTCGGTCAGGTACGGCGCGGGTGCCTCCTCGACCAGCTTCTGGTGGCGGCGCTGCAGCGAACAGTCGCGGGTGCCGACGACGATGGCGTTGCCGTGCTGGTCGGCGAGGACCTGCGCCTCGACGTGGCGCGGCTTGTCCAGGTAGCGCTCGACGAAGCATTCGCCGCGGCCGAAGGCGGAGATCGCCTCGCGCGTCGCGGATTCGAAGAGCTCCGGGATCTCCTCGCGGGTGCGGGCGACCTTCAGGCCGCGGCCGCCGCCGCCGAACGCGGCCTTGATCGCGACCGGCAGGCCGTGCTCGTCGGCGAAGGCGACGATCTCGTCGGCGTTCGCGACGGGGTCCTTCGTACCGGGCACGAGCGGAGCCCCGGCGCGCAGCGCGATATGGCGTGCGGTGACCTTGTCGCCGAGGTCGCGAATGGACTGCGGGCTCGGCCCGATCCAGGTGAGCCCGGCGTCGATCACGGCTTGGGCGAAGTCCGCGTTCTCGGAAAGGAACCCGTAGCCGGGGTGGACCGAGTCCGCGCCCGACCTCTTGGCGGCGTCGAGCAGCTTGTCGAAGACGAGGTAGCTCTCGGCCGCGGTGGTGCCGCCGAGGGCGAAGGCCTCGTCCGCGAGACGGACGTGGGGTGCGTCGCGGTCCGGGTCGGCGTAGACGGCCACGCTGGTCAGCCCGGCGTCCTTCGCCGCCCTGATCACCCGTACCGCGATCTCCCCGCGGTTCGCGATCAGGATCTTGGTCACCGGACCACCTGTGCCGGCCTGCTCGGTCACGCCGTACCTCCTGCGTTCGCACGTCGGGCCGCCCCGATGCGGCTCCGCAGCAGTTTACGGAAGTTCCCGCCCCGATTAGTGAGAGCAAGGCCACCCAGTGACCTTCGTTTATACCAGCGCGGGGCGGTGCCGCAGTTCTTCTGGAAGGTCGGAATCGAGCATGATCAGGTCGTACGGCTGGGCCTGGTGGACCCGGCCGAGGTGCTCGGATTTGACCAGTGCCCACGGCTGGTGCGGACCGCAGCACTCGACCAGTCGCTGCACGGAACTGAAGGCGATCAGCGCCATCCGGCCGTCCTTGGTCGGGCGGAGTTCGATCTCCGCGCTCGTGTAGTCCTTCGGCTTTTTCGCCGTGGGGAGGAACAGTGCGGTGGGCAGTCCGGGGTTCGTCACAGGAACAACATAGACGTGCACTCTGCGCTAGATCACTTACGCTCTCGGATATGCGGACTCAGGAAGCACGGGCGCCGCGATCCGTGCTGCTCACCGCGCTGCTGGCGGTGGTGGTGACGGCAGGCGTGATCGTGGCCGTGATCCTGCTCCGCCCCGCCGCTCCCGTGCCCACCGGTGACCCCGGCGTGCCTCCGGTGTCCGATGCCGCCCCGAGCGCGCCCGGCGTCAACTGCGGCGACGCCGCCTGCCGGGAGATCAGCGCGATGACCGTCGGCGGGCTGCCCGTCGTACTGCTGGCCGACGACGCGGGGAAGCAGGGTGTGGTCCGGGTCGGGTCGGACACCGTGTACCCGCTGATCGTCAACGACATGGGGGTCACCCTGAAGAGCGATTCTCTGCGCTGTGTCGACGGCACGACGCCGGTGTGCCTGGTGCGTGGCGAAGTGGGCGGTGGCTCGGCGGGCGAGTTGTTCGTCGCGCGCGGCGAGATCTGGCGGGACACCGGGAAGCCTTATTTCTCCGACGCCGGGACGGTCGCCCTGCACGATGTGACCGCCGACGGGATCGCGGACGTCATCGTCGTGCGGCACGAATGCCCCGGCGCGCAGTCCGGCTCGGCGCGGTGCCAGGCGGCGCCGGTGCTCGCGGAGGTCTACGACGTCGCTCGCGGCTCGGTGGGCTGCACGCGCCGGTACACCGCGCCGTCGGAGCTGAGGGGATGGCCGGATGTGCGGCTGACGAAGGCGGATCTGAGGGCCTGCCCCTGAGGGGGAGCAAGGGACCTTTGCTACCACTTCTCTTGACGTTGAGAGAAGTGGTAGCAAAGGTCCCTTGCTCACTTTTCGCAGGTGGCTGCCGGTCCTCGGAGCATGAAGTCCGTGAAGGCCTCCTTCACTACCGTGAGGGTAGGGAAGGAGGCCTTCACGGACTTAAAGAACCTCAAGCACCCGCGGCAGCAGGCTCCTTCGCGGTGGTAGTAGCCGCTTCGCCGTCGGGGGTGGGCGAAGGGTCCGTCGGCGAGTTGAGCACGTCGTCGTCCAGCAGGCCTTCGCCGCGCGCGACGACCACCGGCACGACGATCTGGCCCGCGACGTTGGTCGCGGTCCGCATCATGTCCATGATCGGGTTCACCGAGTAGATCAGCGCGATCCCGAGCGCCACCTGCTGCGCGTCGAGCCCGATGAACGCGGTGGTCAGGGTCAGCGCGGTCAGCCAACCGGTGGTGCCCGCGGTGGCCAGCGCGCCGAGCACGGCGACCACGACGATCCCGACGTACTGCCAGATGTTCAGCGAGACACCGGAGAGGTTCGCGATGAAGATGGCGCCGATCGCGGGGAACACCGCGGCGCAGCCGTCCATCTTCGTGGCGCTGCCCAGCGGAGTCGCGAAGGCGGCGTACGCGGGCTGGACGCCCAGGTTCACCGCGGACTGCCGGGTGAGGGGCAGCGTCGCCGCCGAAGACTGCGAAGCGAACGCGAACTGGATCGCCGTGCCTGCCTTGGAGAAGAACGTCAGCGGGCTGACCTTCGCCACGAACTGCAGCAGGATCGGGTAGACCACCAGCAGCACCAGCAAGCAGCCGACGTACACCGCGAGAGTGGTGGACAGCAGCGGCCGGAACAGGGCGTCACCGTAGTTCGAGACGGCGGCGCCGATCAGGCCGATGATGCCGATCGGGGCAAGCCGGACAACCCAGCCGAGGTAGCGCTGGATGATCTCGAAGACGCTGGTGGTGAAGTCGACGAACGGCTTGGCCTTGTCGCCGAGGCTGTAGGCGGCCGCGCCGATGATCACGGCGAGGAACAGCACCTGAAGTGTCGAGCCCTCGGTGAAGGCCGCGAAGAAGTTCTTCGGCAGGAAGCCTTCGATGAAGGCACTCCAGGAGCCCCAGTTGTCGACGCTCTTGGTGGCCTTGTCCGCGTTCTTCGCCGTCGCGGCGACGCCTTCGCCGAGGCCGCCGCTGCCGGGGTTGAACAGTTTCGCGACCGCGATGCCGATCAGCGACGCGATGAACGAGGTGATCGCGAACCACAGGACGGTCTTGCCGCCCAGCCGCGCGGCCTTCTTGCCGCCGCCGAGATTGCGCAGGCTGTTGATGCCGACCACGATCGCCGTGAAGACCAGCGGGATCACCGCGATCTGCAGCAGCGTCGTGAAGATCGTGCCGATCTGGTCGAGCAGGTCGGTCAGCCAGCTCGCCTCGGTCGTCCTGGCGAGCACGCCGAGCAGGGCGCCCACGACGAGCGAGCCGAGGACCGCCGCCGCGAAGACCTTTGGCCTTTTGTAGGTCCGAATGAAAGACACGGGGCGACTCCGGTGCGTGAAGGTTTCCTGATTTCCCGAACGTGAAGAACGTTCGGCGAAGCAGGACTCTTCCGGATCACCCGATCGTGTGGGAGTCGTCTCAGGATGCGGGACGCGTCCACAGCTCGATGACGCTCACGCCGACCTCGGCCAGCAAACGCCGGGTCAGCGGCAGGCTGATCCCGATGACGCTCGAGAAATCGCCGTCGATTCCCTCGATGAACCAGCCGCCGAGCCCGTCGAGCGTGAAGCCGCCGGCCACCTGAAGCGGCTCACCGGAAGCGATGTACGCCTCGATCTCTTCTTGTGAAGGTGTACCGAAGCGAACAGTGGTGCCTTCGGTTCCAGACGCTTCTTTCGTCTTCACGCCGTTTTCGACGCGAATGATCGCGTGGCCGGTCAGGAGTTCGCCGGTTTTGCCCGCCATTGACGCCCAGCGCTCGCGCGCGGCTTCCGGCGTGATCGGTTTCCCGACCATCTCACCGTTGATCGACAGCATCGAGTCGCAACCCACGATGACCATGTCGCCGTGCCCGCCGAGCGTCTCGAAAACCGTTTCGGCTTTCGCGGCGGCGAGCGCGCGGACCAGCTCCTCGGGAGCCGGATCGGTCAGGGACGCGGCGACGGCGTCCTCGTCGACGCCGGACACGACGACGCTCGGGTCGAAGCCGGCGGAACGCAGGACACCGAGGCGGGCGGGGGACTGGGAAGCGAGGACGAAACGCACTTGAGGAAGGTACTCGACGGCCCGCCGTTGCCTGATTGTGACCTGGGACACCCGAACGTGGAGCTAGTTTGTTGTGGCGCGCAACATATGGATTGTTCGAGCTACGGAGGAACCAATGTCGTCCCGCCTCCGCGTCAGAAGATCACTTCGCACGACGCAAACCACAGTGCTCGCAGTACTGCTCCTGGCTGGCTCGGCCCTGTCGCCGGTGGCGTCCGCCGCCCCGGGGCCGGTCTACAAGAATCCCCACGCATCGACGTCCGCGCGGGTGAACGACCTGCTCAAGCGGATGAGCCTCGACGACAAGATCGGCCAGATGACCCAGGCCGAACGCGGCGCGGTCACCCCCGAACAGGCCGCCGCGCTCAAACTGGGGTCCCTGCTCTCCGGCGGCGGCTCGGTACCCGCCAGCAACACACCGAACGGGTGGGCCGACATGGTCGACTCGTACCAGAAGGCGGCGATTTCGACGCCGCTCGGCATCCCCACGCTCTACGGTGTCGACGCCGTGCACGGCCACAACAATGTCTACGGCGCGACGATCTTCCCGCACAACATCGGCCTCGGTGCGGCCAACAATCCGCGCCTGGTCGAGAAGATCGGCCGCGCGACGGCGCTGGAAGTCGCCGGAACCGGCCCGCAGTGGGACTTTTCGCCGTGCCTGTGCGTCGCCCGTGATGATCGCTGGGGCCGGACCTACGAATCCTTCGGCGAATCCCCGCGCGACGCCATCGCGAACGCCTCGGCCATCACCGGTCTCCAAGGGCGCAGACTCGGCGAGAAACCGGGATCGGTGCTCGCGACGGCGAAGCACTACGTCGGCGACGGCGGTACGACGAACGGCGTCGACCAGGGCAATACCGAGATCGGCGAACGCGAACTGCGTCAGATCCACCTGCCGCCGTTTCGGGAGGCGATCGACCGCGGCGTGGGCTCGGTGATGATCTCGTTCTCCAGCTTCCAGGGAGTGCGCATGCACGCCCAGAAGTACCTGATCACCGACGTTCTCAAGCGGGAGCTGCGGTTCTCCGGCCTGGTGATCTCGGACTACAACGCGATCAACCAGATCGACGGCAAGGAAGGCTTCACCCCCGAAGAGGTGCGGCTCTCGGTCAACGCGGGCATCGACATGTTCATGGTCCCGTGGGACGCGCCGCAGTTCATCTCCTATCTCAAGGCCGAAGTCGAAGCGGGCCGCGTCTCCCGCGACCGGATCGACGACGCGAACCGGCGCATCCTGGCGCAGAAGTTCAAGCTCGGCCTGTTCGAGCGCCCGTACACCGACCGTTCGCTCCAGAAGACGTTCGGCAGCAAGGAACACCGTGAACTGGCCCGGCAGGCCGTCCGCGAATCCCAGGTGCTGCTGAAGAACGACGGTGTGCTGCCACTGGCGAAGAAGAACAACAAGATCTTCGTCGCGGGCAAGAACGCGAACGATATTGGAAACCAGGCGGGCGGCTGGACGCTCACCTGGCAAGGCCAGAGCGGCCCGGTGATCCCGGGCACGACCATCCTCGACGGGATCAAGTCGGGGGCGGGGAAGGGAACCACGGTGACCTATGACCGTGCGGGTAACGGAATCGACGGCAGCTACCAGGTCGCCGTCGCCGTGGTGGGCGAAACGCCGTACGCCGAAGGGCAGGGAGATCGTCCGAACGGCTTCGGGCTCGACGCGGAAGACCTCGCCACGATCGCCAAATTGAAGGCTTCCGGGGTCCCGGTCGTCGCGGTGACCGTGTCCGGGCGCCCGCTCGACATCGCTCCGCAACTGCCGCAGTTCGACGGGCTTCTCGCCGCCTGGCTCCCGGGCAGCGAAGGCGTCGGTGTCGCCGATGTCCTGTACGGCGACTACAACCCGACCGGGAAGCTGACGTTCAGCTGGCCGACCAGCGCGGCGCAGGAACCGGTGAACGTCGGTGACGGCAAGAAGGCGCTGTACCCGTACGGCTACGGCCTGCGGTACCGCCGGTAGCTTCCGCCCTCCCGCGGATGAGATGAACGGTCCTTTCCTTGCGAAATTCGCAAGGAAAGGACCGTTCATCGCACTGGCGGCGGGCCCACGAGCCGCATTCAGAGGACTAAATGCGGCAAGGGGTCAGGCGGCGCTGGCGGCGGGTTCGGGGGCAGGGGAGCGAGGCGCCCGCGGAGCCGGACGGCGCATGGTGAGCGCGGCGAGCACGCCCAGCACCAGTACCGCGGCCGGGAGCAGCAGTGTCACCCTTGCCGCATCGGTCAGTCCATTGTGGACGGCGTCGAGCGCGAGCCGCTGGGCCTGCTCGGCGACGCCGGACGGCAGGCCGGGGAACGCCGCCGTCCCGGAGGAACCGAACTCCCCGGTCGATTCCGCGGCCTTCGCGACACCTTCCGCGAACGGGGCCCGGTACTGCTCCGGCAAGGCGCTCGCGGCCACCGCGGCCTCGTCGGCGATCGAAACGCTGATCCGTGCCTGCAGCAGCACGCCGACGGCGGCGCTGCCGAGCACGCCGCCGACCTGGCGCGCGGTGTTGAAGATGCCCGACGCGGTCCCGATGAGCCGCGGCTCGACCGAACTCATCGCCAGGTTGCCCATCGGCGCGAAGATGAACCCGATCCCGAAGCCCGCCACCAGCAACGCCGGGGTGAGCGCCCAGGCGTTCGCGCCCGCCCGTGCGGTCAGCGCCGCCAGTGCCAGCCCCGCGCCCAGCGCGGCCAGCCCGATGATCAGCAGGACCTTGCCGTTCACCTTGTCCGAAGCGCGGCCGACGAACGGGCCGATCAAGCCGCCCAGCAGCGACATCGGCGCGAACAGCAGGCCGGACATCGTCGGCGACTCGCCGAGCACGGCCTGGAGGTAGATCACCAGCGGAAGGAACATGCCGGTCATCGCGAAGCCGACGGTGACCGCGGTCAGCGCTCCGGCCGAGAAGTTACGGTTCGCGAAAACGCCCAGCGGCAACAAGGGTTCCTTGCGGTTGAGCCGCTGCCACACCACGAAAGCGACCAGCAGGGCGACACCGGCGCCGATGATCTCGAACACGGTGATCGGCCCGAAGACGCGGCCCCAGTCGTACTGCTGTCCATTTTGGACACCGTAGACGACGCAGAACAGGCCGGCTCCCGACAGCAGGATGCCGGGGACGTCGAAGGAATGTGAGTGCTTCGGCTGCCAGTCCGGCACCTTGAGCAGTGCCAGCGCGAGCGCGACCACACCGACCGGCAGGTTGACGAAGAAGATCCATTCCCAGCCGAGATGGTCGACGAGCACACCGCCGAGCAGCGGACCGACGATGGCGGCGATCCCGGCGACGCCGCTCCAGAGCCCCATCGCGGGGCCGCGTTTCGACGGCGGGAACAGATGGCTGATGAACGCGAGGGTCTGCGGTGTCATCAAGGCGGCGCCGAGTCCCTGCACCGCGCGGGCCGCGATCAGCATTTCGACCGAACCGGACAGGCCGCACCACAGCGAGGCCAGCGTGAACACCACGAGCCCGGCCAGGTAGACGCGTTTCGGGCCGAAACGGTCGCCGAGCCTGCTGGCGAACAGCATCGGCACCGCGTAGGCGAGCAGGTAGACGCTGATCACCCAGACGATCGCGTTCAGGCCCGCGCCGAGTTCGCGCAGCATCGCGGGAACCGCGGTCGAAACGATCGTGGTGTCCAGCAGGATCATGAAGAAACCCAGGCACAGCGCGGAAAGCGCCGCCCAGGGGTCAGCTTGTCGCGCGTTCATCGCTGTCGTCCTCGGTGACCAGGTTCAGGTGCGGGGTGCAGTGCTCCTGGAACCGGATGCGGCCGGATTCCAGGTCTTCGACCAGCTTCTTGGTCCACTCGAGTTCGAAGGCCCGCCGCGCGGTGGCGTAGGACCAGTCGAGCCAGTAGATCTCGGGAAGCTTGTGCTCGTTGACGAGGTTTTCGAGAACGACCTGGTCGGAGGCGATGGCGGCCTGAAGCCGCAGCACACGGTGCTTGAGGTGGGTGAGCGACATTTCCGGGCCGAGCTCGTCGATGACGGCGAGCGCGCTGAGGTACTCGGGGTACTCCTCGGCGGGGTTGGCCAGCATGTCCTGCGCCCGGTCGACGAACTCGTCTCGACCGGCGTCCGTCATCGCGTACACGGTGCGCTCGGGGCGCTTCCCGTCGCGCTGTGTCTCGACGACCTCGACGAAGCCGTTCTGCACCAGGCGATCCACCGTGTGGTAGAGCGAGCCCGCCTTCACCTTGACGCGCGTGTTGACGAAGCGCTCCCGCATCAGCTGCGCCATCTCGTACGGATGCATGGCCCGTTCGTGAAGGAGTTCCAGCACCGCCATGGCGAGTGGGGTGAGCTTCGAGGCCATGGATGATCCCCTCGGAAGATTCCTTGCTGATTATTCCGAGTGGACTATATGGCAGGACCGGTCCGGGCTCAAGTACGGGGTTCGCGTGCTTGAAGGCGTGACTCGCGTGCTCGGAGGCGGAACTCGCGTGTCAGTTCAGGGGTCTCGGCCCGATTTCGCGTTCGAGGAAGCGGTGGTACTCGATGGCCGCGATGGAGTTCTCCAGCTGTTCGAACGTCGGGGCGGGGAGCGCGCCGTTGAAGACGATGGTGAGGCTCTTGCGCGGGATGTTGATGACGTACGGATCGACGTCGAGTTCTACGCAGTGGCTCCGCAGGACCGCGGTCCAGTGATCGAGGTCCTCGTCCTCGCCGAGGTGCTCCCATCGCGCGACGATCCAGTTGCCGTTGATCAGCTGTCCCGCCATCTCCCGCGGATCGTGGACCATGTACGGCTCGGCGACGTCGTTCATCGCCCGAGGTGCTCGAGGAGCGCGGCGAAGGACTCGGCCGGGAGCACCAGGATCGGCCGGGTCTCGTCCGGCATCGCCCACTGTTTGGTGTCCCGGATGCCGACCAGGCCGGGCGCGGCGCCGACCTCGACGCAGGCGTTCTCTTCCCAGTGCGTGTAGGTCGACTTGTGCCAGCCGGTCATGTTCTCGTGCCAGATGGTCATCGGAGGCCCTTTCCCCAGTGACTGTTTCGGCAAGTAGACGGGTTGCGCGGCAGCAAGGTTGGCGAGATCGGGTGATCTGCGCCAGTTGGTCGGTGAACGGCTTCGGTGATCGCGTTCGGCGCACGAAAGGGGACCTTCACCGACAGCTGCCTTACTCACGATGCACTCTCGGAGTGCATAGTGCAAAGGGTCTTAGGTCACCGAAGTGAATCGGCCGCGAGCTGTCGGTAGTCGGCGGCGATCCGCGTCAGATGCGAGCAGGCGATGTCGCCGTAGGTGGCGTAGTGCTCGACTTCGGTGAAGCTCTTCTCGTAGTCGGCCACTTCGCGTTCGTCCGTGACGAGCGCCGTGGCCGTCTGAGTCCCGAGGAGCACCGCGCGCGAGTCGTAGATGTCGAAACCGTGGAGGACCGGGACCGAAACCGGTGCGGTCCACGGGATCACGCCCAGCCGCACCCGGCCGCGCCGGGACACCTCGATGAGGTGGCCGAGCTGGGCCAGCATCGTCGCCGCACCGCCCATGTTCCAGCGCAGGGCGCCTTCGGTGAGCACGAAGTGGAACTCGCGGTTCGAGTCGAGGATCCGCTGGCGTTCCAGCCTGGCATCGACCGTCTGGTCGCGTTCGTCGGCAGGCAGCGAATCACCGAACAGGGCGGTGATGTAGTCGCGGGTCTGGAGCAGGCCGAACACGATGGTGGGCTGGAAACTCCGGATACGGGCGGACGCCGTCTCGATCTTGCCGATGCGCTGCTGCATCCGCCAGGCACCGCGCTGGAGGACGACGCGGGCGGACGACGCCTCTTCACGGAGGTCCCGGGTGATCGCGACGAGCGCCCGCCGGACCTTCGCGGGCGCGCGGTAGACGCGGCACAGTGCGACGACCTGTTCCTCGGTCGGCATGAACGCGCCGGTTTCGACCCGCGAGACCTTCGACTGACTGAGGCCGGTGAGCCTGGCCGCTTCGGTACCGGACAACCCGGCGGCTTTGCGCAGACGGCGCAATTCGGTGGAGAGGTGGTCCTGGTTCGTCACGCACGGCTTTCTGGGGCGATCGCGGTCGGCGGATCCGTCACGATAACCCGCGAAGCCGCCTTCAGCGAGGAAGCGCCGAAGCCCGCCAGGCTCCCTCGCCGGGCGCGAGCGGGGCTCGCACGAGCGAAGCCTTGTCCGCCCACCACGAATCCCGTTTCGGCGCCGGTTCCGGTGCCCGCGCACTGGCCGCCGCAGCGACGACGGCGGTCAGGGCGGCGAGTTCGGTGTCGTCCGGGTTGCCCCGGACGACACGCAGCAGCGGGGTTTCGGGCGCGGTCACAGCGGGATGTTCCCGTGCTTCTTGGGCGGCAGCGTCTCCCGCTTGCCCTGGAGCAGCGAGAGCGCCTTCGCGATGTGGCCGCGGGTGTGCGCGGGCACGATCACCGAGTCGACGTAGCCGCGCTCGGCCGCCGCGTACGGGTTCAGGAGCGTGTCCTCGTACTCCTGAATCAGCTCGGCGCGCAGCGCGTCGACGTCCTTGCCTTCGGCGGCGGCCGCGGCGAGGGTCTTGCGGTGCACGATGTTCGCCGCGCCCTGCGCGCCCATGACCGCGACCTGCGCCGTCGGCCAGGCCAGGTTGATGTCCGCGCCGAGGTGCTTCGAACCCATGACGTCGTACGCGCCGCCGTACGCCTTGCGGGTGATGACGGTGACGAGCGGGACGGTCGCTTCGGCGTAGGCGTAGATCAGCTTCGCTCCGCGCCGGATGATGCCGTTCCACTCTTGGTCGGTGCCGGGCAGGAAGCCGGGGACGTCGACGAAGGTCAGCACCGGGATGTTGAACGCGTCGCAGGTGCGCACGAACCGCGCGGCCTTCTCGGAAGCGTCGATGTCGAGGCAGCCGGCGAACTGGGTCGGCTGGTTCGCCACGATGCCGACGCTGCGCCCGTCCACCCGGCCGAAGCCGACCAGGATGTTGGGCGCGAACAGCTCGTGCACCTCGAGGAAGTCGCCGTCGTCGACGATGCGGGTGATGACCTCGTGCATGTCGTACGGCTGGTTCGGCGAGTCCGGGATCAGCGTGTCGAGCTCGCGGTCGGACTCGGTGACGTCGTCGAAGAACCCGCCGGGGGCCGCGTCGGTCTCGAAGACGGGAGCCTCGGAAAGGTTGTTCGCCGGGAGGAACGAGAGCAGTTCCTTGACGTAGGCGATCGCGTCCTCGTCGTCGGAGCCGAGGTAGTGCGCGTTGCCCGAACGGGTGTTGTGCGTGCGCCCGCCGCCGAGCTCCTCGAAGGAGACCTCTTCACCGGTCACGGTCTTGACGACGTCGGGGCCGGTGATGAACATGTGCGAGGTCTTGTCGACCATCACCACGAAGTCGGTCAGCGCCGGCGAGTAGACGTGCCCGCCCGCGTTGGCGCCCATGATCAGCGAGATCTGGGGGATGACGCCGGACGCCTTGACGTTGCGGTTGAAGATCTCGCCGTAGAGCCCGAGCGAGACGACGCCTTCCTGGATCCGCGCGCCGCCGCCCTCGTTGATGCCGATGATCGGGCGGCCGGTCTTGATCGCCAGGTCCATCACCTTGACGATCTTCTCGCCGTACACCTCACCGAGTGAGCCGCCGAAGACCGTGACGTCCTGGCTGAACACGCACACCGGACGACCGTCGACGGTGCCGTACCCGGTGACGACGCCGTCGCCGTAGGGCCGGTTCTTCTCCTGGCCGAAGTTGACCGAGCGGTGCTTCGCCAGTTCGTCGAGTTCGACGAACGAGCCCTCGTCCAGCAGCAGGTCGATCCGCTCGCGGGCGGTCTTCTTGCCCTTGGCGTGCTGTTTCTCCACCGCCCTCGCGGAACCCGCGTGCACCGCCTCGTCGTATCGGCGGTACAGGTCGGCCAGCTTGCCGGCCGTGGTGTGGATGTCCGGTTCGTCCTCGGGCGGCGTCCCGAGCGGCTCCGTCGCACTGCTCATGAAAGCGCAGCCTAGCTACTCGACGGTCACTTCGCGTGTGGCGTAGGCAACGTCCGTCAGCGGCGGCGGGTGGGTGGTCGCGGACGACCGGTCCGTGAAGGCCCCCTTCCCTACCCTCAAAGTAGGGAAGGAGGCCTTCACGACCTCGGCCGCCCTCGGTGACCCGGCTCGGTATCGGCGGACCGGGCCCGGTTGGAGTACATGAAGGCCGCCTTCCTGTACCTAGGTGCAAGGAAAGGGCCTTCATGTACTTCGGCAAGGTGTGAAGGTCGAGTTTCCTCGGCTGAGCCGAGGGAAGGGGCCCTTCACGCGCGGCAGCTGTGCCTGCTGTGGTCGCTGGTGTACCTGGGACGAGAGCGGCGACCCTGAAGGTCCGTGAAGGCCTCCTTCACTACCTTCAGGGTAGGCAAGGAGGCCTTCACGGACACATGATCAGCCCCAGCCAAATCCAGTAGGTATCCGAGACGCTCTTGGCCCTAGCCCGAATCGCCATTCACGACCACCCCGACCCATCCCTCACTGGAAGGAGGCGCGCACCAGACCGGACTCGTAGGCCGCGATCACCAGCTGCGCCCGGTCCCGCGCCGCGAGTTTGTGCAGGAGGTGGCCGATGTGCGTCTTCACCGTCGCCAGCCCGAGATGCAGAGTCCCGGCGATCTCGTCGTTCGACAGGCCGCGCGCGATCAGGCTCAGGACCTCGCGTTCGCGGGTGGTGATGTTGTCCAGCGAAGCCGCGACGCGCTGCCCGGGTTCGGGCAGCCGGGCGAACTCGGCGATGAGCCGCCGCGTGATCGACGGGGCCAGCAGTCCTTCGCCCGCCGCGACGACCCGGATCGCGGTCAGCAGCTCGGCGGGCGGGGTGTCCTTCAGCAGGAATCCGCTCGCGCCCGCGCGCAGGGCCGAATACACGTAGGCGTCGAGGTCGAAGGTCGTCAGCATCAGCACGTGGACGCCTTCGGTGGCGGCCGACGCGCAGATCCGCCGGGTGGCTTCGATCCCGTCCAGTTCGGGCATGCGGACGTCCATCAGGACGACGTCGGGGCGCTCCTTCTCGGCGAGTTCCGCGGCCTCCGCGCCGTCGCTCGCCTCGCCGACGACCTCGAGGTCCGGCGCGCTGTCGACGAGCACGCGGAAGCTGCCGCGCAGCAACGCCTGGTCGTCGGCGATCAGTACGCGGATCATCGTGTCCCCACTTCCTTGGCGGCGTACGGCAGCCGCGCGAACACCCGGAATCCCCCGGCGGGCAGCGGGCCCGCTTCGAAGTCACCACCGTAGACGGCGACGCGTTCGCGCATGCCGATCAAACCGTGCCCGCCGGGCGTCGACGGCGAACCTTCGCCGCGCCCGTCGTCGACGATTTCGACGCTGACCTCGCCGGGGCCTTCGGTGATCGTGACCCGGCAGGCCGACGGTCCCGCGTGCTTCACGACGTTGGTCACCGCTTCCTGCGTGATGCGGTAGACCGAAAGCGCGACACCTTCCGGGAGGTCGTCCACCGCCTCGCCGGTCAGCTCGACGCGCACCCCGGCCTGTCCGGCGCGTTCGGCCAGGGTGCGCAGGTCGGCGAGTTTCGGCGCGGGGCCGAGCGCGGCCTCGGGCGTCCCGTCACCGGAACGGAGGACGCCGAGCATCCGCCGGAGTTCGACGAGCGTCTCGCGGCTGGTGAGTTCGATGACTCGCAACGCTTCGCGTGCTTCTTCCGGCTGTTCTCGCGCGACGTGGTTGCCGACGGCCGCCTTGACCGCGATCAGGCTCATGCTGTGCGCGACGACGTCGTGCATCTCGCGCGCGATACGCAGCCGTTCGTCGGAAACCGCCTGATCGGCTTGGGTTTCCGCGAGCTGGGCCAGGTTCGCGCGCCGTTGCCGCGTCATCCAGCCGAGTGCCCACGAGCCCACCACCCCGCCGCCCGCGAAGGCCGTCGACGCGATCGTGTTCGGGCCCAGCCGCAGGAACTCGAAGATCATGACGACGACCAGGCCGAGGCCCATCGCGATCAGCGAGCGGGCGCGCGGGTGTTCCAGCGCCACGGTGTACAGGGCGCACGCGGTGGCCAGGAGCGCGGCCGGGCCCAGCCCGTTGCCGGCGAGCAGGGCCGGGACCAGGCTGCCGAGGCCGAGGCCGTACGCGACCAATGGCCGGTGGCGTCGCAGCGCGATCGCGATCCCGCTGGCGGCGACCGTCGCCCAGACGAGCCACATCGGGATGGCGATGAGGAACGTCCAGGTCTTCGCGGCCAGGTTCCCGCCGACGGCCACGACGAGCACCAGCGCGAGGAGCGCGTCGATCGTGTACGCCACCCGCTGGGGGAGCGCCGACGGCTGTTTCATACGGCGAACTTAACCGGACATGTGGTGCGTGCGCGTCCGTCCGGCGGAGGTCATCCCCAGGGTGGAGATCAGCTTCCCTGAGTCGCCGCGAAGAACTCTTTCAGCTTCTCGCGCCGGCTTCGTAGCGCCTCGGGCACGATGTCGTCCTGTCCGGCGGGGACGGTCTGGGTCACCTCGACCATGGTGCCGTCGAGTTCGGAATGGCTGAACTCCCAGCGGACGATCCCGCCCCGTGGCAGCGAAAACTCCAGCAGCCGCGGCGGCTCCTCGCGGATGACCGTGCCCTCGGCCGGTTCGGCGGTGAGACGGGCCCAGACCTCATCGAGCGGTTTCCAGACCAGGTCGCGACGGAAGCGGATCACCTTGCCGTCGCCGGTTTCCAGAACTTCGCCCTCGGCGAGCCCGAACTCCTCGGTGTAGGCCTCGATCGGGCCGATCCAGTCGGCCGACGGCTCATGGTCCACGCCGTCGAGCAGGGCGACGAGCGCCACGAGGCAGCTATCCCAGCCAGCGGCCGTGCGGGGCGCCGCGATCTTGGCGATGGCGGGTTCACCACGGCCGAACGTATGCGTGAAGAGCAGACGGCTGCCGTCGCCGTCCGGAGTGATCTCCCAGCGCAGCACGTCGTCGTTCCAGCTGAACACGAACACGCGGGGTTCGTCGGCTTCGAGGACTTCGCCCGCGGTCGGGGCCTCTTCGCCCTCGAAGCTGAATTCGATCTTTCCGCCCGGTCGCAGGTCGACTGTGACCGCCGCGGGAAACCATTTCGCGAGCTTCGACGGTTCGGTGATCGCCTGCCAGACACGCTCCGGCCGGTCTGCGAGACGACGTTCCATCCGTAGCGCCGGACGTTCCCCGACGGTCTCCAGCCGGGCGCGAGAGTTCACGGTGACCTCCTTATGTGCTTTGACGCTAATATAACCACGGACTAATATTCGGTCAAGTGTCGAGGTGGACGCCGATCCCGCTCAGCCCCGGCGCGAGTTCCTCACGCAGGACCAGATCCTCGTCGTAATCACCCCCGTTCTGGTGACGGAACGGGATCGGGTCCTGAATGGCCAGCGTCCGCAGCCGTTCGCGCAGCGCCGCGGCCGCGGCTTCGTATTGCCCTGGCGAGACGCGGTCGGCGCCGCAGATCGTCAGCGGGGGCAGGACCGACATGCCCGCGTACCAAAGTGTCCCGTGCTGCAACGGGAACAGCAGGTCACCGATGTCGCCGTTCACCCCGCGCGGGCCGATCGTGGCCTCCGGCGCCCCCGCGGTCAGCACGACCATGGCGCGCTTCCCGGCCAGCGCGCCTTCGCCGTAGCGCGCCGTCCGGCCGTCGGGGCGCTGGACGCCGTAGGCGAAACCCTTGACGAAGACGCGGTCGAACCAGCCCTTGAGGATGGCGGGCATTCCGTACCACCACAGCGGGAATTGGATGATCACGGTGTCCGCCCACGCCAGTTTTTCGTGTTCGGCGCGGATGTCCTCGCCGAGCTCGCCGGTCTCGAAGGCGTACTTCGACGTCGAGCCGACGACGAGCCGGTCCGGGGAAGCGGCCCGGCCGAAGTCGTCGGCGTCGACGACGGCCTTCCACTTCATCGCGTACAGATCGGATTCCCGGACGTCGGCGCCCTGCGCGCGGAGGGCGCTCAACCCCTCGTCGCGCAGCGAGCCACCGAGGGAACGGGGTTCGGGGTGAGCGAAGATCCACAGCACGTTCATGGTCCCACCGTCGCGTGTTCTCCCGGCCGGGGACGAGTGGCCTGATGGACAACATGTGCAAGAATCGAGCCATGGGCTTCTTCGTGCATCCCGGCCGTCATCGGGTCGCCGTGCTGGTCCGCCACGGAATGCTGGTGATGGAGCTGGGGATCGTCACCCGGCTGTTCGGCACGGCCAAGTCCGCCGACGGCGAGCCGCTCTACGAGGTCGTCACCTGCACGCCGGAACCGGGGCAGATCCGGACCGACGCCGACGTCACGATCTCGGTCGCGCTCGGGCCGGAGGTGCTGGCCGAGGCAGACACCGTCGTCATCCCGGCGTCGTCCACCGAATACGAACCGTCGGGGCACGACCTCACCGAGCCGCTCGCGCGGGCACTGGAGCTGATCCGGCCGGAGGCCAGGATCGCGTCGATCTGCACGGGTGCCTTCGTGCTCGCCGCCGCCGGGTTGCTCGACGGCCGGAGGGCGACCACGCACTGGCGTTCGGCGCTGGACTTCCAGGCGAAGTTCCCGAAGGTCGACCTGGATCCCAACGTGCTTTACACCGACGAGGGGAACGTGCTGACCGCGGCGGGCGTCGCGTCCGGGATCGACCTCTGCCTGCACATGATCCGCTGTGATCACGGTGCCGCGGTCGCGAACGAGGTCGCGCGCGGCACGGTCGTCTCACCGCATCGCGAGGGTGGGCAGGCGCAGTTCATCCGGCGGCCGGTGCCGGAGCCGCAGTCCTCCTCGACCGCGGCGGCGCGGGCCTGGGCGCTCGAGAACCTCGACCGGCCGCTGACCCTGCGCGAGCTGGCGGCGAAAGAGGCGATGAGCACGAGGACGTTCACGCGGCGGTTCCGCGACGAAGTCGGGATTTCGGCGTTGCAGTGGCTGACCCAGCAGCGGATCGAACGGGCCCGTCAGCTGCTCGAAGAGACCGATCTGCCGGTGGACAAGGTCGCCACCGAAGCGGGCTTCGGTACCGCCGCGTCGCTGCGCCAGCACCTTCAGGCGGCGTTGGGGGTCTCGCCTAGCGCGTATCGGAACACCTTCCGCGAAGCCGTCTGAAAGCAGCTGACCGCCTGGTAACTTACTCTGGGATAAGTTCCGGAGGTGGTCAGTGAAGACCCTGAAAATCGCCGAACGGGTGTTGTTCGCGAGCGCCGCGATCGGCACGGTGTACTCCGCGAGGACAGGCAATCGGAAGCTGCGACTCGCGACCAAACCCGCCGCGGTCCCGGTGCTCGCCGCCAGGGTCGCGCGTTCGCGGGGGCTCCCGCCGGGGGAGAAGGGCCTGCTCGTCGCCGCGTTGATCGCGGCGGGAGCGGGCGACCACTTCATGGGCAGGTCCGACGAGGACGGCCAGCTGATCAGGGGTGCGACCTCATTCGGTGTCATGCAGGTGCTGTACTCCGCGCTGTTGTGGCGCCGCGGTGCCCGGCCGCGCGCGGCGACCGCGCCGCCCCGGCTGGTGGCGTGGGCGGCGGCCGCGGTCGCGATGGCGTTGCCGAAGCCCTCGCCGGTCTCTTCGGTGCTTTCGGTCTACGGGGGCCTGCTGAGCACGACGTCGACCCTCGCGGCCGACCCGGTGCTGGCGCCGAAGGCCAAGGTCTCGGGCGGGATGGTGGTCCCATCGGGTGACCGCCGTACCTGGATCGCCGCCGGCGCGCTGTTGTTCTCCGCGTCGGATCTGGCGATCCTGATCCGCCGCAACTTCGTCACCAGTGAGCGGGTGCGGGCCAATCTCGAAACCTTCGTGCTGACTTCGTACCTCGCGTCGCAGTGGCTGCTCGTCGAAGGCATGACCGCGGAAAGTTAAGCATCTACTTGACTATCGTACGGCGTGGGCGGATAGTTAAGTATGTGCCTAACCAACGCATGGACCAGGTGTTCAAGGCGCTGTCCGACGGGACGCGCCGCGAGATGATCGAGCGCCTCACCCGGGGCCCCGCCTCGGTGGGGGAGCTCGCGCAGCCGTTGTCGATGTCGCTGCCCGCCGTGATGCAGCACCTCCAGGTGCTGGAGGCCGGCGGGCTCGTCCGGTCGGAGAAGGCGGGGCGCGTCCGTACCTGCCACCTCGAACCGGACGGACTGCGGATGGCCGAGGACTGGCTCGGCGGGCAGCGCACCGGCTGGGAACACCGGCTCGATCGCCTTGGCGGCTTTCTGGACTCCGACGAAGGGAAAAGGTCATGACCGTCAAACACGCCACGTTCACCCTCGAGCGCGTCTACCCTGCGGCGCCGGAACGCGTTTTCGCCGCTTGGTCGGATCCGGCCGCGAAGGCCGGTTGGATCACCGTGCCCGGCGGCGGGCACTCTCTCGACTTCCGGGTCGGCGGCCGCGAGGTCATCAGCGGTCCCCCCGGCGGCAAGGAGATGCTCTTCGAAGCCCGCTATGAGGACATCGCGGAAAACGAGCGGATCGTCTACACGGGGAAGCTCTCCGCGGACGACGTCCTGGCCACCGTTTCGGTCACGACGATCCTGCTCGAAGCAGAGGAAGGCGGCACCCGGCTGACGTTGATCGAGCAGGGCACCTTCCTCGACGGCCACGAGGAACCGAGCTGGCGGGAGCAAGGCACGGGCGACTGGCTCGACAAACTGGGCAAAACACTGTCGCGATAACTTCCGGCAGGATGGGGGACATGCTGACCGCTGAGCTGATCGTCGACAGCCATTTCCCGTCGGAACCCGCGCTTTCCCCCGATGGGAAATGGGTGGCCTACCAGGTCTCGACCATCACGAAAGGCGTCCCTGAGATGTGGCTCGCCGCTGTGGACGGCAGCGAAAAGCCGCGGAAGCTGGCCGAAGGGTCCTCGCCCCGGTGGTTCACGGATGCCCTCTATTTCCTCCGGGACGGCCGTGTCTGTTCGCGGGACGAGGAGCTGTTCGCTTGGGGGAGTGAGATCACCGGCTTCCTTCCGCTGCGCGACCGGATCGTGTTCATCGCCGAAGACGAGACGCCTGCCGCGGAAATCTGGGTCTGGAGTGAAAGTCTTCGCCCGGCGCGGCTGCGGAGCTTCGATCTTCGAACCGGCGAGATCACGACACTGATCGAAGACCACGTCGTCGACGTCGCCTGCCGCCAGGACGACAAGGCGCTCGCCGTCGTCACCTGGCCGACGCCGGAAGTCGACCCCGGCGGGCTCGAACCCCGGCTTTCCTTGCTGGACCTGGAAACCGGGGAGCGGCGTGATCTCGGCCGGGTCGCGTTCGAAGCCGCCAGCCCCGTTTGGTGGCGGGAGGAGGGCGGCTGGCACATCGCGTACCTCGGGACTCCGGAACTGGTGGGTGGCCGGGCCGTCTTCGACGTTCCCGTGGAAACCGGGGAACATCGGAACCTGACCGAGGAATCGACCTGTCCGATCAAGCTCGCGCAGGTCGATTCCGGTGCTCCTCTGGTGCTCGTCGCCGACGGGCTCGACACGGCTCTCCATCGGCTCGGTGCCGGCGAAGTGTCGTTCTGGCGCGGGCAAGCCGACGCGCTGGCCTCGAACGGCGAGATCGTGGTCACCGTGCTGAGCACCGCTCATCATCCGAAAGATATCCACTGTGGACCGGTGGGCGGAGCGTTGACGCGAATCAGTGACACGGCGCCGGAGTTCGCCGGGATTTCGTGGGGCTCCCAGGAACGGTTGTCCTACAAGGCGTCCGACGGCCTCGCGTTGGACGGCCTGCTCGTTCTGCCGCCGGGAAAGACTCGCGCCGACGGACCTTTTTCGCTGGTCACGCGGGTTCACGGCGGACCCTACGACCGGCACGCGGACCGCTTCATGCTCAACTGGTACCCGTCTGCGCAGTGGCTGGCCCTGGCAGGGCACGCCGTCTTCCTGCCGAATCCCCGTGGGGGACAAGGCCATGGGCATGAATTCGCCGCTTCCGTCGCGGGACGGGTAGGCATGGAGGAATGGAGCGATATCGAGACCGGGATCGATCTCCTCGTCGCCGAAGGAGTGGCCGATCCGGAGCGGCTCGGGATCGTGGGCGGGAGTCACGGCGGATATATGACGGCCTGGGCCGTCGGGCAGACCCGCCGGTTCAAGGCGGCGCTGATGGTCGCCGGGATCTGTGACTGGGGAATGCTCGCCGCGACCGGTGAACTCGGTCCGCTGGTGGAATCCGCGCATAGCGGAAGTATCGGCTGGGAAGGAACAGGTCCGCACCGGCACGATCAGCTCAGCCCGATCTCCTACGCGTCGAAGATCGAGACCCCCGTACTGATCGTGCACGGTGCGGACGACACCAACGTCCCCTTGTCCCAGGCGGAATTCTTCCACCGCGCGCTACGCCACTTCGGCGTCGAACACGACCTCGTCGTGTATCCCGGCGAAGGGCA
The DNA here is from genome assembly GCF_056435645.1 of Amycolatopsis sp. NPDC043889. Classification (NCBI taxonomy): domain Bacteria; kingdom Bacillati; phylum Actinomycetota; class Actinomycetes; order Pseudonocardiales; family Pseudonocardiaceae; genus Amycolatopsis; species Amycolatopsis sp. NPDC043889. Next base: position 369,389 of record NZ_JBWKEC010000003.1, read on the forward strand.
TTCGTTCCGCGGACGTGATCACCAGCTGGACCTGCTCCGCCGCACTCGCGAGTGGTTCGCGCGGTTGCTTTAGCTCTGCGGGGCTCCGAAGACGTACGTGCCGAAGGTCCATTCGTAGCCTTCGAGATCGTCGACGCGGCAGCGGTAGTTGCCCCATTCGGTATTCACCGGTTCCCAGACCGGTGTCGCGCCGGCCTCGATGGCCGAGGCGAAAACGGCGTCCACGGCCTCCTGCGTCGGAAGGCTCACGTAGAGGCCGTGGCCGACGGTTTCGCCCTTGCGCGCCGGGCGGTCGTAGTCCTCTTCCGCGCTGAACACGACGATCCCGACTCCGCCGAGCCGCAGTTCCGCGTGCAGGATCAGGCCTTTGTCGTCGGGGTACTCCGTGGTGGTCTCGAAGCCGAAGGCGCGTTCGAGCCAGCGAAGGGCCTTGGGGGCGTCGTTGTAAGCGAGGTAGGAGTGGAGGGAGGCGGTGCGTTCCTGGGTTTCGGTCATGGGCACAGCCTCGCAACCGATGCGGACAACCATGGTCCTCGATTCCCGGCGGTTTCTTCACCAGAGCAGCCGCAGACCGAGCACGGTGATGAGCGCGCTCGACGTCAGCGCGGTCACCAGCCGTCCCCGGCGTCCGGTCAACGCTTTGCCGAGCACGGCGCCGCCACCCGCGAGGAACAATTGCCAGCTGGCCGAAGCCGCGAACGCCGCGGCCACGAAGACCACGTGTTCCGCTCCGCTCGCCGCGGCCATGTCCTCGCTGCCGAGTACGAGCGCCGCGAAGTAGACCACCGTCGTCGGGTTCAGCAGGGTGATCCCGAGCAGGCTCACGTACGCCTTCACCGGCCCGATCGCGACCGGCTGCGTCATCTCGGCTTTCGCGGAGTCGCGGAAGGTCCGGATCCCGCTGAGTCCGATGTGGACGGCCAGCGCGAGCAGCACCACCACCGATGTCCAGCGCAGCGGCACGGCGATCGGCTCGATGACGGGGATGAGCCGCCCGCCGCCGAGAACCGCGACCAGCGCGTACAACCCGTCGGCCGTGGCCACACCGAGCGCGGCGTACGCGCCGATCCTGAGCCCCGATCTGGCCGTCAGCACAACGAGATAGGTCGCGACCGCGCCCACCGGGATGGCGATGCCATACCCGGCGAGCAGGCCCGCGACGAGCGCGGCGCTCACGGCCGGACTGGTGTCGGCCTCCGCCAGGACCCGGCCTGCTGCTGCACCCGCACCCGTCGGACGACGGAGGACGGGGTCAGGAAGGCGAGGGTCGAAGTCATGGGAGAAGGATGCGAACGGGCGGCCGCTCGCGCAACACAATTACCGCTCGGTTCGCGATGGGGCTCGTGAGTTGGGGGTAAGGCAAACGTAGCGGGTTGTGGACGCCTGCCGCGCAGCCTTTTCGCTGACTTCACGGCAAGTTCTCTACCGTCCGGGCCTTTGGTGTCCGCATAGGTCCCTTTTCGGGCAGTGCACGCCTGTTTGATGCCTGTACGCGGGGGGTCGAGTGGTAGAGAGCGTTACTGAGGGTAAGGCGAACGTGGTGGGTCGGCGGCCGCTCACCGCGAGGATCAGGTGCGGCCAATGACTGTCCACAAGGGACGACGAGTCGGATTCCGCTGCCCGATTTGAGTACTTTGCGCAGGGGTCGTGAGTGGCAAGTGTCGTTCTAACCCTCTTTATCACTCACGACTCCCCGCGAAACCGGACATACAGGCATGAAGCAGGCGTGCGCTGACCGAACGGTGACCTATGTGGACATCAAAGACCCGGCCGGTCGAGAAACTTGCCTTGAAGTCAGCGAAAGGCCTGCGCGGCAGGCGTCCACAACCCGCCACGTTTGCCTTGCCCCTCAATAGAATGACCCTTGCCACTCACGACCGCCGCGTGATACTACGCAAAGTACCCAAAACGGGCGTCGGAACCCGGTCAAGGAGTCCCTTGTGGACCGTTATGTGCGCGCCTGATACCCGTGGCGAGGTGGCACGCTGCCGACCCGCCACATTTGCCCTGCCGCACCACTCAAGAGAGGGCGGGCTGCAGAGCGGCGTCCAGGTCGGCCAGCAGCTTGGCCTTCGGCCGTGCCCCGACGGTCGTCCACACTGGACTCCCGCCCCGGAAGAGGATCAGCGTCGGCAGCGACATGACCTGATAATTCCTAGCCGTGAGCGGGTTTTCGTCGGAATTGAGCTTGCGGATGAGCAGCGAGCCCGCTCGCTCTTCGGCGATCTGCTCGAGCACCGGCGCGATCATGTGGCAGGGCGGGCACCATTGCGCCCAGAAGTCCACCAGGACGGGCGTGTCCTGATCCAGGACGAGCTCTGGGAAGGTTTCGTCGGTGACGACGGGCAGGGACATTCAGGCCTCCTCGTTTCGCGGCACGACGACGCACGGTCCCGGCGGCGTTTTCAGCGCGCCCGCCAGCTTGGTCAGCAGGCTTTCCCGCACGTCGTTGAGCCTGGCCAGACAGGCGTCCACCTCGGCGAGTTTGCGTTGGTAGACCTCGATCGAATCGGCGCACGAGTCGCCGGTCTCGTGCCCGGCGCGCAGGCATTCGACGAACGGCCTGGTGTCTTCGAGGCTGAGCCCGACCGCTTGCAGGGTCAGGATCTCGTTCACCAGACGGTAGTCGTCCTCGTCGTACTCCCGGTAGCCGTTCGACGCGCGCCGTGCGTCGAGAAGCCCTTGTGACTCATAGAAACGCAGCGCGCGGGTGGTGGTTCCGGTGCGCGCGGCGAGTTCGCCGATCCGCATGGAGCGAGCGTAAACCTTGCCCTTGGCGTCAAGGCAAACGTTCAGTCGTCGAGATCGACCCGGATGGTGAGGAGGTTCGTGCCGATCGCCCGCACGGCGGCACTGTTGACCGTGGGCAGGGTCTTCAGCCGGGCGCGGGGGTCGTCTTCGGGGAGCAGGCGCGCCGTGCCGGTGTGCCACCGGCCCTTGAGCCGCACCCGGACCCGCGGATCGGCCTGGATGTTGCGGACGTACTGCGACTTCTCGCCGAACTCCGAGACGATCCAGAACGAGCGGCCCACCCGGCGGCCACCGATCGGCGTCCGCCGGGGCTCCCCGGACCTGCGGCCGGTGGTCTCCAGGATCGGCTGTGCGGGCAGGCGGACGAGGATGGGGTTGCCGACGTGGCGTTGAAAGGTGGTGGCCACGCGATGCTTGATCTCGTGATAGCGGGACATGGCTCCAGGGTGCCCTACGCTCGGACCATGGTGAACGAGTCCGACGTGGACCTGGGGAACGGGACCACACTGCACACCTACGACACGGGCGTGGCCGGTCCGGTGGTCTTCTGGCACCACGGCACCCCGAACATCGGCGCCCCGCCGGTCCCGCTGTTCGCGGCGGCCGAGCGGCTCGGGCTGCGGTGGGTCTCCTACGACCGGCCCGGTTACGGCGGTTCCTCGCCGCGGCCCGGCCGGGACGTCGCGTCGGCGGCGTCGGACGTCGAGAAGATCGCCGACGCCCTGGAGATCGAGCGGTTCGCGGTCTTCGGGCATTCCGGAGGCGGACCGCACGCGTTCGCGTGCGCGGCCCTGTTGCCGGAACGGGTGACGGCGATGGTCTGTGTCGCGAGTCTGGCTCCGTACGACGCCGAGGGGCTGGACTGGTTCGCGGGGATGGGCGCGGCGGGAGCCGGCTCCTTGAGGGCAGCCGTGGCCGGCCGGGAGGAAAAGGAGCGGTACGAGGCGACCGCCGAATACGACGCCGAGATGTTCACCCCGGCGGATCACGCGGCCCTGGCGGGTGACTGGAACTGGGTGCTCGACGTGGTCGGTCCTGCGGTCGAGGGCGGACCCGGCGCGTTGATCGACGACGATCTCGCGTACGTCGCGCCGTGGGGCTTCCGGCCGTCCGACGTCCAGGCCCCCGTTCTGAACCTGCACGGTGGCGCGGATCGGATCGTGCCGGTCGCGCACGGCGAATGGCTGACCCGGCAGTGCGCCACGGCCGAGTCGCGCGTCTTTCCCGAGGACGGGCACGTCTCGGTCCTCCGTCACGGGGAGGCCGCGCTCGACTGGCTGGCCGAGCGCGCGTGAGCTGCGACGTCGTCCTGATCCGGCACGCCGAGTCCGTTCCGCCTTCGCCGGGAAAGCCCGACGACCCGGAGCGGTCACTGACCGCGGCGGGCGTGGCGGCCGCGGAACTGCTCGCGCACGAGCTCGCCGCGATGAAGCCGACGGCGGTCGTGTCGAGTCCGTACCGGCGAGCGGTCGCGACGGTCGAGCCCGCGGCAAGGAAGGCCGGGCTCGAAGTCACGACACGCTGGGAGCTACGCGAGTGGGACTCGGGCTTGGAGCCGACACCGGACTACGCCGGGCACTACGAGCGCAGCTGGGCGGATCCGGATTTCGCGCGGCCGGGCGCCGAGAGCCTGCGGCAGCTGACGGCACGCGCGATGGCCGCCGTCGCTCGGCTCGCGGAGGAGTATGACGGCGGTGTCGTGCTGGTGGGCAGTCACGGAACCTTCGTGTCCCGCCTGTTGGCCGGGGTGCGGCAGGGGATCGGCTGGCCGTTCTCCCGGGACATGCCGATGCCCGCCGTCCACCGGCTGCGCTGGCCCCACGAGCATCATCCGGCGCCGAAAGCGGCGCGAAGCGACCTCTCGTAGTCCTGCCGCGAGAACGTCAGATCACCGATGCTGCCGTAGTCCCAGTCCCGGTACGTATTACGCAGATCCGACCACGTCACCGTGTCCTCGCCGGTCGCGATCTTCGCCACCAGCGCCCAGCAGTCGTCGATACCGCAGGTGCACCCCAGCAAGAGGTGTTCGTCGTCTTCGACGCCGTGCGGGACGCGATCCGGCGCTCCGCCGAGTAGGTGCTCGGCGGAAAGGCTCGTCGAGGGAGCGTAATCCCCGGCGAGCAAGGGGGCGGGCTCCGACGGGAATTCCTCGATGCGCTCCTTCTGTTCCGCGAGCGCGCCGGGAAGTTCGGCTTCGCGCACCAGCTCCAGAAAAGAAACGCCGTCGATCAGGAATCGAAGCGACGTTTCCCGCTCGGCCGGTCTCGTGGAGATCCTGCGGAACTCGATCGAACGCATGGTCGCCACGGTAACCGTCGGTGCCGGGGCCAGGGGTGGTTGGCCGGTTCAGGCCGCGGGCCGTCCGGCGCCGGTGTAGTCGTCGCCCTTCGAGCGATACGTGTGGATCTGGATCGCCTGGCCCTCGGTGGGCGCGTTGATCATCAGCCCGTTCCCGAGGTACAGCCCGACGTGGTGGATGCGCGTCGCCGGGTTCCCGTAGAACACGAGGTCCCCGAGCTTCGGCTCGCCGGACACCTGCGGCAGCGCCCGGAACTGGGTGTCCGCGGTCCGCGGGAGCGAGATCCCGGCTTCGTCGTAGGACTTCTTGGTCAGGCCGGAGCAGTCGAAGCCCGCCGCGCCCGCCTCGGGGCCGTTGCCGCCCCACACGTACGGGAGGCCCAGCTGGCCGAGGGCGAACCGGGTCGCCTTCACGGCGGGGCTGCCGGAACGTGCCGGGTCGAGGGACAGGGTCGCGTACAGCTGGGCGTTGCCCAGGACGCGCTGGCGGAACAGTTCGGCGTCGTTGCCCTTGCCGCCCTGGTAGCCGGCGATGGCCTTCCACCAGCCGTTGCCGCCGCCGAGGTCGGCCCCGGAAGCGCACAGGGCGCGGCCGGCGGCGACCGAGGCGGAGTCGGGATCGGTGAGCGCGGGTTTCGCGATACCGGGGATCGACGCGCCGTGCTTATTCCATTGCTGCGCCGACAGGCCGAGGGGGTTGTCGCCGCCGCGTCCGTGGTTCGAGCTCGCCGCGCCGATCCCGGCGAGGGTGACCCAGGACAGGTGACACTTCGGCTGCTCGCCGCGCAGCGCCAGTTCGCCGTTCGCGTACCCCATGAGCGACTTCGCCGGGATGTCGAGCGCCCCGGCGAGCTTGTCGGCCCACTCTTCGAGCGGCCGGGCGCCCTTCGGCGTCTCCTGCGCCTTCACCGGCGCGCTGACTTCGAGCACCGACGGACCCGCGCCGCCGCCGACGGTGGCCGGGTCCTGCTTGGCGGCGGGAACGGAAATCGGCTGGCGCCCGTCGGCGGGTGCGGGATCGTTGCCGCCCGCGAGCAGCCAGCCCGCCGTCGCGAGCCCCGCGACCAGGGGGAGGGCGACCAGGCCGCGCATCGCCACGCCGTGCGCCCACGACTTCTTCCGGCTGGTTTCGGGCGCGCTCGGGGCCGGGTCGGGCTCAGTCACGCCGTCCAGGTTATTGGAGACCACCTCTGCGTAACGAGCGAACGCCTTGCACGTTAGGGGGACTCTCATATTCTGGACGAATGAGTGAGACGGGAGCGCTCGACGCCGGGCGCCTGAGTGCCACGCTGTCCGGCCGGTACACCGCGATCCAGGTCGTTTCGAGCACCGGGTCCACCAACGCTGACCTGCGGGAAGCCGCCGCGAAGGGTGCCGAAGACCGCACCGTGCTGATCGCCGAAGAGCAGACGGCCGGGGTCGGCCGCCGCGCGCGGCAGTGGGCCTCGCCGAAGGGATCGGGCCTCTACGTCAGTGTCCTGCTGCGTCCCGGCGGCGTTCCGTTCGCCAATTTGGGTTCACTTTCCGTGGTCGCGGGCCTCGCGGTCCGGGAGGTCGCCGCGGGCCTCGGCGTCGACGCCGTCCTCAAGTGGCCGAACGACGTCCTCGCCGGTCCTGAGCGCGCCAAATGCGCGGGCATCCTGGCGGAGGCCGTCGCCGGCGACGACACCACCGTGATCCTCGGCATCGGCCTGAACGTGCTGCCGCTCGGCGAGAACGTCCCGGCCGGGCCCGGCGGTCTGCCCCCGACCTCGCTGGCCGAGCAGGGCGCGACGGAGACCGATCGCGCCGAGATCGCCTCGCGGCTGCTCACCGGTTTCGACGAACTCGAACGCCGCTGGCGGCTCGCCGGCGGGTCACTGGCCGAGGCCGGTCTGCTCGGGGACTATCGACGGCACTGCGCCACGCTGGGCCAGGACGTCGAGGTCCAGCTGCCCGACGGCTCGGCGCTGACCGGACGCGCCGCCGACATCGATCCCGCCGGCCAGCTCCAGGTCGACGTTCCGGGTGGTGAGCGGTACACGGTGTTCGCCGGCGACGTCGTCCACGTGCGCCCGGCCAAGGCCTGATCCGTGCGTCTCGATTTCCGGCGTCTCCTCTTCCGCCGGGACCGTTCGCCGGTACGGTGAGCTCACCAGCGCCGAACACACTTTGGGAGCGTCCGTCGTGGCCTATCCGGACGATTTGCTCAGCGAAAACGAGCACGTCGTGGTGCACAGTCACCCGCATTTCAAGATGCTGATCTTCCCGTTCCTCGCGCTGATCATCACGCTCGGCGTGGGGATTTGGCTGGCCGTCGTCGCGAAGGACGCGACGGCCCCGTGGGACCTGATCTCCGAGATCGCGATCGCCGCGGTCGGGCTCGGTCTCGTCGTCTGGCTCTTCCTGGCGCCGTTCGTCCGCTGGCGCACGACGCATTTCATCGTGACCACGGACCGGCTGATCGCCCGCGAGGGTGTGCTGAAGCGGACCGGGATCGACATCCCGCTGTCGCGGATCAACAGCGTCCAGTTCGAGCATGGGCTGCTGGACCGCGTGTTCGGCTGCGGCACGCTGGTGATCGAGTCCGCCTCGGACGAACCGCTGAAGTTCGACGACATCCCCAAGGTCGAGCGGGTGCACACGGTCATCTACCGCGAAGTCAACGACAACCCGTACGACGACTTCGCGCCGGGTGCGCCGCAGCAGACCGAGCCGCTTCCGCCGCAGGGGCACCCGCCGCGCGGAAACCGGCGCCGCTGATGGGCACGCGAGAACTGGGGCTGCCCGACCGCGTCCCGTCGGCCGCCGCGTTGCCGGAGCGGGTGACGATCTGGGAGGTCGGTCCGCGTGACGGTCTCCAGAACGAGAAGTCGATCGTCCCGGTCGAGGTCAAACTCGAGTTCCTGGACAAGCTCGCGGGCGCCGGGCTGACCACGCTCGAGTCGACCAGTTTCGTGAGCCCGAAATGGGTGCCGCAGCTGGCCGACGCCGAGCAGCTCCTGGCCGGGCTCGAAAAGCGCGAAGGCGTCCGGTACCCAGTGCTCGTCCCGAACGAACGCGGACTGGACAGGGCGCTGGAAGCCGGGGTCTCGCATATCGCGATCTTCGCCAGCGCCACCGAAACCTTCGCCAAGAAGAACCTCAACTCGACGGTGGACGACCAGTTCGCGATGTTCGAACCGGTCGTCACCAGGGCGCGGGCCGAAGGTCTCGACGTCCGCGGGTACGTGTCGATGTGCTTCGGCGACCCGTGGGAAGGCGCCGTCCCGGCCGCGCAGGTCGCCGGGGTGGGTAAACGGCTCCTCGACCTCGGCTGCTCGCAGCTCTCGCTCGGCGACACCATCGGCGTCGCCACCGCGGGCCAGGTCGAGGCGCTGATCGGGCAGTTCGCCGACGTCGGCACCCTGGCCGTCCATTTCCACGACACCTACGGCCAGGCGCTCGCCAACACGCTGGCCGCCCTCCGCTGCGGCGTGTCCACTGTGGACTCCTCCGCCGGTGGGCTCGGCGGCTGCCCGTACGCCGAATCCGCCACCGGGAACCTCGCCACCGAAGACCTCGTGTGGATGCTCGACGGTCTCGGCGTCGAAACCGGTGTCGACCTCGACGCGCTGGTCGCGGCGAGCAAGTGGATGGCCGGGAAACTGGGCAGGCCGAGCCCGTCCCGGGTGGTCAACGCGCTCGCCGGATGAGGTTCGCGGAACTCACGGACGAGACCTTTCCACTGCCTTGCTGCGGGCGGCGGTCGACTTCGCGGCCGGGCGTGGGGCGCGCGTCGTCGAGGGTTACCCCGTCGAGGTACTGGGGAAGCGACCGGGCGCGGATCTGTACCACGGCACGGTGAGCACGTTCGCGAAGGCGGGTTTCGAACTCGTCGAACGCCGGTCGGCGCTAAGGTCGTAACGCGTCCTGTCCGCTGCCTCCCCCGTTCACCGGTGGGGTCCGATTCCTTGGTGGAGGTGCGGTGACCGATCCGAGCGAGGCCGGAACGGGCCCGATCCGGCTGCCTGCCGAGTACGACGCCCCGACCCCGCCGCACGGGGCGCGCGCTCCGTACGCGCCTTCGCCGTGGCCGCCCGCGGTGGCGCCGCTGCGAGTGCCGTTTCCGCCCCAGCCCGTCGTTCCGCCGCCCATGGGGGCCTTGCGGACCGAGCGGGAGAGCGTGATCGCGCTGTTTCTGGTGCACATGTTCCCCATCGGTCATCTGCCGGTCGCGATGGGGAAACCCGCGCGCCAGTTGCCGCTCCCCGAGGGCGGTTCCGGCCCGCAGGACCATCCCGAGGCGGACGTGCTCGACGACCTGGACGCGTTGTCCCACGTCAGCAGCGGTTTCCGGCGTTCGCCGACGGCTCCGGGCGTCGCGCCCCCGGCGGAGTTGACCAGGGGCCACGATCCGTGGGGCGGAATGTCCCAAGAGGACTGGAAAGCGCGTTTCGTGACCGGAACGGGCTACCTGTGGCCGGAGGACGCCGATCCGGCGAGGCCGGTGATGCTCGAGGCGGGCACCCATCTCGACCGCTTCGGGGATCAGCACGGCCGGGTGTTCGCCGAGGACGCGACCTTGTTTTCGATGCGCTCGCTGCCATCTGATCAGGTCACCTCGTACCGGCGTTACCGCGTCGTGCGGGCGCTGCCGGTCTGGCGCTCGGTGACCGCCGGCTGGTTCGGCCAGCCCGGCGGCGGGGTGCGCTTCCGCACGGTGCTGGGCGCCGATGAACTCGTCACGCTGGGCTTCCTGGCGGACGTCACGGGGGAGGTTCGGTGAACACGGGGACGATCCTGCGGTGGCTGGCCGCATTGGGTGTGCCACCCGAAGTGGTGTCGGTCGGCGCGGAGACGGACAACGCGTGGTGCCTCATGCGTGCCGAGGAGGAAGGCGCCGAGCCCGCCTGGGAGGTCTTCTGGCGTGAGCAGGGCAACCGGTACGACTGGGCCCGGTTCACCACCGAACAGGTCGCCTGCCACTACCTCTTCGGCCGTCTCGCGTGGTCGCAGGTCGCGCGCGGCGCCGTCGGCCTTCTGCCCGGCGCGCAGTGACACCCCGCGTTCAGCGCTTCAGGATCGCCAAGACTTCGTCGTGGAGCAGGCCGTTCGTCGAAAGCGCTGAGCCGTTGTCGTAGCGCCCTTCGCCGTTCAGATCGCTGAACCGGCCACCGGCTTCGGTGATCAGCACCTGGGCCGCGGCGACGTCCCACGGGTTCACGATGCATTCCGCGGTGACGTCGAGCGCGCCCTCGGCGACCAGACAGTGGTGCCAGAAATCGCCGAACGCGCGGCTCTCCCAGCACGCGTTGACGAGGTCGAGGTACTTCTCGCGGGAGTGGTACTCCACCCACGAGTTCAGGTCCGTTGTGGACAGATACGCGGCTTCGAGCGACGCGACCTTCGACACCGAGATGCGGCGTTCCCCGGCGGAGTCGCTCATCCAGGCGCCGTCGCCGGCGGCGGCCCACCAGCGGCGGCCGAGCAGCGGCGCGCTGATCATGCCCACCACGGGCGTGCCATCTTCGACCAGCGCGATCAGCGTCGCCCAGACCGGGACACCGCGCAGGAAGTTCTTGGTCCCGTCGATCGGGTCGAGCACCCAGGCGCGGCCGGTCGCCGCGGTGCCGCCGCGTTCCTCGCCGAGCACCGTGTCGTCCGGCCGGTCCGCGGCGAGGATCGCGCGGATGGCGTCTTCGACGGCGGTGTCCGCGTCGGTGACCGGCGTCCGGTCGGGTTTGCGTTCCACGGCCAGGTCGAGCGCGCGGAACCGGGCGGTGGTGATGGCGTCGGCGGCGTCGGCCAGCCGGGTGGCGAGTTCCAGATCATTCTCGTAGCCAGGCACGGTGACGATGGTTTCACGCCCGGCAGTCGTAGAGTTGGCCAGGTGAGCATGGTGCTACTCGCCGAGGACGACCCGGCCATCGCCGATCCGCTTTCCCGCGCACTCCAGCGGGAGGGCTATGACGTGCGGGTCGTCGGCGACGGGCCCGCAGCCCTCGACGCGACCGGGAGCGACCGGGTGGACCTGCTGGTCCTCGATCTCGGCCTGCCCGGGATGGACGGGCTCGAAGTGTGCCGCCGCCTGCGCGCCAGCGGCACCGAGGTGCCGGTGCTGATGCTCACCGCGCGCACGGACGAGGTCGATTTCGTGGTCGGGCTCGACGCCGGCGCCGACGACTACGTCGCCAAGCCGTTCCGGCTGGCCGAACTGCTGGCCCGCATCCGCGCGCTGCTCCGCCGCCGGGCCCCCGACGTGCTCGAAGCCGGGGGAGTGCGGATGGATCTCGGCGCCCGGATGGTCACCGTGGACCTGCACGAGGTGCAGCTGGCGAACAAGGAGTTCGAGCTGCTCCGGGTGCTGATGAGCCGCGCCGGTCAGGTGGTCAGCCGCGACGAGATCCTCGCCGAGGTGTGGAACGACCTCGAATCGAAGACCTCGAAGACCCTCGACATGCACATGTCGTGGCTCAGGCGGAAGCTCGCGATCGCGGCCGACGAAGCCGCGGGCAGGGCGGGCAAACCCGGCGGTAACGGCGACGGCGAACGGCGAATCGCCACCGTCCGCGGCGTCGGCTTCCGCTTCAACGCGGAATAGCATGCGCCGACGCATCCTCCTGGCGATCCTGCTCGCCGTCGCGGTCACCGCGGCGGTGCTGGGCATCCCGCTGGGGATCACCGCGTGGCAGCTGGTCGATAACCTCAACCGCGAGAACCTCGCTTCCTCGGCCCGTGGGATAGCGGCGACGCTGGACAGCGAGATCGCGGTCGGCCAGCCGATCAACCTCGACCTGGTCCGGGTCGCCGTGCCGCAGGGCGGATTGCTGACCGTCCGCGCGCAAGGGCAGATCGAGAAGCGCTACGGCTCCGATCCCGGCTCGGACGTGGTGTCCGAACGGGCCCCGATCGCGTTGCACGGCGAGGTCGAGCTGTCCGTGCCCGCCGGCCCGATGCGCACCCGCCAGACCCAGGTCACCCTACTGGTGGTGCTGCTGGTCGTGCTGTCGGTCGGCACCGGCACGGTGGTCGCGACGGTGACCGCGCGAAGGCTCGCGAAACCGCTGCGACACGTCGCGGATCGCGCGGTCAAACTCGGCGGCGGCGACTTCCGGCCGGATCCCAAGCGCTACGGCGTCGGCGAACTCGACATGGTCGCCGAGGCGCTCGACGCGTCCGGTTCGGCGCTCGCCCAGCTCGTCCAGCGGGAACGGCAGCTCGTCGGCGACGTCTCCCATCAGCTGCGGAGCCGGTTGACCGCGTTGCAGCTGCGGCTCGAACCGCTCACCATCCACTCCGACCGAGACGTCGTCGACGAGGCGAAGGCCGCGCAGGAACAGGCCGACCGGCTCGCCGAGGCCCTCGACGAACTGCTGGCCGCCGCGCGGGCGGCGCGCGAGGTCGGCGCGGAACCGGTGAACCTGCCGGAAGTGCTCCCCGAGGTTTCCGAAGAATGGCGACAGCTGCTTCGCGCCGAGGGCAGGCATCTGCGGATCCGCGTCACCGACGGACTGAGGGCGAGGGCGACGCCCGGCCGCTTGCGCGAGGTCGTCGGCGTCCTGCTCGACAACGCGCTGCGCCACGGCGCGGGAACGGTCACGCTCGCCGCCCGGCGCGGCGACGCGGAAGGCACTGTCGTCGTCGAGGTCGCCGACACCGGGTCAGGGGTGCCCGACGAGCTGGCGCCGCACATCTTCGAACGTGGCTTCTCCGGCGGCGGGTCGACCGGCGTCGGGCTCGCGCTCGCTCGCGCGCTCATCGAGGCAGACGGTGGACGGCTGGAGCTGTCGAGCAAGCAGCCCGCGGTGTTCAGCCTCTTCCTGAAGGTGCCCCGGCCGGGCGATGTGGCCGAGGTGCGCTGGCCGGCCGAGCGGGTCCCTCGCTAAGACCTCCCCAAGGTTCTCCCGATCGGGCAAGGCCACGGAAGTGCGCGGACCTACCGTCGGGGGGTGCGTGCGACGGCGTTCCGGTACCACCCGCCGGTGAGTCCGGTGGCCGCGGCGACCCTGGAGATCGGCAAGGTGGCGGTCACCGTGGGGTTGTCCTTCGAGGGTGCCCTGTACGCGTGCCGCCGTCCGCCCGGAGTGGTGGAGCGGATGGAGGCGGAAGCCTTGGACCTGCTGTCGAAGGGGCTGTTCGTCAGCGGGTTCGACACCCCGGTCGCGACCGTGACCGGGGCGGCGGGACACCGGTTCGTCCAGCAGAGCGCCGAGTTCCGGCCGCCGGACGCCCGGCTCTACCGGGGCATGTGCGGGGTCGGCGCCAGCCGGAACGGGCTGACCCTGACCGGCATCCTCGGCTACCGCCTCGAAGTCCGCGCGGGGTGGGCCGGGCGGGCAGGCGAATGCGGCCCGCCCGAGACGGCCTCCGAATGGTGCGAGCTCTTCGGCGGGCAGCTGTCGTCCATCGGCGGGGTGGTCCTGCGGCGGTCCTCGATGCTCAGTCTCGGTACTCCGCCGTGACCGTGACGACGAACGCCGCCCGGGCGGGCAGGCCGAGGCTGACCCACAGTCCGGTCGGATCGGTGCGCCCGAGAGTCATCCGCAACGGCTGCTCGTCGACCAGGAGGAACTCCGTCCCGAGCAGGATCCGCAGCGAACGGTCGAGCAGGGTGTGCTCGTCCCGGACCTTGTCCGCCCGCGCCGTGACCAAATAGGACAGTTCGCACCGGTTCGCCCGCACGGCGCCGGTTCCCGGGCCGGCGCCGTGCAGGGCGAAGAGGAACAGATCGACGCTCGACACCCGCGTTTCGGTCTGCCAGGTGGGTTTCGGCGGATCCAGCCGGACCACCGTCCCCTCCGGCAGATGAGGTGCGATGAGCAGGCACAACGCCTCGTCGACCTGACTGATCACGGGATCAGATCAATCCCTCACGCAGTGCGTAAGCCACCGCGTGCGAGCGGTTCCGGAGCTGGAACCGGTTGGTCACGTCGTGCAGGATGCTCTTCACCGTGCGCTGCGAATAACAGAGCTGGTCGGCGATCTCCTGCGTCGAGAATCCCGACGCGACCAGCTTGAGCACCTCGGTCTCCCGGCTGCTCATGCCACCGAAGTGCAGGCCGCGCGGCTGCAGCACCTGGCGTTGCAGCCGCGAGACCCGGTGCAGCAGCCTGCCGAGCAGGTCGGGCGGCAGCGCGCCTTCCCCGGCCGCGGCCGCCTTGATCAGCCGGACCAGGACGTCGGCGCCCGCCTCGGAACGCCGGGCGACCGCGCAGACGCCGTGTTCGATGGCGCTGAGGATCTCGTTGTCGTCGACTTCACCCGCGATGAGCACGATGCGGGTGAACCCTTGGTGGTGCAGTGCGGACAGCAATTGTGTCATGGCCTCGTCGAGGCGGTCGGTGACCAGGAGGGCCACCATCGTCGGGTCGGCGGCCTCCCCGTCCACCAGCCAGACATCGTCACGGGAGCGGAGCGTCATGCAGACGCCGTTGTGCAAAATCGGATCGGTGGCGCGGACGACCACCGGTGTCCTGTTCGGTTCGAACATGTGATTCCCATTCCCCTCGAACGGTGCGAGGGTCCCACCCCCCCGCGCTACTCACCCTGCCGGGTGGGGTGTCCCGGGCGCATGGGACTCCGGTCCCGGAATTGCCCGAAAAGCCGCCCTTATCGGGGTCGCTTTTTCAGCGACCCAACCCCGCTTCGCGGGCACGCACGATCGCTTCGGCGCGGTCCGCGACGTGGAGCTTGCTGAAGACGTTCGAAATATGGTTCCGCACCGTTTTCGGGCTGAGGCAGAGAGTGCTGGCGATGGCGGTGTTGCTGTGCCCGCCCGCGATGAGCGAGAGGACCTCTCGTTCGCGGACGGTGAGTTCCGGGAACACCGTGTCCGTTCTCGGCTGCGAGTGGTTGAAGAAGCCGAGAACGCGCGTCGCGATGTCGGGCCCGAAGATCGCTTCGCGCCTCGCGACGGCGTGAACGGCACGAATGATTTCGTCGGGCTCCGCGTCCTTCAGCAGATATCCGCGGGCTCCGGCCCGCATCGCCGAGAAAACGGATTCACTCTCGTCCGCCATCGTCAGCATGAGCACGCCGACGTCCGGCCGTTCGGCGACGATGTGCCGGGTCGCTTCGGCGCCGCTGATATCGGGCAAATGCAGGTCCATGACCACGACGTCGGGATCGAGGGCGCTCGCCGCGCTGATCGCATGCGCGCCGCTCGCGGCCTCTCCGACCACGTCGACCAGCGGTTCGTTGGCGAGCAGGGTGCAGACCCCGAACCGGAACAGCGGATGGTCGTCGACCACGAGCACGCGAAGGCGTTCGTTCATACGGTTCCCCCTGTCTCCCCGACGCGGCACGTTAGCGAGAGGGCCGCTCGGCGGACAACGCGTGGTCCGGACAGCGGACCGGCGAAAATTAAACGCCTGATGAGTATCGCGTATCGCCGGGCCCGTCCCAAGTCATTAACCCTTTCGGCGCGTTCTTGGGTTTCAAATCCGTGAAGGCCTCCTTCCCTACCCTGAAGGTAGGGAAGGAGGCCTTCACGGATTCTGGGTCCCCAAGGGGGCCTTCATGTACTCACAGGGAGCCAGGCGGTAGCAAAGGTCCCTTGCTTCCCTTTCCGCAGGTCAGGCGAAGGCGGCGGCGCGCTCCCGAGCCCAGTCCGCGAACGTCAGCGGCGCCCGCCCGAGCAGGTCGCGGACGGTGCCGAACACGATCTCCTCGTTCCCGGCCGACTGTCGCTTGAGCTCGAAGATCCCGTCGACCGCCGAAGCGGGCCAGCCGTACCCGAGCATCCTGGCTCGCGAAGCGGCTTCGGGCTCTTCGACGTACGTCAGCGGCCGCCCGAGCGCGTCGCCGAGGATCTCGACCTGCCGCCGCGTCGTGAGCGCTTCGCCGCCGGTGATCGGGTACGTCCTGCCCGCGTGCCCGTTGGTGGTCAGCACGGTCGCGGCGACTTCGGCGATGTCGCGGACGTGCACCAGCGCGGACGCCGGATCGCCTTCGGGGACGCGGACGACCCCGTCGCCGCGCACGGCGTGCAGCCAGGCGAACCGGTTGTCCATGAACGTGCCGGGACGCAGGATCGTCCAGTCCGGCCCGGCTTCGCGCACGGCCCGTTCGGCCTCGGCGTGCACGAGGGAGATGGGGTCGGTCTGTCCGAAGTGGACGCCGGTCGTGGAGAGTTTGACGATGTGCGAGACGCCGGTGGCGGCCTTGAGCACGGCCCGCTCCTGGGCGAGGGGGTCCGAGCCGTGCCCGGAGGTCAGGACGAACACGCGGTCGACGCCGTCGAGCAGCGAAGGATCGAAGGCGTCGAGATCACCGGCGGCGACCTCGGCACGCGGATCGATACGGGCGCGGGCGGGGTCGCGCGTCAGCGCACGCACGCGAGCGCCCCTGCCCAGCAGCGCGGGGACGAGTTCGCGGCCGATTTTGCCGGTGGAACCGAGAACGAGGATCATCGAAGGACTCCCTAGTGGTTGCGCCGCAGCGAAACGCGCGGCAGGAAGAGGGAAGCGGCGAGGCCGACGGCCAAAGCGGGGACCATCGCCCAGAACACGCCATTGAGTGCGGAGGAGTAGCCGGCGGGACTGTCATCGGCGAAGGCGTTCGTGAACACCGCGCCGAAAACGGTCACCCCGGCCGTGGTGCCGAGAGAACGCAGGAAACCGACGGTCGCCGAAACCGCGCCGAGATCGGTCCTGGCGACGTTCTGCTGGGCCGCCATGGAAAGCACCTGCATGTTGAGCCCGGCCGCCGCGCCGAACACGACGAGATAGGCGACGACGATCGGCAACGGCGTCGTTTCGTCCATCGTGGACATCGCGAGCGCGGCGGCGAGGCCGAGGGCCATGCTGAGGATCGGTGCCCAGCGGTAGGCGCCGGTCTTGGCGATGACCCGGCCCGCGGCCATCGACGACGCGGCGACCGCGAGGGTCATGGGCAGCAGCAGGAGTCCGGCTTCCGCGGGCCCGGCGTCGCCCGCGGTCTGCAGGAAGAGCGCCAGGTAGTTGACCGAACCCAGAAAAACGAACCCGGCGGCGGCACTGGCCAGCACGCTGAGGCCGAACATCCGGGAGCGGAAGAGCCGGAGCGGGATGACCGGTTCGGCCGCCCGGCGGTCGACGAGCAGGAAGGCGACGAGCAGCGCCGCGCCGATCGAGGCCGACAGCGGCGTCGCCAGGGTCAGGCCGACGATCGCGCCCGACAGGACGACGATGCCCGCGAAGTCGAACGGTGCGGTCGTCCGGCGTCGTTCGAGGCTCAGGTAGCTCGCGACGACGCCGAACGCGGCCAGCCCGATCGGCACGTTGAGGCCGAAGATCGACCGCCAGCCCGCGAGGTCGGTCAGTACGCCGCCGACGACAGGGCCCGCGAGCGAGGACCCGGCGAAGCAGATCGAGAACCAGGCGAAGTAGCGGGCGCCTTCGCGTCCCGGGAACAGCTCGCCGATGATCGCGGCGACGGCGACGAACAGGCCGCCGGAGCCGATGCCCTGCAGCACGCGGGCGGCGATCAGCAGCGGCATCGTCGGGGCGAGAGCGCAGGCGAGGGAGCCGAGGACGAACAGCGCGATCGCGACGAGCACGACGCGCTTGCGGCCGAAGAGGTCACCGAGTTTTCCGTAGACGGGCGCGCTGACGCTGCCCGTCAGCAGGTAGGCGGTGGTGACCCAGGCGAACGACGCGGCGCCGCCGAGCTCACCGACCATGCGCGGCAGCGCGGTCGCGACGACTTGGGCGTCGAGCATCGCCAGGAACGCGGCGGCGAAGAGCCCGACGAGGGCAAGGGTGTTTCGGGCGCGCGGCGGGGCGCCGAGAGCGGTGCTCAAGAAAGAGATCCATTCACTGGAAGAAACGAGGGAACGCGAGGGACGCGGAGCAGTGCTCGAAAGCAGCCCCGGATCCCCGCCAAGACGGGAAAAGGCTCAACCGTCATCCGAACCGGATGCGGTCCTCTTCGCGCTTGGCGATCACCTCGAATTCGTCCCGCGCGACCGTGCGAACCCGGCCGGCGTCACCAGTGAAGGAACGTTGACATGGATGACCCTAGACAATCACATGTCTTTTGACAAGTACTTAGCGGAGCGGAATGACGTCCTCGTCCGGCTCGTCGCTGTCCCGGCGGCGTTTGCCCAGCTCATCCGGGAAGACCCACTTCTTGAAGCCCCAGAAGCGGAAGAACATCGCCAGCAGCATGCCGATGATCGACCCGCTGGTGAAATCCGCCAGCTCCTGGACGAACCGCGTCACGTGCGGCACTTCGAGGTCGAAGATGTAGCGCGACGTGTACAGCGGGATCAGGTTGACCACCACGGCGATGCCGCTGATCACGAAGAAGAGCGCGGCTTCGTGATGCCGTTCGCGGCCGCCGCGGGTCCGGAAGGACCACTCGCGGTTGAGGATGTAGGACACGATCGTCGCGACGATGATCGCGATGGCCTTCGCCGTGGTCGGCTTCGACTCCAGCACGCTGAGTTTCAGCAGGTACCAGACGCCGTTGTCGACCAGGAACGTCGTGCCGCCCACGATCGCGAACTTCAACAGCTCACGGTGCTTGATCAGCACGGATCGGAGCGGCTCGGGCGTCCTGGAAAGGACGGATTCGACCACGGTCACCAGATCAGTCTAATTCGCGTCGGCCGCCGAACGGGTCGGCAGGGGATGGACAGCGCGATATAGGGCGCTTTGGGCGATTCGGCGGCGGGTCGTGAGTGGCGATTCGGGTTAGAACACGAATCGCCACTCACGACCACTCGCCCTGCCTCCGCTGGTGTTGCGATGACCTGCGAAAAGAGAGCAAGGGACCTTTGCTGCCGCGCGGCGGGCGGATCAGGCGGCGGGATCGTCGGGAATGGCGGAAATGTCCTGCCCGCCGCCCCGCAGCAGTCGCGGCCGCGCGCCGGCCTCCGGGAAGACCCATTTCTTGAACGACCACCAGCGGAACGCCGTGCCGAGCAGGGTGCCGATGATCACGCCGCTGACGAAGTCGGCGATCTCCTGGGCCAGCAGCCCGACGTAGGGCTGCTCCAGCTTGAACACATACCGCGAAACCAGCTGCGGAAGCGCGTTGAGACCGAGCGCGATCGCGCTGAGCAGGAAGAAGAGCGCGGCTTCGTGGGCTCGCTCACGCCCGCCGCGGGAGCGAAAGGACCATTCACGATTCGCGACGTACGAGAAAACGGTCGCCACCAGGACGCCGATGATCAGCGCGGTCACCGGTTTGTCGGTCAGCACGGTGAACTTGAGCCCGTAGGTGATCGTCATCGTGATGACGAAGCTCGCGCCGCCGACCAAGACGAACCGCAGCAGTTCGCGATGCTTCCCCCGCATGCGCGCGACGCTACTGGAAAATGCGGTCGACCACTCCGTTGGGCCGCGTGGTCGGCTTGGACTTCCCGGGCTTCGGCGGAGCGCTGGTGGTTGTCGTCGTGGTCGTCCCCGGCTGGGACGGCTCCTCATTCGAAGGCTCCGAAGGCGTCACGGACGGCGAAGGCTTCTTCGACGGAACAGGCCACCCTGGCCGTCCAGGCTTCGTCGTGTCGATGCTGGCCGGAGGCTTCGAAGTGACCGAAGGCAGCGAAGGCACCGTCGTCGGCGGAAGCAGTGCGTTGTCGTCACACCAGTGGTGCCAGCAGCCGAAATAGACCTCGACCGGCTTCGCCTTGGCAGTGCCGAGGGTGGCGTTCACCGTCACCGGGACATGGGCAGGCGGACGGCCCTTCAGCGTCACCATCAGGTTCGCCTGGCGTCCCGGAGCCAGCGAGCCACGCGAAGTGCACGACGCACCTTCGCCGGTCGGAGTGCATCGGATGCCGGAGAAGCTCGACGAGTAGAGAATGCGGTGGTCGATAGTGATCGTCACCGGCTTCGTCGACTTGCCGGTGTTCTTCACGCTGATGTTCAGCAGCGGGTTGCGGTGCCAGGGGAACGAGGACAACCCGACGCTTTTGGCTGTCAGCGTGAGGCCGTCCACGGGTGCGGGCGGCGCCGGCACCTTGACCTTCACCTCGACCTGAACCTTGATCTGCGCGCCCGCCGTCACCGATCCGGTGACCACGCTGCCGTCCACGGCCGTTTCGTCCGCGAGCAGCCGGAAGGTCAGCACCGCGGACTGCCCCGGTTCGAGACCGGTACCGGTCCGGCAGGTCACCGTACCGGTACCGCCGGGGCAGCTCACCGCGATCGTGGAGGGTGCCTGCTGACGGAAGCCGTTGGTGCCCATCGCGCCGCCGCCGGCGGCGGGAACGGCCCGCACACCCTTCGGCAGGTTCAGCGAGACCGCCACGGGCTCGGACTTCGTTCCGCCGTCGTTGCGCACGGTGATCGGCAGGTTGGCCGCCTCACCGGGCTTGAGCTGGACACCACCGGACGGGGTCGACGCGGTCATCACCGGAGGCGCCGGGATCACCGGCGAAGGCGCGGGCGGCTCGGCGGGCGTCGGAGTCGGCGCGGGAGCGGGCGCCGGAGGAGGCACCTGCTGAGCGGGCGGCACCGGCTGCTGGGCGGGCGGCACCGGCTGCTGCGCCGGCGGCGGGGCGGCAGGCGGTGCCGGGGGCGGGTCGGCCGGTTTGGGGGCGGGTGCCGCGGCGGGCGGCGGGACCGCCGCGGCTGCCGGGATCTCCTGCGTGCCGCCACCGGCGGCGAGCGCCACCGCGACGGCGGCGACGATGGCCGCGCTCGATCCGGCCACTCCGGCGAATTGACGCGGTCCGGCCGCGGCCGCGCCGGCGGCGGCGCCCGAACTCGAGCCCGCCGCTGCGGCCGTCGCGGCCGCGGTGACCGCGCCCGCCTTGCCCGCCCCGGTCGTCGCCAGGTAACCGAGGGCCGCGCCACCGAGCACGATCGGCGCGATGATCCCGCGCAGACCGGTGTTGACGTCGGCCAGTTCCGCGGCCAGCGCGCGGCATTTCTCGCATTCGTCCAGGTGGTTCTCCACCTGGGTCCGTTCGCGTTTGGACAACCCGTCCCGGGTCCACGCGCCGAGCTTGTCCGCGCTCGCGCGGCAGCGTTCGGCGGAGTTCTCGGCCAGGTGGACCTGCAGATACGCCTGCCGCAGTCCTTCACGGGCGCGGTAGGCGAGCGCGGAGACACCGTTCGCGGTCAGGCCCAGCAGCGGCGCGACCTCGGCGGGCGTCTGCCCCTCGATCTCGGTGTGCCACAGCACCGCCTGCCACCGCTCGGGTAGCCGGGCGAACGCCTTCGCGGCGAGCGTGCGCTCGAGCCCGGCGACGGCGGTGTCGGAGAAAGGGACAGTCAGCGCTTCGCCGATGGCGCCGCCGACGTCGGACATGTCCTCGTTCAGGTCGACGCGCTTGTCCTTGCGCGTCTTGTCGTAGGCGGTGTGCCGGAGCGCGGTCAGCAGGTACGCGCGGAACGCGGCGTCGGGGCCTTTGCCGCCGCGCAGCGTGTCCAGCACCTTCGCGAAGGCTTCCGAAACGAGGTCGTCGGCCTCGGAACTCGAGCGGGCGAGCTGGCGGGCGAGGTTGTGCGCCGCGCCGGCGTGGCGCTCGTAAAGGGTTCCGTAAGACGCGATCTTCCCGTCACGCACCTCGGCGATCAGCTCGGCGTCACTCTTACCGGAGAGATCGGCGGGAACGGTGGACACGGGGCTCCTTCATCTGCTGGTTCGGCGGGTCTACTGTCTTAAACGCCCGAACCCGCTCAGTGTGACGGACTGGGCGACGCACGTCACCTCGCGGCCCCGTCGATGACCCGGAGAGCGCAACACCTTCACCCGCCCCGGGTTGATTTCGAGCCGCGCGCGCAGCGCGTCCGTTGAGGGTGGTGGCGGGGGCATGGATGGAGAGTTCGGAAAGATCCTTGAAAAACGCCGTCACGCGCGGCGTGGACGGGCGTCCCCACCGTGAAGCGATCGCAAGATCGAAAAGATCGGAACGGAAAGGGGCGGTGGGCAGTGGACGTACCGGCCACCGGTGCGCCGTCCGGGGGATCCGACGGGCAAGCCGCCTGGAACCGGTTCGAACGAGATCGCACGCTCCGCGCACTGCGGGCCCGCTGGCGGACGGCCAGCCTGGCCGCGGGCTGGCGTTTCCCCAGCGACTGGGGCCTGCCCGAGGTCGACGCCGTCTGCGCGGCGGTGATCAAGAACGGCCGGGTCGCTCCCGCGGAAGTGGCGGAGACCGCACTCGCGGGGCTGGGCCGGGCACGGGCCGCAGCGGGCGCGGGACTGGCCGAGACGCTCGCGGACCTCGCGGCGTTGCACGCCGTGCTCGCCGACCCGGACGCGGTGGACGGTTTCCTCGCGCCGGACGTCGACTCCACACCGTCCCGGTTGCTCCGGGTGACGGCGCTCGCCTGGGCGGACGTCGCGACCGACCAGCTGGTGAACACCGAGGTCACCGAACCCCTCACCGGCCTGCCCACCGCCGCGTACCTGAGGACCCGGTTGAGTGAGCTGTACCGCCAGGCCCGCCGTGACGAGCGGCCGGTCGCGGAGGCGCACACGCTGCTCGTGGTCTCGATGGACTTCAGCTCGGTCGCGGGCTGGCCCCGGCTGACCGGGATGATCCTGGTCGCGGACGCGTTGAAGCAGGTTTTCGACGGCGGGGAGAGCGTCGCCTCGATCGGGCCGTCCGTCGCGGGCGCTCTCGTACCGAAGGACGTGCGGCTCGCTTCGTCCGGCGTCGCGCTGCGAAGGGCGCTCAACGAGCGGCTTTCCGTGGACGCCCAGTTGCGTGACACCGGCCGCCCGCAGATTTCGGCGGTCCGCCTCCCGGCGACCTACGACCTCGCGTGCGATCTCCTCGGCACCCTCGCGCGTTCCTGACGTGGGGTAGCGTAAGACGTTCTCCAGGTCACGGCCGACCCTGTCGACCAGGGACGACCCGGTTCATGATTTCCTGTTCGCGTGACCCGGACTGTTCCCGCCGACGCCAACGGCGACGTTTCGGCGAGCCGCCCGCAGCATCGACTGTCGCTGCGGAAGTCGCTCGCCCGCTTGTCCGTCCGGCCGAGATCGATCCTGATCCTGTCCGTGATCCCGCTGGTCGCGATCGGTTTCGGTATCTGGGGCTGGCAGCACGAATGGGTGCTGGGCGTGGACAGCGCGGTCTACCGCGCCGGTGCCGAGACGCTGTTGAACGGCGACCCGCTGTACGACGCGAACACCCTTCCGGTGGAACCGTGGTGGGCGCTGCTGCCGTTCACCTACCCGCCGACCGCCGCGCTGCTGTTCATCCCGCTCGCGATCGTCCCGACGCAGGTCGCCTGGGGGCTCCTGACCGCGGTCTCGCTGCTCGCGCTGGCGCTGTGCGTCCGGATCGCCATCGGCGCGCTGCCGAAGCCCTCGACCGACGGCCCCCGCTGGTGGGCCTCGCCCGCCCGGTCGACGATCGCGTTCTTCCTGGTCTTCCTCGGCCTCGAGCCGGTGTGGCGCACGATCTTCCTCGGCCAGATCAACATCATCCTGATGGCGCTGGTGATGCTCGACATCCTGGTCATCGGGGCAAGGGGCAGCCGCTGGGGCGGCGTGCTCGTCGGCGTCGCGGCCGCGGTCAAGCTCACCCCGATCGTGTTCCTGGGGCATCTGTTCATCACCGGCCGCCGGATGGACGCCGTCCGCGGGCTCGTCACCTTCGTCGTGATGCAGGGCCTGATGTTCCTGATCATCCCGCACGACGCGGCGCGGTACTGGACCTACACCCTGCCCGACACCGGCCGCATCGGCCCGGTGCACTGGGCCGGCAACCAGTCGCTGAACGCGCTGATGAACCGCTTCACCGAGCTCGCGCCCTGGGCGTCGAAAGCGGCGATGGGGATCGGCGCGCTGCTCGCGATCCCGGCGATCTGGCTGGTGCTGCGCTTCCATCGCAAGGGCCAGGCGCTCGCGGCGATGCTGGTGACGGCGTTCTGGATCCTGCTGATCTCGCCGATCTCCTGGACCCATCACTGGGTGTGGGTGGCGCCGCTGGTCGTCCTCCTGGTCTCGCGGCTGCCGAAGACCACGCCCGCCACCGCGTGGAAACGCTGGCTCGGCACCTTCGCGGTGTTCTTCGTCTTCATCAGCTGTGTCCTGCTGATCCTGCCGAACGGCCGTAACGTCGAGCTCCACTGGCAGGTGTGGCAGAACATCCTCGGCAGCGCGTACATCTTCATGCCGCTGGTGCTGGCGCTCGCACTCGCCGGACGCTGGTGGTACCTGCGCCGGAAGCAGGGCACGGGGCACACCGCTGTGGGGATTAACGACGAGCATGCTGAAGTCACGTCCGGCGGCTGAGGCCAGGCTTGTCGGGATCACGCTGGCGGGTGCGCTCGCACTGGCGATGCTCGCGCTGGGCGTGGTCGCGTGGCTCGGCGAATGGCACCTCGGCGCGGACAGCGCCGTCTACCGGGCCGGCGCTCTCACGCTGCTGAAGGGCGAACCGCTCTACACCCGGGAGGCGCTGACGACGCTGCCTCCGTGGGTGCTGCTGCCGTTCACCTACACCCCGGCCGCGGCGCCGCTGTTCCTGCCGCTCGCGATCGTCCCGGACGGGCTGACCTGGGGCGTCATCGGCGCGCTTTCCCTGGTCTGCCTGAGCGTCGTGATCTCCGTGGTCGCCCGCGCCTGCGGCGCCCTCATCACCCGGTGGTGGGTGTTGCCGCTGGCCACGGCCGGCGCGCTGGCACTGGAGCCGGTCTGGAAGACGATCTTCCTCGGCCAGATCAACCTCATCCTGATGGCACTGATCGTCGTCGACATCCTCGTGCTTTCGGCGCGCGGTTCGCGCTGGGCCGGGGTGCTGATCGGGATCTCGGCCGCGATCAAGCTGACGCCGTTGATCTTCGTGCCGCATCTGCTGTTCACCGGCCGCTGGAAGGACGCGCTGCGGGCGCTCGGCACGTTCGTCGCGCTCGAAGCCGTGATGTTCGCGGTGATCCCCGGTGACGCCGTCCGGTTCTGGACCGAATCGGCGACCGACCCCAGCCGGGTCGGCTCCGTGCACTGGATCTTCAACCAGTCGCTCAACGGCCTGGTGAACCGGGCTTCGGAACTCGCGCCGTGGTCGTTGACGGTGGCCATCGCGATCGCCGCCGTCTTGGCCGTACCCGCCGTCTGGCTGGTCGTGCGCCTGCACCGCCGCGGCGACCCGGTCGGCGCGCTGCTGGTGACCGCGTTCTACGGGCTGTTGCTTTCGCCGGTGTCCTGGTCACACCACTGGGTGTGGACGGTGCCGTTGCTCGTCCTGCTCGTGCTCCGCCGATCGTGGGTGCCGGCCGCGGGTGTCGCGGTGCTGTTCGCGAGCGGCTTGATCATGTTCGTGCCCAATGGCGGGGAGACCGAGTTCGGCTGGGGCCTCGGCTGGTCGCTGCTCGGGAACGTCTACGTCCTCACGGCTGCGATCGCCATCACAGGCCTGGCGGTGCGGGAGCTGCGACGCGGGTCCGCCCAGGTCGTGGCGGTGGCGGCCAAGTAATCTCTCCGTCGTTATGGACAAACGAACCGGTCTTCCGATCGTGGGCATGGTGGGCGGCGGACAGCTGGCCAGGATGACCCACCAGGCGGCGATCTCCCTCGGCCAGTCCCTGCGCGTGCTGGCCGCCGGGGAGAACGAATCCGCCGGCCTCGTCGCGGGTGAGGTCGTGCACGGGCACCACACCGACCTCGAAGCGCTGCGCTCGTTCGCCGCCGGGGTCGACGTGCTCACCTTCGACCACGAGCACGTCCCCGGCGAGCACCTGCTGACGCTCGCGATGGAAGGCGTCACCATCCGGCCCGACCCGGCCGCGTTGTCGATGGCGCAGAACAAGCTCGTCATGCGCGAGATGATGGCCGGGCTCGAGATCCCCGGACCCGCCTTCGCCGAAGTGTCCTCTGTGGACGATGTGATCACCTTCGGCGACAAGCACTCGTGGCCGGTGGTGCTCAAGGCGGCGCAAGGCGGCTACGACGGTCGCGGCGTCTGGATGCTCGACACCGCGCAGCACGCCCGCGAGACCGTCCCCGAACTGCTCGACGCCGGAACCCCCTTGCTGGTCGAGGAAAAGGTCGTCATGCGGCGCGAACTGTCCGCGCTCGTGGCCCGGTCGCCGTTCGGACAGGGGGCGGCGTGGCCGGTGGTGGAGACCGTGCAGTCCGGCGGGATCAACACCGAGGTGCTCGCGCCGGCGCCGGGGCTGAGCGTCGAGCGCACGCAGGAAGCGCAGGACCTGGCGCTGCGGATCGCCGCGACGCTGAACGTGACCGGCCTGCTCGCCGTCGAGCTGTTCGAGACCGGCGAAGGCCTGCTGGTCAACGAACTCGCCATGCGCCCGCACAACTCGGGACACTGGACCCAGGACGGTTCGAAGACCTCACAGTTCGAGCAGCACCTGCGTGCCGTGCTCGACTACCCGCTCGGCGTGACCGACCTGATCGCCCCCGCCTGTGTGATGGCGAACGTCCTCGGTGCCCCCGAGGCTCCGGAGATGGGCCCGGACGAACGGCTGCACCACCTGTTCGCGCGGTACCCGGACATCCGCGTGCACCTGTACGGCAAGGGCGAGCGTCCCGGCCGCAAACTCGGCCACGTCAACCTCGTCGGCGACCGCATGGAGGAGCTGCGCGACCGCGCGCTGCTCGCCGCGCACTGGCTTTCCCACGCCGTCTGGCTCGACGGCTACGAAATTCACTAGGAGTAGGAAATGGCGCCGCAGGTTGGCCTGATCATGGGCAGCGATTCGGACTGGCCGACGATGGAAGCGGCCGGGCAGGCGCTGGCCGAGTTCGGCGTCGAATACGAGGTCGGGGTCTACTCGGCGCACCGCACTCCGCAGCGGATGCTCGACTACGCGGCTTCGGCCGCTTCGCGCGGTGTGCGCGTGATCATCGCGGGCGCCGGCGGTGCCGCGCATCTGCCGGGCATGGTCGCGTCGGCGACGGTGCTGCCGGTGATCGGCGTGCCGGTCCCGCTGAAGTACCTCGACGGCATGGATTCGCTGCTCTCGATCGTGCAGATGCCCGCGGGCGTCCCGGTCGCGACGGTCTCCGTCGGCGGGGCGCGCAATGCGGGCCTGCTCGCGGTGCGCATCCTCGCCGCGTCCGACGAGGAGCTTCAGGCGAAGATGGCGCGGTTCCAGGCGGATCTGGAACAGCTGGTGCTCGACAAGGACGCCGCACTGCGTAAACGCGTCGAAGGCTGAATCTGCTCCATTTCCTCCGGTTCTTTGGAACCTGCTTGCGGGCACCCGTCGTCACAGTAAGGTGTCAGGCGGGCACTGCCGGTCAGAACGGTCCGGTGGTGGAGGAGGGAGCACGATGCTTTGCTTTGTGATGCCGTCATGACGGCGCCGCAGGATCCGCGAGTGTTTCGCGATCGGGTGCGGGCCATGGAAGCCCGACTCACGGGGACCGTGCACATTGGACGGTCCGCGGATCAGGCGGTGGCCGCGACGGTGACCGGACGCGGCGAACTCGTCGATCTGCGGATCTCGGACCACGCACTGGACCGCGCACACCCTCAGCTGCTCGGAAACAGCATCGTGCAGGCCGTCCAGGCCGCGCGTGGCGTCGCGCACTCGGCTGCGGCACCAGAGCTGGCGGCCCTGCTCGGAAACAAGCCGGCGTCGGCATACCTGCCTGCTGACCGGGCGATACCGGGTTCAGCCCAGCCGGCGCCCGCTGGACCTCGGCGTTCTCGGAGCGTGCGAGACGAAGCGCCTTACGAAGAGAGTTTCGATCAGGTCGACTTTCTCTCCGATGACGATCCCGACGATCAGGGCGGACACCGGTGAACACTCACGACAGGTTGTATCACCTGGCCAAGGAGATCGATGCCAGAGTAATCGCGATCGAGGAGGCCGCGGAAACAGGCCGGACGGCGATGCTGACTTGGCGTATCGCAGCGGGACTCGGAACGGTCACGGTGGACGGAAAGGGGACGTTGACCTCAGTCGACTTGGACCCCGATGCCGTCGAGACGCAGACAGAGGCAAGCCTGGCCCGGCACGTCCTTCGGGCGATCAATGACGCGGAGAGTGAAGTGCGCACGAGGCGTGACTCGGTGATCGAGGAAGCGGCAAGGGGGCGGCTTCGATGAGTGGTCCGTTCGATCCACTCGACTCCGGAGGCTCGGGGTATGAGGTCTACCCGGAAGCCCTTCGGAGGGCGACCGAGGATGTTTTTCATGCCGCGGGTCGCCTTCGTGATTTCGCCGATGTCGATATCGACGGACTGCGGCTTGGCGTTCACGACGTCGGCCTGCTCGGTGAGCAATCAGGCATCATCGAAGCCTTCAACGGGATGATCGCCGAATTGCAGGAGAAGAGCACTCGCGGCTTTGAACGTTTGTTCAAAGTGGGCGATGCCATGGACAAGGCCGCCGACTATTACGACGCACAGGACGAGGAATACTACAAGCGCCTCCGTCACCTCGAGAAGGATGGGGGATGATCGTGGGTGAATTGCCGCCGTACCCGGTCGCCGCAGATCAGAAGATCCGTGATTTCGCCGGACTTCCGATTGTCGGTCGTTCTGATGTATTCTTGATGCTCGACGACATTCGGACAAGGCTTCTCGGAAACGCCGTAGGTGTCCAGTCCTTGGCCGGAACCTGGACCGGCCGGGCCGCCGATCAGTTCGTCGCGCACGCCGCCAACGTCACCAATGCGCTCAAGGCGGAGCAAGAGGCGGTGGCCAGTGTTTCCGGAGTGATGACTGATATCGCGAACAAGGTGATAGAAACCTATGCGGCGGCCATCGGATTCTCGGGTGAGTGTGCAGGAGAGCTGGCAAAGATTGATTTGAAGGCGCTTGTCGCCGCTCTTGCCTCTGTCATTCCAGTGGTGAATCTGATCGGCTTCGCCGATGTCATCGATTCGGTCATCGAGGCACTCGGGAATCTCGTGACGAGAATCGTCGCCTTGTTCACCGAAGCGGTCAAGGTGATCAATGGTTTCAAGGGGAGCGCCGTCGGTCTCGAGCAGATCAAAGCGAATTTCGTCGAGGTTCCGGACCTGCGTGCGGGTTCCGGAGTTGACGAGCAGAAGCAATGGAAGGTTGAGCCGGATGCGTTCCCGGAATAGCATGAGGCCGGCGTTCATGGTCTTGTTCGCGGTGGCCGTGCTGGTCGCCGGTTGCGATCTGGGCCAGCCGGACCCGCTCCTCGATGGTCCGCCCGTACCGGCTCGGGTGGGAGGTGCGATCCCGCTCGCTCCTGTGAAGGATCCTGTGGATCTTACGTCTTTTCGAGCGGATCCTTGTGGCTCGTTGAAGCGTGAGGATGTCGC
Source organism: Amycolatopsis sp. NPDC043889 (assembly GCF_056435645.1). Lineage (NCBI taxonomy): Bacteria > Bacillati > Actinomycetota > Actinomycetes > Pseudonocardiales > Pseudonocardiaceae > Amycolatopsis > Amycolatopsis sp. NPDC043889. Next base: position 398,557 of record NZ_JBWKEC010000003.1, read on the forward strand.
GGCTCTGATCATTGATCCGCCGGATCAGGTCAATCCCAGTCGAGCCGATTCGGCTCCGACAGGATGTTCGTGGTACGTCTGGCGTGGGCCATTGCTGAGCGTGCGCCTTCCCGCTGGGAAAGAAAAGACCCTCGTTGAGCTGGCGGCGCTCAGTGAGCGAGACCCTGGCCTCTACCCCGGGTGGCAAGAATTGTCGATCGGCGGCCTGCCCGCAGCCCAGTACCGCTTATCCGGCGACATGAAGTCTTGTGATCTGGTGGTCGGTATGGCGGATGACGCAGCGCTCACGTTCGGCTACCGAGTCGGCGGTGAAGACAGTTCTCAGTATTGGGGTGCTGATCGGTGTGCGGCCGTGTTCAAGGCGGCAGAGCTCGTGATCGGCAATCTGCGTGGCCGTTGACCTGCGGCGAGTGACGGAAGGGCGGCGTTTGCGACCTTTGTGCTTGGGCGGCTGCATCCTGTTGACCTTGCTGGTTGCCGGTTGTGGCAGCGGGAGAATTCTCGAGAACGGACCTTCGCCTGCCCTGACGGGGCCTGCGATTCCGGTCGTGCCGGTACAAGATCCGTTGCCGCTGGATTCCTTCACCGTGGACCCTTGCGGCGTTCTCGGTCGTGCTGAAGTCGCCGCGCTGATCGCTGATCCGCCGGACAAGGTGAAAGCGGAGCGGTACTCCGTCGGATATGACCGCGCCTGCAAGTGGGACCAGTTCCGCGCGGGCTCGTTGACAGTGGGGATCCCCCGGGCGGCCACGGGCGGTCTTGAGGAGCGGGTGGACCAGCACAAGCGAGATCCGTCGAAGTTCTCACGGTGGCGTGAGTTGTCGATCCACGGTCTTCCCGCGGTCGAACAGGTCGGGAACCCGTCGGTCTTCGAGTACAACGGCTCCACCCTCAGTGCCTGCACCGTCGAGGTCGGAGCAACGGACACCGAGCTGCTGGGGTTCAGCTACTCCCAGGTCAACGACGGCAAGTCCGAGTACTGGGGCGATGATCGGTGCGCGGCGGCGCTCAAGGCCGCGGAGCTGGTGATCGGCAACCTCCGCGGCCGCTGAGCGTCAGTCGGCGAGTTGCTTCCGCAGTTCCCGTTTGAGCACCTTCCCGGCGGCCGACACCGGGATCTGGTCGACGAAGTGGATCGCCCGCAGCCGCTTGTACGGCAGGACGCGGGCGCCGACGGCCTCCAGGAGTTGCTCGGCGGTGACGTTCTCGTCGCTGCGCACCACGAACGCGACCGGTAGCTCGCCGACTTCGGTGTCCGGTTTGCCGACGACGGCCGCCGCGGCGACGCCGGGCAGGGTGATCAGCAGCTCTTCGAGTTCGCGTGGGAAGACGTTGTATCCCTTGTACAGCAGCATGTCCTTCTTGCGGTCCACAATGGACAAATAGCCGTCCTCGTCGAGGATGCCGATGTCGCCGGTGTGCAGCCAGCCGTCGACGAGCGCGGCCGCGGTCTCCTCGGGGCGGTTGCGATAGCCGGTCATCACCTGCGGGCCGCGCAGGCACACCTCACCGCTTTCCCCGGCGGGCAAAGGATCTTCGCCGCCTTCGGCCGGGACGATCTTGATCTCGGTGTCGGGCAGCGGAAGGCCGACCGAGCCCACCTTCCGGGTGGCGGAGCGATACGACGGCGCGATGACGGCGCCCATGGTGACCTCGGTGAGGCCGTAGCCCTCGGTGATGATCACTCCGGGGAAGCGTTTCTGCAGGGCGCGGATCATCTCGTGGTTCATCGGCGCCGCGCCGGAACCGATGGTCAGTACCGAAGACAGGTCGGCTGTGTGAAACTCGGGGCAGGCGAGCAAGGCGGCGAACAGCGCCGGTGCTCCGCCGATCGTGGTGACCCGCAGCAGTTCGGCGTCGGCCACATACGCCGCCGGGTCGAAGCGGTCTTGCAGGACGACGGTGCCGCCGTCGAGCAGCGGGACGTTGAGCGCGGCGATGGTGCCCATGGCGTGGAACCACGGCGTCAGGTTGAGGGCGACGCCGGTGCCGATCCGGGACGGCCATTCGTCCGGACCGCCGAGCTGCTCGACGATCACCTCTCCTGACGCGTCGAGGGCCGGGACCGCGCCCAGCCGCCAGCAAGAACTCTGAAGGCTGTTGACCACGACGTTCCGGTGCGGCAGGCACACGCCCTTCGAGCGTCCGGTGGTGCCGCCGGTGTACGCCAGATGGGCGAGATCGCGGTAGATGTCGATCTCGACGTCCGGCCGCTCGTCGGAGTGAGCGGAGGAGAACTCGGTGAACTCCACCTCTCCCTGCCCCAATGCCTCGGGCGGGTGAACGACGATGCTCAGCCGGACCGATGTCCGGTCACGGAGCGAAGCGAGTACCCGCGCGACGGGGCCGACGGTGACGGCGGCGACCGCCCCGGCGTCGGCCAGCTGGAAGGCGAGGTCGTCCGGCGGGAGCAGCGGGTTCGCCGGGCTGAAGGTGGCCCCGGCGAGCAGTATCCCGTAGTACGCGACCGGGTACGCCAGGCAGTTCGGCAGGTGGAGCGCGACGACGTCGCCTCGCCCGACGCCCTCGGCGCGCAGGGCGTTCGCGAAGCGGCAGGCCGCGCTGTACGTCTCGGCGAAGGTGAGGCTCTGGCCTCTGTGGGCGAAGGCCGTGCGGGTGCCCCAGCGGGCAGCGGCGCCGGCGAGCACCGAGCCGACCGGGACCTCGGGATAGTCGAGCGACCGGGGGAACGGGGTGAGCTCCATCACTCGAACGTACGGACTTTGCGGTCAAAGACACAAGCGCTCGCGATGTCGCACAATGTGAACGAGCGCTAACATCGGTCAAACTCCCAAACGCGGTTAGAAGAGGTGACGAAGGTGTCTGACGGCCCGGGTCTGTACCAGCTTGCCGAAGAGCACGAGGAGCTGCGGGCCGCGGTGCGTGCCCTCGCGGAGAAGGAGATCGAGCCGTACGCGGCCGAGGTCGACGAGGACGAGCGCTACCCGATCGAGGCGTACAACGCGCTGGTCAAGTCGGGTTTCAACGCCGTCCACATCGGTGAGGCCTACGACGGTCAGGGCGCGGACGCCATCGCCGCCTGCATCGTGATCGAGGAGGTCGCGCGTGTCGACGCGTCGGCGTCGTTGATCCCGGCGGTGAACAAGCTGGGCACGGTGCCGATCATTCTTTCGGCGTCGGAAGACCTCAAGAAGCTGGTGCTGCCGTCGATCGCCTCCGGTGAAGCGTCGGCGTCGTACGCGCTTTCGGAGCGCGAAGCCGGCTCGGACACCGCGTCGATGCGCACCCGCGCGAAGCTCGACGGCGACCACTGGGTGCTGAACGGCACCAAGTGCTGGATCACCAACGCGGGTGAATCGTCCTGGTACACCGTGATGGCGGTGACCGACCCGAACGCCGAAAAGAAGGCCAACGGCATCTCCGCGTTCGTCGTGCACAAGGACGACCCCGGCTTCACCGTCGGCTCGAAGGAGCGGAAGCTCGGCATCAAGGGCTCGCCGACCCGCGAAATCCACTTCGAGAACTGCACCATCCCGGCCGACCGCATCATCGGCGAGCCCGGCACCGGCCTGAAGACCGCGCTGCGCACCCTCGACCACACCCGCCCGACCATCGGCGCGCAGGCGCTGGGCATCGCGCAGGGCGCGCTCGACGCGTCGATCGCGTACGTCAAGGAGCGCAAGCAGTTCGGCAAGTCGATCTCGGAGTTCCAGGGCGTCCAGTTCATGCTGGCCGACATGGGCATCAAGATCGAAGCCGCCCGGAACCTCGTCTACGCCTCCGCCGCGGCGACCGAGCGTGGCGACAAGCGCGGCGGCTACATGGCCGCGGCCGCGAAGGCGTACGCGTCGGACATCGCGATGTCGGTGACGACGGACGCCGTGCAGCTCTTCGGTGGCGCGGGCTACACGCGCGACTTCCCGGTGGAGCGCATGATGCGCGACGCGAAGATCACCCAGATCTACGAAGGCACCAACCAGATCCAGCGCATGGTCATGGCCCGCGCCCTGCTCAAGGGCTGATTCGTTCCCGCGTGAAGGCCCCCTTCCTCGGCTCAGCCGAGGGGGCCTTCACGCGCTTCGGGGCTCGCATTCAGGTGACGAAATGCGCAGGTGAGATCGCCCCTCGGTGAGATGCTTCACGGAAGTACGGCGATCATGGACCGCCGATGTCACTCTCGAAAGATGTTCTGGTTCGCACCGGTGTCGTGGACACCGCACGACGAGGCCGAGCTGATCGCCGGCTGGCGGTTGTGGCTCGAACTCGGGGATCGCATGTGGCCGTCGGCCGCGTGGGACGGGACGGCGGCCGACGTCGTCAGGCCGTTGCGTGAGCTGGTCGCGGCCTGCGACGAGATCGAGACGGGCTACCGCGAGGCTGTCGACGAGCCGTCGGAGGGGTTCATCCGGATCATCCAGTTCCTCGTGTGGACCGTCAGCACGGTGATCGAACTGTGGGCCGACGACGAGGTTCCGCTCGACGCCGAGCGGATAGCGTTGCTGCACGCCGATCTGGCCGGCTTCGCGGAGCAGGCCGAGCGGGTGCTCGAGGTGCTGGCCGTCAGTGGCGGGTGGACGGGTCTGGCCGCGGAGCACCGGCGGACGGGTCGCTGAGCGACTCCGGTTTCTCGACCCACGCGAACCGCGAGCCCGCCAGGTGCTCGGTCAGCGGGCGGTCCAGCGAGAGCAGGGTCACCGGGGTGCCGAACGGGTCTTCACCGCGCGCGATTTCGTACCCCAGCTCGATGACGGACTCCTCCTTCTCATCGGACTCGACGTCGTGACGGGTGACACCGTTGTCGATCGACCACGTGCCCTCGATGGTGCGATGGAACTTCAAGACCAGGTCGCCCGGGCTCGCCCAGGTGAAGCGAAACACCGCGAACTCTGTGCTCCAGCTCGACCAGTAGAGCCATCCGGAGCCGTCGCGGCGGAACACCAGGTCCACGGACTCGACGCTGCCGGGATGCAGGATTTCATCCGACCACAGGCCGGCCAGCCGTTCGTCCGTCACGGACGAGAGTCTGCCGTACCGGAAACGACCGGGTCCGCTTCCTGTCGGGTACCTGTCGATCACGCTCCGGAGGTGCCATCGGAGCCGCCCGGTGCCTTACCGTGATCCGAGTAAGTTGAATATTCACCGACCAGAAAGCTGATACCCGATGTTCGCTCGTTTCAAGGATGTCGCCCTCCTGCTCGGCCGGATCGGGGTCGGTGTGGTCTTCCTCGCACACGGCCTGCAAAAGTGGGAAAACGGGATCGACGGCACCGCGAAGTTCTTCGAGCAGACCGGAATCCCGCTGCCGACGCTCGCGGCGATCTTCGCGATCGCGGTGGAGATCGTGGGCGGGATCTTGTTCATCGTCGGTTTCCTGACGCCGCTGGTTGGCCTCGGCTTCGTCGTGGTCTCCGTCGGTGCTCTGCTCTCGGTGCACCTCGACAACGGCCTCACCGGTCAGGGCGGTTACGAACTTGTCCTCGTCCTGGCGGTCGCCGGGCTCGCGCTCGGTTTCAACGCCGGCAAGCTGTCGCTCGACCACGCGCTTTTCGGGCGCAAGCGTGAGGCGAAGCAGCTCCAGGACGCCTGACTCCGGATGCTATGAAGGGACCTTTCCTTGCAAATTTCGCAAGGAAAGGTCCCTTCATGGCATTTCAGGAGGGTAGATCCGCCGTCGTCCGCTCGGCTTCGCGCCGGGAAGCGAGTTTGGCCGGATCCGCGTCGGTGACCTGGACCAGATGCGCACCCGCGGCCAACGGCGTGAGAAAGCCCGCGAGAATCCCTTCCTCGCCTGCCCACTCCACAGTGGACAGAACGCGATCCTCGGCGGACAGGCCCGCAGCGGAAGCGCGAGAGCGGGCTTCGGCGAGCACTTCGTCCACAGTGGACGAACCCAGTGCCGGAGTGTCGCCGGGCACGGGGAACAGCGGGCTGAACTGGTCACCCGAAAGCCGGGCTTCGGTCAGGTAGTCCAGTGCGCCGTCCGGTACGGAACCGGCGGGCAGCCCGAGACCCATCGGGTGCAGCGAGACGACGGCCGTGGCGGCCGCGTCGGACGCGCCGCCCGGGGCGACGAACGCCACCCGTGCGCCCGCGGTCTCCGTCACCACCCTGGCGCCGCACCACCACGCGCCCAGCAGGACACCGGCGGTCTGCCAATGCGACGGCAGTACCACGGCGACCTCGTCCCCGGGTTCGACGTCGAACTCGTCGACCAGCCAGTTCGCCGTCTTGGCCGCCCAGTTCACCGTGGTCGCCACGGACAGTTCGACCCGGCTGCCCTGCTTGTCGTCGTAGTGCGTGATCAGCGGTTTCGCGGGCGACCCGAGTACGGGCCGCAGCAGCAATTCGGTGAGGCTCACGCCACGACGTTAGTTCACGCAGGGAACGCTCGACGCGGCGAGCACCGGAGCCGCGCCGGGAGCGCCGCCACCGCCGCCCCTGCCCGCCAGACCGGAGACGAAGCTCCGCACGGCGGCTGGGTCGATCTCGACGATGCTCTGGCCGTCCGCGCTGCGGCCGTTGATGTTCACCACCGGGATGGTCGTGAACGTCAGGTCGCCCGACGCGATCCCCTTCGCCTGCTGCGCGAACTCCAGCAGGTCCAGTCCTTCGTCCAGGACGATCGAGCGGCGCACGACGTCCATCAGTCCCGCCATCGTCGAAGGGCTGGTCAGCGTCCCCGCCGAAAGCACCTGATTCAGCGCCGAGGACAGGAACGTCTGCTGCCGCACGATGCGGTCGAGGTCGCCGCGCGGCAGGTTCTTCCGCTGCCGCACGAAGGAAAGCGCCTCGCCGCCCGACACGGTCTGTTCGCCGCGCCGGAAGTTCGCGCCGGAGTCCTTGTCCTCGGTCGCGTGATTCAGGCAGACCTTGACGCCGCCCAGCGCCTCGGTCAGGAGGTAGAACCCGAGCAGGTTGACCTCGGCGTAGTGGTCGATGCGGATCTGCGTCAGTTCCTGAACGGTCTGGACCAGTGCCTTGCGGCCTTCCTGGTCGGAATCACGTTCGAGTTTCGCCTGATCGGTTTCACCCCGATGGGCGTTCGCGTAGTTGGTCTTCGCGACGCCGTACGCCGAATTGATCTTGTTCGGACCGCGACCGGGGATCTCGGTCCAGGTGTCGCGCGGGATCGAGACGCCGGACGGTTTCCCGCCGTTCTTCGGAATGCGGAGGATGATGATGGTGTCGGTGTTGACGCCGGCCTTGTCCTCGGTGCGCAGCTGCTTGAGCATGCGGAGAGGCAGCGGGTTGCCCTGTGCGTCGGTCCGCGCGTCGCTGCCGACCAGGAGGATGTCGGTCGCGCCGTCGTCGGCGGGCGGCGCGGCGGGATCGTCGGCCTTGCTCAGGGCGTTCGTCGTGGGGACGTTGTTCTGCAACTGGTCCTTGGTGACGTACGCGTAGCCCGTCGTGCCGAGGGCGAGCAGGGACACGAGGCCGACCGCGATCCGCCGGGTGATCCGGCCGGCGCGGCGCAGCGGGCGCTCGGGCACGTCGAGCACACCCGAACTCGGTTCGTCTTCGTCCTCTGCGGGGGCCGACGGCTGAGGGAGCGGCGGATTCCGCGGGTACGGCGTCGGGACGGGCTTTTCGTCACTCTCGGTGTCCGAATTGCCGTCCTCTTCGGACTTCGGCTCTTCGGCGTCCAAGTGCTCAGAACGTTCGTTGACGCTCTTGTCCTCGTCGCTCATCCCTGATCACCTCCCCTGGCGCTGCAGCTGGTCCGATCGTAGGAGAAGGCTAAGCCACCGTGAGGGCGGCCACGCTGAGTACCCGGAATTAATTGACGCAGGGCATATTGCCCGCGACGATCGGCTTCGAGGTGGGCGCCGCCGGAGCGCTGGAGGGCGGCTGAGCCGGCTTCGAGGGCGCCGACGTCTTCGCCGGCGGCGTGACCGCGCCGGTGGACGCGCCCTTGAAGTCCTTGCCGAGCAGTACCCGCACCTTGCCGGGCGCGACGTCACGGTCCGCCTCGGCCTGCACCGCGGTGCCGAAGACCTGCTTGATCAGGTCCAGCGCGGCGTCGTCACCCGGCGCGTGCCGGATGACCGTCGAGTTCCGGGTGCTGAGCTTGGTGTCGGCAGTGAGTTTGAAACCCTTGCCCTGCAACAGAGTCCGGGTCTCGGTGGCCACCGTGGGCGAGCCTGTCCCGTCGAAGAGCTCGACGGTCACCGCTTCCGCGCCCGGCAGGGTGGCCGGGGTCTCGGACGGCGCCGCCTCCCCATCAGCGGTCAGGCGGGCGACCTCGGCCTGCACCTGAGCCGGGTCCACGCGGAGCACGGCGGCCCCGCCGATGGTCGCGTCGCCCTGGGTCGGGATCGTGTGGAACTCGACGTTGCCGCTGGTCAGCCCGCGCATCTGCGCGGCGAACTCCGGCAGATCCCAGCCCGCCGACAGCACGACCGACTTCTTCACCGCGCCGATCAGGTCCGAGATCTTCGCCGGGTTGAGCAGGACGTCCGAGGAGAGGACCTTGTTCGCCAGCCCGGACAGGAAGGCCTGCTGCCGCGCGATCCGGTCGAGGTCACCGTTCTGCAGGTCGTACCGCTGACGGACGAACGCGAGCGCCTGGACCCCTTCGACGGTCGACTTCCCGGCGGGCAGGTCCACGCCGGACTTCTTCTCCTTGACCGCGTTGTTGAGGCAGACCTCGACGCCGCCGATCGCCTTGGTGATCTCGTAGAAGCTCGACAGGTTCACCTCGGCGTACCGGTCGATCATCTTCGGCTTGCCGATGAACTTCTCCAGCGTCGTGATCAGGTTCTTGCGACCGGCGTCCTTGGCCTTGGCGTCGACGTCCTTGAGGTCGGTGTTGCCCTGCTGCTGCAGCGTCTTCGACGTGTCGTTGTAGGCGTACACGTACGCGCTGTTGAGCTTGTGCTTGCCGAAACCGCCGGTGATCTCGACCCACGAGTCGCGGGGGAAGGAGATCGCGACCGCCTTCTTGCCGTTCTGGGGGATGTGCACCAGGATCATCGTGTCTGTCTGGCGCTCGCCGTCCGAAACACCGGCGTGCAGCATGTCGAGGACCTCTCGCGGCAGCGGGTTACCCTGCGCGTCGGTGCGGCTGTCCTGGCCGACGAGCAGGATGTCGATCGCGCCGTCCAGCGGTTTCGCCGGCGGGTGACCGTCGTCCTCGAAGATGTTCGTGGTCGCGAAGCCCTGCGACAGGTCGCCGATGGACTGCCAGCCCCACCAGGTCAGCGTCAGGATCGTGATCGAGACCAGGCTGAACACGACCTTCACGCCACGGCGAGCGAACACCACGACGCCGCCACGGCGCGCCGGAATGGGTGGCCCGGGCCACTCGGTCACGTGCGGTCCTCCACGAATCTCCCCAGGGCACACGCGTGCCTCGTCCATAACTCTACTGATCCTCGTGTTAGACGCCCGTAGGCTGGTGAAAGGTTGCCCCGGTCGTGACACACTCGGCCGGTCGGGATGAAGCAGAGGGAGGATCGCGGCATGCGAGTGCTGGTCACCGGTGGCGCCGGGTTCATCGGTTCGCATTACGTCCGGCAGGTGCTGACGGGTGCGTACCCGAGCATGGCCGGCGCCGAGCTAATCGTGCTCGACAAGCTTACCTACGCGGGCAACGAAGCGAACCTGGAGCCCGTGCGCGACAACCCGCGCTACCGGTTCGAAAAGGGCGACATCTGTGACGCCGCCCTGGTCGGTGAGCTGATGCGGGGTATCGACCTGGTCGTGCACTTCGCCGCCGAGTCCCATGTGGACCGTTCGATCGCCGGCGCGGCCGACTTCGTGCTGACGAACGTGCTCGGTACCCAGACCCTGTTGCAGGCCGCGCTCGAGGCGCAGGTCGGGAAGTTCGTCCACGTGTCCACCGACGAGGTCTACGGCTCGATCGACAACGGATCCTGGGACGAGGACCACGCGCTGGAGCCGAATTCGCCGTACTCGGCGTCGAAGGCGTCCTCGGATCTGCTGGCCCGTTCGTTCTTCCGTACGCACGGATTGCCCGTCTGTGTCACGAGGTGCTCGAACAACTACGGTCCGTACCAATTCCCCGAAAAGGTCATCCCGCTCTTCGTGACCAACCTGCTCGACGGCAAGAAGGTCCCGCTCTACGGCGACGGGCTCAACGTGCGTGACTGGCTGCACGTGGACGATCACTGCAACGGCATCCAGCTCGTCGCCGACGGCGGCAGGCCGGGCGAGGTCTACAACATCGGCGGCGGCACCGAACTGACCAACCGCGAGCTGACCGAGCGGCTCCTGGCCGCCGTCGGCGCCGGCTGGGACAGCGTCGAGCCGGTCGAGGACCGCAAGGGACACGACCGCCGGTACTCCGTCGACATCACCAAGATCTCGCGGGAGCTCGGTTACGCGCCGCGGAAGTCCTTTGAGGACGGTCTGGCCGACACTGTCGCCTGGTACAACGAGAATCGGTCTTGGTGGGAGCCGCTGAAGAAGCGCGCGGGGGAGTGAAGAAGTGCTGAGCATTCTCGTACCGGGCGGATCCGGGCAGCTGGGGCGGGACCTCGCGGCACTGGCTGTGGACTCCATCGACGCCACGACCCCGTCGTCGTCTGAGCTGGACGTGCGCGACACCGGTCAGGTCGTCGCCGCGGTGACCGAGCTGGCCGGCCGGGCGCGGGCGGCGGGAACGTCGCCGGTGGTGATCAACGCGGCGGCGTACACCGCGGTCGACGCGGCGGAAACCGATGAGGAGCGGGCGTTCGCGGTGAACGCCGACGGTCCCCGGGTACTCGCCGCGGCGTGCTCGTCGCGCGGGGTGCCGCTCATCCACGTGTCGACGGATTACGTGTTCGCGGGCGACGCGACTTCGCCGTACGAGACCGATGATCTGCTGGGCCCGCTCAACGCCTACGGCCGGACGAAGGCGGCAGGGGAGGACGCACTGCTCGGTTCGGGTGCCCGTTCGTGGATCGTGCGGACGTCCTGGGTGTACGGCAAGGCCGGGTCGAACTTCGTGGAAACCATGGCACGGCTGGAAAAGGAGCGCGACGAACTGTCCGTAGTGGACGATCAGACCGGTTCGCCGACCTGGTCCCGTGACCTCGCCGCGGGCCTGCTGGAGCTGGCGGGCCGGGTCGCCGCCGGTGCTGGGCCGTCGCAGCGGGTACTGCACTGCACGGGTGGCGGGTCGACGACGTGGTGCGGGTTCGCGAAGGCGATCTTCGCGGAGCTGGGCGCGGATCCGGCGCGCGTGAAGCCTTGCACGACGGCGGAGTTCCCGCGTCCGGCGGCGCGCCCGGCATATGGGGTGCTGTCGAACGCGTCGTGGCGCGAGGCGGGTCTTACGCCGCTTCGGGGTTGGCCTGACGCACTGAAGGCCTACTTCGCTTCCTGACCCCGCTCGCATTCAGAGGACGAAATACGGAGGTCAGTGCTTCGTGCTCGCCTGGCGGTACGCGGCGACGGTGAGTTCGGCGCACGCGCGCCAGGTGAAGTTCGCGACGTGCGCGCGGCGCGCGGCCGAAGTGGCCACGGCGTGCGGGTCGCTGACGGCGATCCGCAGCGCCTCCACGAGCCCGTCGACGTCCTCGTAGGGGACCAGGCTCGCGCAGTTCCCCGCGACCTCGCGCAGCGCCGGGATGTCCGTGCACACCACGGGGACGTCCGACGCCAGCGCTTCCAGCACCGGGAGCCCGAAGCCTTCGTCGCGCGACGGCAGCACCAGTGCGCTGGCCCCGGCGACGACCCGCCGGAGGTTCACGTCCGACAGGTAGCCGACGTGCCGCGAACGAGAGCCCACCGCGAACGAACCGGGACCGACGAACACCAGATCCGGCAGATCCGGCGCGGCTTCGTGCGCCTGCCGAAGCCAGTGCAGGCCCTTCCTGGGCCCGGGGGCGCCGGCGAAGAGCAGGTACTTGTCCGGGAGCCCGAGTTCCTTGCGGCGTTCCGGGTCCGGCGGGCGGGCGGTGAACCAGGCCGGGTTCACGCCTAGCGGGGTGACGATGATCTTGCCGCGGTCCACGTCGAGCCGTTCGGCGACCTGGTCGGCGACGGCGTTGGTGGGCGTGCAGATCGCGTCGGCGAGCCGGGCGCCGCGCCGCACCAGCCGCGGCAGCTCGTGATCGCTCGGCGCGAGCTCCTCGGGAGCGTCCAAAAAGGCCAGATCGTGGATGGTCACCACACCCGCGGCGCGGAACCGGCCGGGCAGCACGAAATTGGTGCCGTGCACGACATCCGTCGGCCCGGCGAACAGCTCCACCGGCGGCAGTTGCGAACGCAGCCACGCCTTGCGCAGGAGCCGCGCCGCCACCGGCATGCCGCGCGCCCGGACGCCGTGCGGGAGCACGTGCCGCAGCCGTCGCCAGCCGCGCAACGTGAACGCGACCGCACGAGTGTCCACTTCGGACATCGAGGCGAGCTCTTCGGACAGCGCGACGGTGTACCGGCCGATACCCGTCCTGGCACCGAGAAGCGGGGTCCCGTCGAGCAGGACGCGCAAGGGGCGGTCAGCCACGGCCGAGCCTCTGCTTGGCGACCTTGACCACGCGGCCGCCGACGCGCCGCGCGAGCTCCTTCGGGCCGCCATCGGCTAGGTACTCGCGGATCAGGCCGACGTCGCGGCGCAGCATTTCCTTGCCGCGCACCGGTTCGGCGACCACGAGGTCGCCGGAGCCGGGTAGCCGGTCGGCGGCGGGCCGCGGGTTCCGGCAGAACTCAACCAGCGGTTTCAGGGCCTCCGGCCAGGCATAACGCCGGGCGACCGCGGTCATTCGCTCGACACAGCCCGCGGCGAACTCCTCGTCGTACAACGCCTTTTCGAGCGCGTCGGCCAGCGCGTCCACGTCTTCGGCCGGGACGACGACGCCGAGCCGTTCCTCGCGGACCAGGTCGGCGAACGAGTCACCGTCGGTGGTGACGATCGGGAGCCCGGCCCACAGGTAGTCCAGCACCCGCGTCCGGAACGCGAACGTCGTCTCGACGTGCTCGTAATGCGTGGTGACGCCGCAGTTCGCGTCGAGCAGCCAGTTCTGGCGCTCCTCGTACGGCACCCACTGCTGGTTGAAGAACACGTGCTTGCCGGTGAGCCCGAGCGTGTCGGACAGCAGCATCGTGCGCGCGCCGATGTCCATCTCGGTGACCTCGGGGTTGGGATGCTTCATCCCGAGGAACACCAGGCGGACGTCGCCGCGGCGCTGTCGCAGCTGTTCGATCGCCCGGACCAGGGTCAGCGGGTCGAACCAGCTGTAGACGCCGCCCGCCCACAGCACGACGTGGTCGGTCTCGCCGATACCGTCCAAAGTGGACCGGAGGCCGGGGCCGGTGCGCACCGGTGCCTGCGGCGGCAGGCCGAACGGGACGATCGACAGCAGCGACTGGGTGGTCGGGTCGGCATCGTACAGCCGCGGCGACAGCCTGCCCATCGCGGCGAGATGGCCCAGCCAGAAGTGCCTCTGACGCTCCGACGCGCACAGGAAGAAGTCGCCGCGTTCCAGCTGCGCGTCGAGGACCTTGGTGACCCCGATGAGGTCCAGTGCCCGCTTGTCGTCGGGAACGCCCTTGCCCTGTTCGAGCAGTTCGAGGTGCATCGGGTCGTACAGATCCGCGACCACGATCTTGTGCGCGTACTGATTCTTCAGCGAGGGCGCGAGTTCCAGCACGTGGCCCTGCAGGACGATGATGTCGGCCCAGGCGATCGGCGTCTCCAGATCGCGCCGGGTGGCCGCGCTGACCCGGAACGCCGCGGGTGGCGGATCGGCGAGCGGATTGACCGTCACCAGGTGGACGTCGTGTTCGGTGGCCAGCGTCGTGGCCATGTTCCACGCGCGGATCGCCGGGCCCGCCATCCGTTCGGTGATCGCGTCGCCGGTGATCACCAGTACCTTCCGGCGCTGCCCGAAGAGCGCGTCGATGCCGAACGTCTCGACCAGGACGTCGTGCGCGGCGAGATAGCGCGGCAGCGGATACGCGGGCTCCAACGCCTTGCGCAACAAGGGAAGCAGATCGGTGTCGGTGCGGACGCGGGCGGCCTGTTCGGTGGCGCGGGACTCGGTGAGCGAGGGCAGCAGTTCGACGAACCGGTCGATCGCCAGCACGCCGGCCAGCGTCGTCCTCGGCACCTCGACCGGGCCGGTTTCGGCCGGGCCGACACCCTGGGCGAGATCGAACCGGGTGGCGTCGAGGTCCCCGCGCGCCGTCGCCCGGCGGACGGCCAGCGCCAGCGCGGCGGGCAGCGCGCGCGCCAGCGTTTCGTCGGAAAGGTTCTTGTACAGCGCCGCCAAGGCGTTGCGTTCCAGCAGGAACGTCTCGCGTCCGGAGTCCGGTGCGTCCACTGTGGACATCGTGGCGTGGTGCCGGTGGTAGGTCAGCGATTCCGGCACGTAGCGCACGCGCCAGCCGCGCAGGTTCAGGCGCCAACCGAGGTCGACGTCCTCGTAGAACATGAAGAACCGCTCGTCGAAGCCGCCGAGTTCGGCGAACACCCCGGCGCGGACGAACATCGCCGAACCCGTCGCGAACAGGACGTCCTTGGCGATCTCGTGTTCGGCGGCGGGGACGTCGGCCAGGGGGCTGCCCGCGTGGCGCTTGTAGCCCATGCCGAACCAGGTGAGGCCCGCGTCGACGAAGTCGGTGCCGGTGCCGTCCCAGTCGAGGACCTTGCTGGCCACCGCGGCGACCGTCGGCTGCGCGCGCAGCTCGGCCACTGCCGCGCCGACCCAGCCGGGAGCCGGGCGGGCGTCGTTGTTGAGGAAGGCGAGGACGGTGCCGGTGGCGTGCCGCGCGCCGAGGTTGCAGCCTCCCGCGAAGCCGGAGTTCACCGGGGATTCGACGAGCTTGACGCCCGGGGCCGCGGCTCTGATCTCGGCCACGTCGGTGCCGCCGGAGGCGTTGTCGACGCAGATGACCTCGAGGTTCGGGTAGTCGTGTTCGGCGAGAGCGCGCAGGCAGGTGACGGTGTCGGCCGCTCCCCGGTAGTTCACCACGATCACCGAGACGACCGGTTGCGTTTCCCCCTGCGCCAAAGCCGTACTCCCTGCTCTCGATTGGGGCAAGCTTAATTGCCCGCCCACGCGTCCCAGACCGCGCCTCGGCCCAGTGTCGCCCGCCGCCCGATGGCCCGCCGCTCGAGCAGCGTGCGCGGCAGGCGGGCGGCGACCACGCCCAGTACCCGGCACCGGAGGCTCAGACGGAAGTTCGGCGCGTCCGGTTTCCCTCGAAGGGGGAGTACCGCGGTCAGGACCGCGAACTTCACCAGCTGGCGGATCGCCACCGCGCGGGGAGCGCACCGCAGGAGGGTCAGCAGGCGGTTGCGTTCATTCCACAGATGGAACGGGACCGAACCCGGCCGGGTGCTCGCGCCATGCCGATGGGTGACCTCGGCCTCGGCCCCCACGACGTCCCAGCCCGCCAGCCGCAGCCGCCACGCGGTGTCGGTGTCCTCGTAGTAACAGAAGTAGGACGCCGGGACGCCGCCGACGGAACGGAGTGCCTCGACGTTCAGCACGGCCGCGCCTCCGCAGAAACCGAAGACCTCGTCCGCGGGTTCCGGCAGGTCGGCACCGTGGCCGTCGGCGGTCAGGCGGACGCCGGTCGACTGGACGGTCCCGTCGGCCAGCGTCAGCCGGGCGCTCACAGCGGCGGCGAGCGGAGCTTTGGCGAGAGTGTCTTCGCAGGTCGCGAGCCACTCCGAGGTCGGCGTGGCGTCGTCGTTCAGCCAGGCCATCAGCGGAGTGTCCACTTTGTCGAGTGCGGCGGCCATGGCGCCCGCGTAACCGGTGTTGCGCCGCAGCCGGAGCACCGCGGGCTTCGAGGGATGGGCGGCGAGGAGGGCGGCCGTCCCGTCGTCGGAGGCGTTGTCGACGACCAGCGTCCGATGCGGGCGGGATTGTGCGGCGAGGGCGTCGAGGCAGGCGGTGATGTGCGCGGCGCCGCGCCAGGTGACCACGACGACGGTGGTGCTGGTCATTCCAGAGAGAATAGAGACCATGCCCGAACTGGTCGTGCTCGCCGAGCAGCTGCTGGCGCCGGTCCCCGGCGGGACCGGCCGCTACACCGGTGAACTGCTGCGGGCGCTCGCCGAGACCGCGCCGCCGGGATGGACGGTGTCGAGCGTGGTAGCCCGGCATGCCGGTGTCGACGCTGTCGGGGCCGCGGTCGTCGAAGGTGTCGAGGGCCCGCGCGTGCTGCCGATCCCGCCACGGGCGCTGATCGCCGCTTGGCAGCTGGGCCTGCCGTGGTGGCCTGGTGGCGACGCGGTCCACGCGCCGACGCCGCTGGCGCCCGCCCGGGTGCCGAAGGGGCGGACGCTGTCGGTCGCGGTGCACGACACCGTGCCCTGGACGCATCCCGAGACGCTGACCCCGCGCGGCGTCGCGTGGCACAAGGCGGTGATCGCGAGGGCCGCGGCGCGGGCGACCGCGCTGACCGTGCCGACGCAAGCGATTGCGGACGAGCTCACCGCGCTGGTGCCGGTGTCGGTGCCGCTGCGCGTGATCCCGCACGGTGTGCGGCCGCCCGCCGGGTTCGCCGAGGTCCCGCTGCCGGAGCGGTACGTGCTCGCGATCGGGACGATCGAGCCGCGCAAGGGCATCGACGTGCTGATCGACGCCGTCGGCCGGATCGGGGTGCCGTTGGTGCTGGCTGGCCAGCCGGGCTGGGGTGGCATCGACCCGGTGGCGCTGGCACGCGAGCACGGCGCCGACGTCCGGGTGCTGGGGAAGGTGAGCGACGCGGAACTGGCGTTCACGTTGCGGGGCGCGTCGGTGCTGGCGATGCCGAGCCGGGCGGAGGGTTTCGGGTTGCCGCTGATCGAGGCGATGGCGGCCGGGGTGCCGGTGGTGCACTCGGACGTCCCGGCCCTGGTCGAGGTGGCCGGGGGAGCGGGCGTGGCGGTGCCTGCCGGCGAGGCGCAAGCGCTTGCGGACGCCCTTCGTGACGTACTCGACCATTCGGAGCATGCGGATGCGCTGCGTGACCGTGGTCTCAGCCGTTCGAGTGAGTTCACCTGGCAGCGCGCCGCTTCGGCTGTTTGGGGTCTCCACCAGCGCGATCAGTTTGTCGGTTCCTCACCGCGGAGCCGGTGAGCCGCCGTACCCTCCTAGGGTGACCGATGACCCTCGCGTGCTGATCGACGCGACCGCCGTCCCAGCGGACCGGGGTGGCGTCGGACGTTACGTGGATTCGCTGGTCGCGGCGCTGGACGAGGACGGCGCGCGGATCACCGTCGTCTGCCAGCCGCGGGACGCGGTGTTGTACGACCGGCTGGCGCCCGGCGCGCGGATCGTGCCCACCTCGCCGTCGACCTCGACCAGGACGGCCAGGCTGACCTGGGAGCAGGCGACCCTGCCCCGGCTGGTCCGGCGGCTCGCCGCCGACGTCGTCCACTCACCGCACTACACGATGCCGCTGGCCAGCCCGGCCGCTTCGGTGGTGACACTGCACGACGCGACCTTCTTCACCGACGCGGTGCTGCACTCTTCCGTCAAAGCGCGTTTCTTCCGCGCCTGGACCGCGACGGCGCTTCGCCGCGCGACGCTGTGCGTCGTGCCGAGCATCGCGACGGCAGCCGAACTGGAGCGCGTCGGCCAGGTGCGTACCGCGGAATTGGAGATCATCCATCACGGCGTCGAACCGGACCGGTTCCATCCGCCCTCGCCCGCCGAGATCGAGGCCGCGCGGCAGGCCGTCGGACTCGGGAAGACCCCGTACGTCGCCTTCCTCGGCGCGCTGGAACCGCGCAAGAACGTGCCCGCGCTGATCCGCGGCTTCGCGCACGCCGTGATCGGCAGGCCGAACCCGCCGGCGCTGGTGCTGGCGGGGCAGCCGGGCTGGGATTCGCAGGTCGAACGCGCACTCGACGCCGTACCTCACCGGCTGCGCGTGATCCGGGCCGGATACCTGCCGTTCGACACGCTCGCCGGCTTCCTCGGCGGCTCCGAACTGGTCGCGTACCCGAGCCTCGGCGAGGGATTCGGGCTGCCGGTGCTGGAGGCGATGGCGTGCGGCGCGGCCGTGCTCACGACCCGGCGGCTTTCGCTGCCGGAGGTCGGCGGGGACGCCGTCGCCTACTGCGGGGTCGGCGCCGGAGACGTCGCGGCGGCCATCTCGGAGCTGCTCGATGCCCCGGCGAGGCGGGCCGAGCTGGCCGAAGCCGCGCTTCGGCGGGCGAAGGAGTTCTCGTGGGCGATGACCGCGGAGCGGCATCGGGAGGCTTACGCGAAGGCTTGGTACCGGCACGCGCAGCGGCGGGCCGGCTGAGTCTCACTCCTGGCCTCGTGAGTGGTAAGGACGGTTCTAACCGTCCTTACCACTCACGAGGGGACCTGGACCAGCCTTAACGTGCCGTTGCCGGCGTTCTGGTGTCCGTGAAGGCCTCCTTCCCTACCTTGAGCGTAGGGAAGGAGGCCTTCACGGACCCGCGATCGACCGGCAGCCACCTCCGGTAGGTACGCAAGACACCGTTGGCTCTAACCGTCCTTACCACTCACGAGGTGGGTTGGGGTGGGTGCGGCGTGGTCGCGTTCGGTGACGGGTGGACAATGGCCGCGTGACTGAGCACCCCAGCTACGGCGACGGGCTCGCCGTCGTGACCGTGACGTACTTCCCCGGCGAAACCCTGGAGAAGTTCCTCGACACGCTCGAGAAGGCGACGGACCGGGACGTCCAGGTCGTCGTCGCCGACAACGACTCCACGGACGACGCGCTCGACAAGGCCGCCCGCCGGGACAACGTCGAGCTGCTCAGGATCGGCGAGAACGTCGGTTACGGCACGGCCGCCAACCGGGGTGTCGCGGAACTCGACAACAGTTACGGCTGGGTCGCCGTGGTGAACCCGGACGTCGAATGGGAACCCGGTTCGCTCGACGCGTTGCTCGAGGCGGCCGAGCGCTGGCCGCGCGGTGGCGCGTTCGGTCCGCTCATCCACGACCTCGACGGCACCGTCTACCCGTCGGCCCGGCTGCTGCCGTCGTTCGGCCGCGGGATCGGGCACGCGGCGTTCGGCAAGATCTGGCCGGGCAACCCGTGGACGCGGCAGTACCGGCAGGAGACCGGCACCCCGGTCGAGCGCACGGCGGGCTGGCTTTCCGGATCCTGTCAGCTGTTCCGCCGCGAGGCCTTCGACTCGGTCGACGGGTTCGACACGCGCTACTTCATGTACTTCGAGGACGTCGACCTCGGTGACCGGCTGACCCGCGCGGGCTGGCTGAACGTGTACGCGCCTTCTGCCAGCGTCATACACATCGGCGGGCACTCGACTTCGCAGGCTTCGGAGAAGATGCTGCGCGTGCACCACGAAAGTGCGTACCGCTACCTCGCGGACCGTCACCGCGGACTCCTGTGGAAGCCGGTCATGCTCGCGGTGAAGGCCGGTCTCGCGCTGCGGCTCAAGCTCGAAACGCGCCGGAAGTAGCGGTTCCGACCACCGGAATTCGCGCGACTCTGCTCCCTGCCGTCGTTACCGTCGGTGCATGGACTTCGTCGCACTGGACACCTGGCTGACGGAACGCGCCGGGGAGGACGGCTTCTCCGGGGTCGTGCTGATCCGGCGCGGAGACGGGACACTGTTCGAACACGGGTATGGCCTGGCCAGCCGCCGCTGGTCGGTGCCGAACGCGCCGGACATCCGGTACGACACCGCGTCGATCACGAAGGTCGTCACCGCGATCGCCGCGTTACGCCTCGCCGACGAGGGGCGGCTGGACCTCGATCGCCCGATCGGCGAGATCATCGACCTCGATGGCACTGCGATCGCGCCCGGGGCGACGACGCGGCAGCTGCTCACGCATACGTCCGGGATCGCCGACGACGCCGACGAGGAAGCGGGCGAGAGTTACGAGGCGTTGTGGGTCGACAAGCCGGTGTACTCGGTGGTCGACACGCGGGACCATCTGCCCAATTTCGCTTACCGGGTACCGAATTTCGCGCCGGGCGCGGGCTGCCGGTACTGCAATTCGGGCTACGTCCTCGCCGGGCTGGTGATCGAGGAGATCACCGGTAGGCCGTATCGCGACCACGTCCGGGAGATCGTGCTCGACCGTGCGGGGATGACCGATTCGGGTTTCTTCGACCGACGCGATCCGGAGCCGAGAGTCGCCGAGGGCTGGGATCCCCTCCTGGACGGTGAGCGGGTCACCGGCTGGAAGCAGAACATCTTCAGCTACCCGCCGATCGGGTCACCCGATGGTGGCATGTACTGCACCGTCGGCGACCTCGTCCGGCTGCTGCGGGCGATCCGCGAAGAACGACTCCTGAGCCCTGCGCGCACGAAGGAGTTCCTCACGCCACAGGTGCTTCACAGCAGCGGCGTCTGGTACGGCTTCGGCCTCGAATTCGTCCTGGCGCCGGACGGCTCGGTGCGGCACTACTACAAGGACGGCGGGAACGTCGGCGTCTGCTCGCTGATGCGGCACTATCCGGCCGAAGGGCTGGACGTCGCGATGCTGTCCAACGCCACGTACGGCGGGGGAGCGGCGATCAAGGAGATCGACCGGGTGATCCAAACCGGCTGAGGTGGGTGCCCCGGATGCTATGAAAGGTCCTTTCCTTGCAAAATTTGCAAGGAAAGGACCTTTCATAGCGCATGAAGGGGGCTAGATGCCGTCCAGGCGGCGCGAGAGGTTCGACCGGCCCGAGGGGTTCTGCTTCACCGTCGGCACCAGGCCGCCGACCTCGTTCTCGACGGTCTCCGGCTCCGGCTGCTCGATCAGGGGACTCTGCACCGGCGCGGCGGGCGGCCGCCGGGTGAGCGGCGTCGTCGCCTGCGGCAGAGGCCTGGTCTGCTGGGGAGCGCCGGGACGGCGGGGGTACGGCTGCGGCTGAGTCAAGCCTTCACCCCGCGCCGGCGGCAGGTCCAGCCGCGTCGTCGGTTCGGCTCCCGCGAGCGGGTGATCGTTCTCGGCGATCAACGAAGCCGGTAGCTGAGTGGTCGTATCCGGGTCCGAGGAACGGTCGATCTCGGCGACCACCGATCGGGGGATCTGCTGAGTGTTCGCGGAGTCCATCGGAGACGTCGCGTTGTCCGGTGTCACGACGAAGGCTCCACGCGCGCTTGCGCGTGCGAGCAAGGCGTCCGCCCGAGCACGGGGGTCCATTCCCCTAGGCCTCCCGACTGACCTGGGGCCCTCTGGGTTCAGGGCCGACTGTGTGTTGTCTAGGGTAGGCCCTAGGTGCGGCTGCCGTCAGCAGACCCGCAAACGTCTTCCGACAAATGTCGGTGTCAGGCTTCCATGTCCGAGAGGATCCGCGTGCTGGAGTCGGCCTTGTCCGTGCCGCCGATGCCGTAGACCATCGTGATGTTGTTCCGCGCCCCGGCTTCGATTTCGTCGGCAGGGAGCTCTTCGATGCTGCGCCTGTCGCCACCGTTGCAGAACTCGAGCTCCGTGTCGGGGTACGCCGCGCGGATCTGGTCGAACGATTCGTCGATGCCCGGCCCCTGCTCGACGGCGATGTACACGTCGTCGACGATGCGCAGCGCGCGGACGATCCGGGCCCGGACGTCCTCGGTCTGGATCACCCTGCCCTTCTTGAGGACTTGCTGGTGATCGTTGTTGACGATGACGATCAGGTAGCCGGACCGCGCCTGCGCGGACTCGAACAGGTCGAGATGGCCCTGGTGGAGCGGGTTGAAGTACCCACTGACGATCGAGGCCTTCGCCGGTCGCTCGGTCATCGTCCAGTCCTCCATAGGCTTACGGTTTCAGGTGGCCCGCTCACCCTAGCCGAGTGCCGGGTAGTTTCACCGTGTGCTGTTCCGTCCCGGGTTCTCGCTTGATCTGGACGCGGTCCTGGGGCCGCTGAGCCGGGGATCGCGTTCGCCCAACGTCGTCCGCACCGAGGGCGGGGTCACCTGGCTGGCCGCCAACACCGCGGACGGCGCGGGCACACTCGCGCTGCTGCGGCGCACGGACGGCGAGATCGAGGCGGAGGCCTGGGGACCCGGCGCGGACAGGCTGCTCGAAGGCGTTCCGGCGATGCTGGGCGCGCACGACGACGACTCCGAATTCGTCGCGCACCACGACGTCATCGCGACGGCGCGCCGCCGCAACCCGGGGCTGCGCCTCGGCTCGACCGGCCGGGTGTGGGACGCGCTGGTGCTCGCCGTGCTGGAACAGAAGGTGACCAGTGCCGAGGCGCTGCGGTCGTGGGGCGAGCTGTGCCGCTGGTTCGGGGAGCAGGCGCCAGGGCCTGGACCGGCACGGCTGCGCGTGCCGCCGACGCCCGTCGCCATCCGATCCATTGTGGACTGGAAATGGCATCGCGCCGGGGTGGACCTGAAACGGCGGACGACGCTGATCGCGGCGGCCCGCGTCGCGCCCCGGCTGGAGAAGGCCGTCGAACTGAAGGGTGTCGAAGGCCGGGCTTGGCTGCGGAAAGTGCCGGGCATCGGAGTGTGGACCGCGGCGGAGATCGCGCAGCGCGCCTGGGGCGACCCGGACGCGGTGAGCTTCGGTGACTACAACATCCCGTCGATGGTCGGGCACGCGCTGGTCGGCACGAAACTCGACGACGCCGGGATGTCCGAGGTGCTGGCGCCGTACTCACCGCAGCGGCAGCGCGCGGTTCGCTACCTGTCGACGGCCGGCTTCCGCCGCCCGAGGTTCGGGCCGAAGATCGAACTCCGCGACTACCGCGCGATGTGATCGCGCTACCGCCGCATTTGGTCCTCTGAATGCGGGAGTCAGTTGCCCCAGTCCTGCGGCGGGTAGGGCTGCTGGCTCGGGTACTGCGGCGGCTGCTGAGGATGCTGCTGGTGCGGGACGTGGGGCGGGTACTGCTGCGGCGGGTACATCGGGGGCTTGGGCTTGCTGAGCGCTTTCACCAGGAAGAAGATGCCGACGCCGACACCGGCGAGGACCAGGAAGATGATCAGCAGCATCAACACGGAGACTCCCATGCGGTGAGGTTAGCCGGTGGATGATCGCCGTGAGCGGTCGCGAGGGGTGGATCAGCCCAGCGCGGCGTCGATGATCGCCTTGGCCTCGTCGCGGCCGAGACCCAGCTTCCTGGTCAGCGCGGCGTAGTCGGCGGCCGCCTGCCTCGCCCGTTCACGGGACTCGTCACCGACGGCGCTCACGAACGTCCCGGCCCTGCCGCGGGTCTCGATCAGGCCCGCTTCTTCGAGCTCTCGGTAGGCCTTGGCGACCGTGTTCGGGGCGATGCCGAGGTCTTCGGCGAGTTTCCGCACGGTCGGGAGTTTCGCCCCGACGGGCAGCGTGCCGTCGTTGATCCGCTCCGCGTAGGCGGTGCGGACCTGTTCGAAAGGTGGGACCGGAGAGTTCGGGTCGACCCTGACCATGCGGTTTTCTCCCTGCTGGAAATGCCGTGAAGGCCTCCTTGCCTACCTTGAGGGTAGGGAAGGAGGCCTTCACGGACAGTCGGACTACTGGCGGGGCGGGACGACCTGCGTCCGGTCGCCGCCACCGCCGGGAACGACCTGGGTGGCGTCACCGCCGCCACCGGGCACCACCTGCGTCCGGTCGGCGCCCGCGGGCGGGACGACCTGCGTGCGGTCGGCGCTCGCGGGGGAGACCACCTGGGTGCGGTCGGCGCCGGCATCCGCTTGCTGCTGCGGGGACACGACCTGGGTACGGTCCGCGCTGCCGTCGATCGGCGGCCCCGGCTGCGGGGGAGGCGGCGGGAAACCGGGCTGAGCCATGCCGGGCGCGCCGAACGGATTGGGTGCCGGGGCGCCCGGAGGTGGCGCGAAACCCGCGGGGGCGCCGGGCGGGGGCGGGAACCCCGCCGGGCCCGGAGGCGGCGGGAAACCGGGCGCCTGGCCGTAACCGGGCTGAGGCGGCGGGAAACCGGGCTGCTGCTGCCAGTTGCCCTGAGGGGCGGGGCCACCGGCGGGCGGGGGAGGCGGCGGGAAGCCGGGGGCCGGGCCGCCACCGCCGAAGTTCGGGTTCTGCGGGAAGGTCATCGGCGGCTTCTTGGCCTGGTTGACCTTCACGATGATCACCACGATCACGATGATGATGACGATGATCGCCAAGATCAGCAGAAACCAGCCGAAGCCGTCACCGTCACCGCTGCTGTGGACCCGGACCCGGTCCAGGTATGGCGTCAGCGTCGTCAGCATCATTCCCCCTTAAGAACGTCAGCCGACACCCTAACGGCCGGACGCCGCGGGCACGGCGGCTTCCAGCAGTTCGGCGAGATCTTCCGACCCTTCCGGCAGGGAATCCACCGGCCACCAACGAAGATCGTCCGATTCGTCGCTTTGGACCGGTTGCGCTCCCCGTGGCGCGCGCACCACGAAACGCACGTCGAAATGCCGGGTCGGCACGCCGAGCGAGCACGTGATCGGGTGGACGTCGAGATGCACCGGGGCCGGGTCGATCACGAGGTCCTCGATACCGGATTCCTCTCGTGCCTCACGAAGCGCGGCGTCCGCGAGCGTCGCGTCGCCTGGTTCGCAATGCCCGCCGAGCTGCAACCAGCGCCCGACTCGCGGATGCAGGGTGAGCAGCACGTTTTCCGCGTCGGCGTCGAGAAGGACGGCCGACGCGGTGATATGCCCGGCCGCGCATTCGCGGCGGCAGACGTCGTCGCGGGCGGCGAGGAAGCCGAGATAGGCCTGGCGCAAGGATTCCTGGGCCGCGTCCCCCGGTCGCCAACCGGACAAAGTGGACACAACGTCGTCGTGCAGGGTCACAGTTCGAGAAGTCCTTCACCGGGTTCGACGGGACCGCGCGCGGGCGGGAGGACGGCGGGATGCCCGATCGCGACGGCGCCGAGCGGTTCCCAGCGCTCGTCCAGGCCGAGGACGTCACGCACGATGTCTGCCGCGAAGATGGTCGACCCGATCCAGCACGAGCCGAGGTCTTCGGCGGCGAGCGCGACCAGCAGGCCCTGCACGGCGGCGCCACCGGCGACGGTGAACATCGTGTGCTCACAAGCGTTCCGCCGGTCGTCGCGGTAGGTGTGCGCGCCCTCGGCGACGAGGAACGGCACCACGACTTCGGGCGCGTTGTACAGGATGTCGCCGCGGCTGAGGCGCTTCGCGACCTGTTCGGCGGTGAAATCGTCGCCTTCGAGATCGGCCTGCCACGACACCTTCATCGCGTCGAGAAGCTTGCGGCGCAAGCCTTCCTCGCGCAGCCACACGAACCGGACCGGCTTCGTGTGATGCGGAGCGGGAGCCGTGAGCGCCGTCCCGACCGCGCGGCGCAGCACCTCGGGATCGACCGGTTCGTCGGTGAACGACCGGATCGAACGCCGCGCGAGCACGGCTTCCCGGCGGCCCTGGGCGATGGATTCGTCGGTACCGAGGCGGAACAGGTCTTCTTCGACCGGGCGGAGCAGTTTGCGGGCGGTCGAACCGTCGTCGGTCAGCCGGAGGCCGCGCACGACGGCGACCGGGGTCCCGCCGAGCTTGCCCTTGACCAGATCCGCCGCGGCGGCGAGTTCGTCGGCGATCGCCACCTCGGTGACCGCGAGTTCGTTGCCCTGGCTGTCGACCTCACCCGCGTACGAGTGCAGCACCCGCAGGCCGGACGCACCGATCGCGGCGTCGGTCTGCCCGACCCGCCACGCACGGCCCATCGTGTCGGTGACGACGACGGCGACCTCGACACCGAGCCGTTCACGCAGCCCGTTCCGCAGCGCGAGCGCGGAAGCGTCGGGATCGGACGGCAGCAGCGCGACCTCGCCGGAGGCCACGTTCGACGCGTCCACACCGGACGCGGCCTGCACGATGCCGAGCTTGTTCTCGGTGATCACCGTCCGGTTGATCCGCGCGATCACGCGGACGGACTCCTCTTCGACGAGCTTGCGCCGGGCGGCGTCGCGCTCCTCCGGATCGGACGGGACCCGGATCAGCATGCCTTCGACCTTGGAGACGATCTTGCTCGTCACGACCAGGACGTCGCCCGGCCGCAGCCAGGGGGCCGCCTCGACGATCGCCCCGGTCAGGTCGTCGCCGGGGCGGAACTCCGGCAGGCCCTCGACCGGCAGGATCTCGATCTTCGCGGAAGCGTGGTCACTCAACGGAAACTCCCGCCAGATCGAAAGCGGCGCGCACCATGGCCGCCGTAGCGTCCACATCGGACATCAGCAGGGGTACGTCGCGGACGGCGACTCCCGGCACGTCGACGGTCTCCCCCTCGGAGACCAGCCAGCCGTCGAGCACGCCGTCGGATTGCTCGCGGGATCCGTAATGCCGTCCGACGGCCTCGGCCGAGGTCTCCACGCCGATCGCGCTCAGGCACGCGTCGGCCATACCGCGCAACGGCTTACCGCCGATGATCGGCGAGACACCGACGACCTTGGCACGCGTCTTCCGCAGTGCGTCGCGGATTCCCGGGACACCGAGCGTCGTGCCCACCGAGACCACCGGGTTGGACGGTGCGAACAGCACGATGTCGGCGGCCGCGATCGCGTCGAGCACGCCGGGCGCCGGCTTGGCCTCGTCGGCGCCGACGGCGATGATCGAATGCGCCTTCGGCTCCGCGCGGTAGCGCACCCACCACTCCTGGAAGTGGATCGCCTTGCGCTGGTCCGGATCCTCGGGGTCGTCGATCACGACATGCGTCTCGACGCGGTCGTCCGACATCGGCAGCAGGCGTACGCCCGGCTGCCAGCGATCGCACAGCGCCTCGGTGACCTGCGACAGCGGATAGCCCGCGCGCAGCATCCGCGAACGGATCAGATGCGTCGCGATGTCCTTGTCGCCCAGGCCGAACCAGGTCGGCTCGGCACCATAGGCGGCGAGCTCCTCCTTGACCGTCCAGGTCTCCCCGGAGTGACCCCAGCCGCGCTCCTCGTCGATCCCCCCGCCGAGGGTGTACATGCAGGTGTCCAGGTCCGGGCAGATGCGCAGACCGTGCATCCACACGTCGTCCCCGGTGTTCACCAGCGCGGTCACCTCATGCGGCGATTCCGGCGCGGAACCGGTCGCGGGCAGACCCAGTGCTTGTTTGACCCCCAGCAGGAAGCGGGCCCCGCCCACTCCGCCGACCAAAATGACGACCTTCACGACGGGCGATCCTCGCACGCCCCCGGAGCCGGGGCCCAGTAGCGGTACCTGTGGTGCTCCGTACAGCCCAGGCTTTCGTACAGCTTCAGCGCGCCGGAGTTCGCCACCGCGACCTGCAGCACCATCCCGGTCGCGCCCTGAGCGGCGCCCCAGGCGCCCACGGCGTTCATCAGCCCGCGTGCGAGCCCTCGCCGCCGGAACTCCGGCCGTACCTCCAAACGGGCGATGTGCAGCCACTCGCCGACGACCGCTCCGCGCACCGCGCCCGCCGTGACGCCGTCGATTTCGACCACCCCGAAGCCGACCTTGCCGGTGCCGAGGACGTGCCTTGGCGCCTCCGCCGGATCCGCGCCGCCCGCCGTCATCTCCCACCATCCGGACGTCGGTTCGTCCAGAATCACCGTTCCCGCCGAGGTCCCGTGCGAGAGCGGCCCGGTCAGCACGCGGACCTCGTGCGCGGGGCGGTGTTCCACATAGTGGACCCAGCCGCGGGCGGCGATGGCGTCCTCGATAGACGTGTTCTGGATCACCTGAACGACGGGCGGGATGGCATGATCGTGGGCGAAGTCACAGACCGTCCGCAGGGCGTCTGGCAGCGGTTTTCCCGGGTCACCGATCGCCAGGGCACTGTTGGCCCGCGCGGTGAACCCGTCCGCCCAGCGGAGCCTCCAGTCACCGATCCGGCTCTCGAGCAGGGGAGTCCAAGCCTGGCTACAGGTGAGCTCGAGCATTTCCGCACTGTTCACGGTTAGATTGTGCCAAGGAAGGCAGTGGAGGGACCCCGATGAGCATCGCGCGCAAGGACGACAGGCACAACGAAGACCTCGTCCGCGAGATCTCGGACGGCTTCAACCGGGCATTGGGCGCGGAAAAGGCCGTCGAGAAGGACGCGGAAGCGGCGAAGCCCGCCGCGCCGAAGTTCGTCATCACTGGGGACAGCAGGGCCACTCCGCCGCCTCGCCGGAAAGACCGCTGAACGCCCATCCCCGGAGTGCCGATAAGGGTGGCCTAAGCGGGCCGGTCGCGCCCGTGGGCGCGTAATGTCCGTTGCAGACTGGTGAAGCAGAGATAAAGCAGGAGTGCGCAGTGACCTACGTGATCGCCGAGCCCTGCGTCGACGTGCTCGACAAGGCGTGTATCGACGAGTGCCCCGTGGATTGCATCTACGAGGGTGACCGCATGCTGTACATCCACCCGGACGAATGCGTCGACTGCGGTGCCTGCGAGCCGGTCTGCCCTGTCGAGGCGATCTACTACGAGGACGACGTCCCCGACGAGTGGAACGACTACACCAAGGCCAACGTCGACTTCTTCGACGAGCTCGGCTCGCCCGGTGGCGCCTCCAAGGTCGGCAAGACCAGTCACGACCCCGCCTTCATCAAGGCTCTTCCCCCGCAGGGCGAATGAGCCGGGTCGCTCTTCCCGATTTCCCCTGGGACTCCCTGGCCGAGGCGAAGGCGAAAGCCCAGGCGCATCCCGGCGGCCTCGTCGACCTGTCGATCGGCACGCCGGTGGACCCTGTCCCCGAGAGCATTCGCGCGGCGCTCGCGTCCGTGTCGGAGATCCCGGGGTACCCGACCACGCACGGGATCCCCGAGCTCAGGGCCGCCGCGATCGACGCGCTTTCGCGGCGGCACGGCATCGAGGGTGTTCCCGCGGCGGCCGTGCTGCCGACGATCGGTTCGAAGGAACTGGTCGCTTCGCTGCCGCGGCAGCTGGGGTTCGGCCCCGGCGATCTCATCGTGATCCCCGAGGTGGCGTACCCGACCTACGAGGTCGGAGTGCTGCTGGCGGGTGCTTCCCTGCTGCGCGCGGACAGCACCTTCGCGGTCGGTCCGCAGCGGCCGTCCATGCTGTGGATCAACTCGCCGTCCAACCCGACCGGGCGCGTGCTCGGCGTCGACCACCTGCGCAAGGTCGTCGAATGGGCGCGGGAACGCGATGTCGTCGTGGTCTCCGACGAGTGTTATCTGGCGCTGGGCTGGGAAAGCGAGCCCGTGTCGATCCTGCACCCGGCCGTGCACGGCGGCTCCCTCGACGGCCTGCTGGCCGTCCACTCGCTGTCGAAGTCCGCGAACCTCGCCAGCTACCGCGCCGGATTCGTCACCGGTGACCCGAAGCTCGTCGCCGGGCTGCTGGAGATCCGCAAACACTCCGGGCTGATCGTGCCGCGGCCGGTGCAGGAGGCCATGGTCGCCGCGCTGAAGGACGACGAAGCGCTTGCCGCGCAACGGGAACGCTACGCGCGCCGTCGGCTGGTGCTGCGTAAGGCGTTGCTGGACAGCGGTTTCGAGATCTCGCATTCCGAGGCCGGGCTGTATCTCTGGTCCACGCGCGGGGAATCCGCGCTCGACACGGTCGATTGGCTGGCCGATCGCGGCATCCTGGCCGCTCCGGGCACCTTCTACGGGCCGACCGGTGGACGGCACGTCCGGATCGCCCTGACGGCGACGGACGAGCGCCTCGACGCGGCCGTGGAGCGGCTCGCTTCCTGACTAGGGCACGTCGCGGCCGGTGAAACCCCGGTAGACGAACCGCGTCAGCGCCTCGACGGCTTCTTCTTCGGAGATCGCTGACGGGTCGAGCAGCCACGTGTGCGCGAAACCGTTGACCAGTTCGGCCATCATCGCGAGCGTGACCCGCTCCGACGCCGGGAGTTCCATGCCCGCCGCGGTGATGTACCCGAGGTGGTCGAGGATGTCCGCCGCCTGAGCGGCGCCGAAGCGCGCATAGGTGCGTGCGAACTCGTCGCTGACCATCGCGGCCTGGCGCAGCGCGAGCATCGTCGCGGCGTTGTCGCGGTGGAAGTTCCAGTACTCGCAGACGTGCCAGCGCACGGCTTGCGGGTCGGTGAAGTCGGGTATGTGCTCCGGTGAGGCCGCGTTGACGTCGCTCGCCGCCGCGAGGTCCTCGAGGAGAGCTTCGAGCAGCTCTTCCTTGCTCGCGAAGTGGTTGTAGAACGAGCCCGCCGCGCGTCCGGCCTCCGCCGTGATGTCGGTGATCTTGGTGTTCAGGTACCCCTTCGCCGCGAAAACGCGCTTCGCCGCCTCCTTGAGCGCGGCCTCGGTCTCCGCCGCCTTCTCCTTGCGGCTCATCGCCGTCATCGGCACCTCCTTGACACGGAAGGCTAGCAACGAGCATAGTGAATTCTAATTCACTGAATCTCAATTCACCGGAGGCGGAGATGACCGAGGTGCTGATCGCGGGAGCCGGACCGACCGGCCTCACGCTGGCCATCGATCTCGCGCGCCGCGGCGTCGCCGTGCGGATCGTGGAGAAGGCCGAGACGTTCTTCGAAGGCTCGCGCGGCGATGGCCTGCAACCGCGCACGCTCGAGGTCTTCGAGGATCTCGGGGTACTGGACGCGGTCCTGGCCGCCGGGCAGCCGCCGGTGGCGGTGAAGATCCATCTGGGTGGCGAGGTCGTCGGCGAGCGGAGGATGGCCGAACTCGCCGAGCCGACCCCGGACGTGCCATACCCGAACGGCCACTTCCTCGGCCAGTCGCGGACCGAGGGGATCCTTCGTGAGCGGCTCGCCGAATTCGGCGTCCAGGTCGAGCTCGGCACCCCGCTGCTCGGCTTCGAGCAGGACGCCGACGGGGTGACCGCCGAACTGCCGGGCGAGCGCGTCCGGGTCGGCTACCTCGTCGGCGCGGACGGGGGGAAGAGCTTCGTGCGCAAGGCGCTCGGGATCGCGTTCGAGGGCACCACCGACGAATCGGTCCGCATGCTGCTGGGGGACGTCCAGGCCGAGGGGCTCGATCGCGCGTACGGGCATTGGTTCGCGAAGCCCGAGGACCCGATGTCGGGGATCGTGCTCACGCCGCTGCCGGGGGTGCCGCATTTCCAGTTCGCCGCGCCACTGGGTGAGGAGGAGGTCGAGGCGTCGCTCGGCACCTTGCAGTCCCGGCTCGACGAACTGTCCGGCGGCGGGGTCCGGCTGCACGACCTCGCCTGGTCGACGGTGTGGCGGCCCAATATCCGGCTAGCCGAGCGGTTCCGTGACGGTCGCGTGTTTCTCGCCGGCGACGCGGCGCACGTCCACCCGCCGACCGGTGGGCAGGGCCTCAACACTGGTGTCCAGGACGCGTACAACCTGGGCTGGAAACTCGCCGACGGTTCACCGGAGCTGCTCGACAGCTACGAGCCCGAACGGCGCGGGGTCGCCGCGCGGGTGTTGAAGATCAGCACCGAGATCCTCGAGAAGTACAAGGAAGGGGCGGAAGACGCGCACGAGCGCGGGGAGAACACGCGTCAGCTCGACATCGGGTATCGCGGCGGCCCGCTCGCGCCCGCGGCGACCGGCCGGATCCGGCCCGGCGACCGCGCGCCGGACGCGCCGCTGAGGGACGCGAACGGCAAGTCCGTCCGGCTGTTCGAGGTGCTGCGCGGCCCGCGGGCGACAGTGCTGGTGTTCGGCGACGGCCCGGCGCCCGAAGGCGCGCGGCGGATCCTGCCCGCGGGCAGCGCGCTGTCCGACACGGACTTCGAGGACTTCGACGGGCACGCCTTCGCCGCGTATGAAGCCGAGAACGGGCGGCAGGTGCTGGTTCGCCCGGACGGCTATATCCGCGGGCTCACCGCCTGAGCGGCTTCGTCGACTTCGGCCCAGACGTCGCGCCACACGGCACGGACCTCGGCGCGGCGCAGCAGTTCCTTCTCCGCGATCCGGCCGGCGATGAAGGCGACCTCGGAGTCGACGGAGGCTGCGACGCCGCGCATCCGATCGGCGGCGACGCAGGCGTCCTGGTGGTCCCCGAGGACGGTCTGGAAGTTCTTCGTGGCCTTGATCAGCCGCTGGATCCGCTCCGCCTGCTTCTTCTTCGCGGCGGGCTTGGCCATCTCGGCGGCGT
The DNA here is from genome assembly GCF_056435645.1 of Amycolatopsis sp. NPDC043889. Taxonomy (NCBI): domain Bacteria; kingdom Bacillati; phylum Actinomycetota; class Actinomycetes; order Pseudonocardiales; family Pseudonocardiaceae; genus Amycolatopsis; species Amycolatopsis sp. NPDC043889. The sequence continues at coordinate 430,285 of NZ_JBWKEC010000003.1, forward strand.
AGCGGAGTTTCTTGCCGTAGATGCGAAGCGCGTGAAGGTCGTCGTCCGGAGGATCGGCGGGAAGAGCCTTCACGGCCTTCGCGAGCTTTCGATGCGGCTTCGCGAGACCGGCGACGAGATCGGCCGAGGTGGGGGCGGCCTCGGCAGTGGGTTCTTCGGCGGCGGGCTGCCGGGCGAGGCGGCCGATATCCTGCAGCATCGAGGCGTACCGGGGGCTGGCGAGCGCGCGGGTGAGCCGCCGCTTCGCGACGCCGCGCTCGGTGACGAACTTCGACACCAGACGGCGCGCGGCCGGCTGGTCGCGCACCTCGAACTCGGCGACGACCTCACGGAGATGCCCGATCAGGACGTCGTAATCGCGGACGTCGCCGAGGGACTGGCCGAGCCAGCCGAGCTCGGCGCGCACCGGCTCGGCGTCCGGGCCGACGAGGCGACCGGAGAGCTTGAGGACGCTTCGCATGCGGCGCAGCGCGACCCGCATCTGGTGCAGATCTTCGGGGTCGGCGCCGGATTTGGTGCCCGGCTCGTGCGCGAGGAGCGCGCGGATCTCGACGTCGAGTTTGACCCGGACATGGGTGGCCGCCGGATCGCCGGGCCCGGCTTTCGCGGGACGGTCGCCGAGCCCGAGCGCGGCCGGAGTGGTCGAAGGGGCGTTCTTGCGCGGCAGGGTCTCGGCTGTCACAAGATGAATTCTAGGTGAACCGGCAAGGTGGTCCAGGCCGTGAGAGAAGCAAGGGACCTTTGCTCCCGCCCTCCGGGGAGAGTGGTAGCAAAGGTCCCTTGCTCCCCGCGCGCGCAGCGGCCCCGGGCGCCTCAGGTGACTGTGTGGGTTTCGGGACATCTAACGTCCCAAAACCCACACAGTCGGTCAGTGTCGCTACGCGGGGTGAGGGGTGTGTGGGAATAGGGACACTCAACGTCCCTATTCCCACACACCCTCCCGCCCTCCGGGGGAAAGTGGTAGCAAAGGTCCCTTGCTCTCTTTCCGCAGGTCAGTTCGCGTGCAGGGCCGCGTTCAGCTCGATGCCGACGCCGGTGCGCGCGACGACCTCGACGGCGCCGGTCCCCGAGTTCCGCCGGAACACCGCGCCCGAGATGCCGGACAGTTCCAGCGCCTTCACGACCTTGCCCTCGAAGGTCACCTTCGTGCCGGCCGTGACGTACAGGCCCGCTTCGACGACCGAGTCGTCGCCGAGCGAGATGCCGACGCCGCCGTTCGCGCCGATCAGGCAGCGCTCGCCGATCGAGATCGTTTCCTTGCCACCACCGGACAGCGTGCCCATGATCGACGCGCCGCCGCCGACGTCGGAGCCGTCGCCGACCACGACGCCCGCCGAGATCCGGCCTTCGACCATGGAGGCGCCGAGCGTGCCGGCGTTGAAGTTGACGAAGCCCTCGTGCATGACCGTGGTGCCGTTGGCGAGGTGCGCGCCGAGGCGGGCGCGGTCGGCGTCGGCGATGCGGACTCCGGTCGGCACGACGTAGTCCACCATCCGCGGGAACTTGTCCACGCCGTAGACGGTGACGTTGCCGCGCGCCCGCAGCCGCAGCCGGGTCGCCTCGAAGCCCTCGACGGGGCACGGTCCGTGGTTGGTCCACACGACGTTCGCCAGCAGGCCGAAGATGCCGTCGAGGCTCGCGCCGTGCGGCCGGACCAGACGGTGCGACAGCAGGTGAAGACGCAGGTAGACGTCGTGCGTGTCGCCGGGGGCGTCGGACAGCCGGGCGATGGTCGTGCGGACCGCGACGACCTCGACACCGCGATCGGTGTCCGGGCCGAGCTGGGCGGCCGCGGCCTCGCCGAGGGCTTCGGAGGCCTCTTCGGCGGTCAGCCGCACCGTGCCGGCCTTGCTGTCGGAGCCGTCGGTCAGCTTGGGCAGCGGGAACCAGGTGTCCAGTACCGTGCCGTCGGTCGTGACGGTGGCCAGTCCGACGCCGGTGGCGCCGGTCGTTTCGGGGTCAGGGGTCTGCTCGCTCACGACCTGAACGGTAACCCAGTGACGCTCCTCAGCCGCCGACGAGGCTCTTCACACTGGTCAGCGCCGTCGCCATATCGGTGAGCGCCTGGCCGCACGGTCCCCCGGGAGCCGCCTGGGCCTGGCAGTTCGCGGCGCGGAAGGCGGCGATCGGGCGATCGAGGACGTCGGCGTGCGACGACAGGTCCGGGCGGCGCTTGCGGACGGTGCCCGCGGCGCTCGAGAGCTCGGTGACGTACTTCTGGCAGCCCTTGGGCGATTCGGTCCCCGGCGCCAGATAGCACTGATCGGTGGTCAGCGCCTTGAGCTTGATCGGCAGCACGTCCGGGCCGGTGCTCTGGGTCGGCCGGACCTTCACCGGGACTTCGCTCGATCCGCACCCGCTGAGCACCAGGAGGAGGGCGACCAAGATCGTTCGCATGCGCACTCCTTCACGGTAGCCCCGGGCCCCCGGCGGTACGGTGCGGGCATGCCTTCGCTCGACTTGCACGCCGATCCCGTCGCCCTCACCGCCGCGCTGGTGGACATCTTCAGCGTCTCGGAGCAGGAGAAGGTGATAGCGGACACCGTGCAGGCCGCGCTCCAGGCGCAGGCGCCGCATCTCGAGGTGATCCGCAACGGCGACGCGGTCCTCGCCCGCACGAACCTCGGCCGCCCTTCGCGGGTGCTGCTGGCCGGGCATCTCGACACCGTTCCGGTCAACGAGAACCTGCCCGTGCGCCGCGAGGGGACCGGTGACGACGAGATCCTGCACGGTCTCGGCACCGTCGACATGAAGAGCGGTGACGCCGTCTTCCTGCACCTCGCCGCCGCGCTCCGGGAGCCGAGGCACGACATCACCTTCGTGTTCTACGACTGCGAAGAGATCGAAGCGACGAAGAACGGTCTCGGGCGCATCGAGCGTGAGCTGCCCGAGTGGCTGCGAGCCGACCTCGCGATCCTCGGCGAGCCGTCGAACGGCGGGATCGAAGGCGGTTGCCAGGGCACGATGCGGATCGAGATCCGCGTCGACGGCGTCCGGGCGCACACCGCGCGCGGCTGGATGGGCGTCAACGCGATCCACGGTCTCGCCGAACCGCTGCGCAGGCTGGCCGAGTACACGCCGCGGGTGGTCGACATCGACGGCCTGACCTACCGGGAAGGGTTGCAGGCCACGAAGATCGGCGGCGGCGTCGCGGGCAACGTCGTCCCGGACGAAGCCGTGCTCACGATCAACCACCGCTTCGCTCCCGACCGCTCCCCGGAGGATGCCGAGGCGCACCTTCGCGAGGTCTTCGAGGGCTACGACGTCAAGATCGTCGACTTGTCGCCAGGGGCATTGCCCGGCCTAAGCGCTCCCGCGGCGGCCGAGCTGGTAGCCGCGGCCGGGGGCAAAGCGGTCGCGAAGCTGGGCTGGACCGACGTCGCGCGCTTCGCGGCACTCGGGATCCCGGCGGTGAACTTCGGTCCGGGCGACCCGACGCTGGCGCACACCCGCCAGGAGAACGTCCGAGCGGGCGAGATCCGGCAAGTGGCCGCCGTGCTGCGCGAATTCCTCAGCTAGTCAGGGCGAGCAACTCGTCGAGCGCCTGCTCCGGGCCGCCATAGGTCAGGTGCGAGATGGCGAACATGGGGGCGACCACCCGGCTCCAGGCGTACAACCTGTCCCCGTCGAGCCCGCAGGCGTTCGCCACCGTATGGCAACGGGCCTCGACGCCTTCGTGCCCGGCGCCGCTCACCACGTAGTCGACGGCGTCGAAGCACGGATCACCCACGCACGCCTTCGGATCGATCGCGATCAGGCCGCGCGAGCCGCCGTCCAAGGCGTTGCCGAGATGCAGATCGCCGTGGAGCAACACGACGCCGGCCTGGGTGTCCAGCAACTTCTCGCAGCGCTCGATCGCCAGGCGCCAGTTTTCCGGGCCGATCCTGGCGGCGATGGCCGGTTCGGTGATCCGCTTGCCGATCCGGTCGAAGGATTCCTCGAACCGGCCGCGCAGGCTCCACGGCCAGTCCGCCGGCGGGGCGACGGAATGCAGCGCGCTGAGCAGGTCTCCCCAACGTTCCGGCAGGGTCGGCAGCGGCAGGTCCTCGGCCGGGGTGCCCGGCTGGATCTCTTCCAGCACCATCGCACCGGCGTCCGCGTCGGCGGCGAGGACGGCGGGCACCCGGCCCGACGGCGCGAACACCCGCAGCATTTCGAGCTGTTTGGTCAGCAGCGCCCCGTCCGGGCTGAGTTTGAGCACCGACGGCGTCCCATCGGACCAACGGCAGCGCAGGACGACGGACGAGGCGCCGCTCTCGAACAGCTCGCCGAGCTCGAAGTCCCATCGAGAGGCCAGCCTCGCGGCGAGTGCGGGGACCCCGGCGAGCCATCCGTCGGCGTCGGCGCCGAATCGGCTCACCAAACGAGCTCTGATGTCTTCCAAGTCCACTTCGGTCACTGGGAAACGTCCTCCTCGGCTCCGAGAAGGAGCAGTCCATGCCGCAGTAGGTCCGCGGCCTCTTCGAAACGCCCCTGATCGCGCAGTAGCTCTCCAGCTTTGTCGATTGAAGCGGCCAAGACGCCGCGGGTGTCGTGGAGGGCGGCTACGTCGATGGCATGCGCGAAGCCTGCTTCGGCTGCTTCGAGGTCTCCACGGGCCAGGGCCAGTGAGCCCTGCTGGAACGTGAGTGAAGCTGACAGCGGCGAGTCCTCAGGGATGGCTTCGGTTGCTTCGGAGAGTAGCGCGGAGGCGTCGCCGAGACGACCGAGTTCGCGGCAGACGTCGGCGAGTTCCAGCGTGACGGTGTGATCGGGTGCGGCCGCGCGTGACGCGCGAAGGTCCGCCAGAGCGCCTTCGAGATCGTCGGCACGCCGGTTCAGGGCTCGCGCGAACAGGCACCGGGCCAGCACCGGCCGCAGGGCGCGTTCGTGGAGCAGATCGTGCAGCGCCGACACGGCGGCGACGGCGTCGGCCAGCCGTCCTTCGCCGAGATAGGACTCGGCCAGCCGTCGCTGGTTCCCGGCGAGTTCGGCCAGAATCTCCTCGCTGCCGCGAGCGAGCCGAAGTGCCTCTCCCGCGTGATGCGCGGCCTGGGCGTTCTCGCCGAGGCGGAGCTGCCCGTCGGCGAGGTACGCGTGCAGGGTCAGCAGGAGCACCGGATGCGGATGGCGGACGAGGCTCGCGTCGAGCGCCGTCCGGAGCAGGTGCATCGCGTGATGCGGCTCGCCCCGGCCGATCAGGACGTTCGCCCGCAGCGCGGCGGCCAGTTCGCGATACGGCGGGATGTCGTCGGCGAGCGCGGCTTCGGCGGCGGCCACCGGCCGTGCCCTGGCGTCGCCCTCGGTGAACCGCGCGAGCCACATCCAGGCGAGTCCGGCCTGGCGGTGACGGCCGATCTTCTCGGCTCGCCGGGCCAGGCGCCGCATCTTCGGCGCCGAACCGGTCCCCGCCAGGAAATCCGCCGCGGCCGCCGCGATGTCCAGATCGAGCCGGACGTCGTCGCGGGGCGACGTCACGCCGAGGAGTTCGCCGGTGTCCACGCCGAGTCGCGCGGCGAAATGGCGCATCGCGTCACCGGAGGGTGTCCGCGCGCCCGTCTCGACGGACGAGACGTACGCGGCGGTGTAGTGCGGTTCGGCGAGTTCGCGCTGGGTGAGGCCGCGTTCGGCGCGGAGCCGCCGTAGCCGTCCGCCGACCTCCTCGTCCATGACCGAGAACGATACGGGCGAACCCGCCGATGACGTGAGTTCGCCGTTCGATCACGCGAGTTCGCCCCCTGATCACGCGAGTTCGCCGGTTCCGCACAGCAAGCTCGCGTGATCAGAGGCGGGACTCGCGTGATCAGACGGACGACTCAGCGGCCCTGCAGGGATTTCACGTTCTGCCCGAATGTCCAGTTCCGTGAACCGTCCCAGTTGATCGACCAGGTCATCAGGCCCTTCAGCGCCGGAATGCTGCGGTACGCCTGGGAAACCAGGCTCGGCGACATGTAGCCACCGCCGGCGCCGGCCTGCGCGGGCAAGCCCGGAGCCTGCTTGTCGTAGGGCACGCGGATCGTCTGGCCCTGGATCACCAGGCCCTTGTCGAGGCAGTTGGTCTGCGCGACGAAGCCCTGGACCGTCCCGGCCTGGTACGAATCACCGGAGCAGCCGTACATGCTTCCGTTGTAGTACTGCATGTTCAGCCACCACAGCCTGCCGTTGTCCGCGTACTTCTTGATGATCGGCAGGTACGCGCCCCAGATCGAGCCGTAGACGACGCTGCCGCCGGTGACGTACGCCGTCTCGGGCGCCATGGTGAGCCCGAAGTTCGGCGGCATTGCGGCGAGGACGCCGTCGATGATGCGGATGAGGTTCTTCTGCGAAGCGGAAAGCGTGTTGATGTTCCCGCTGCCGGTGAGGCCGGTTTCGATGTCGATGTCGATCCCGTCGAAGTTGTACTTCTTCAGGATCGGCACGATGGTCGCGACGAATTTGTCCGCCACGGTGGCCGAATTCAGGTCGATCCCCGCGGTGGCGCCGCCGATGGACATCAGGATGGTCGCGCCGGCGTCCTTCGCGGCGCACATTTCGGAGGGGGTCGCGACCTTCACAGTCGCGTCCATCCCATCCTCCCATTTTGCCGTTCCGTCGGACAGGATGACCGGAAAGGCCGCGTTGATCACGTTGTACCCATTGGCCTTGATCCGGGCGTCGGTGATCGGGATCCAGCCCATCGGCGGATGGACGCCGTTCGAGGCGCCGTCCCAGTTCTCCCAATAGCCCTGCAGGACCTTGCCCGCGGGCTTCGATTTGACCGCGCAGACCTCGGCGTCGGGAGACGCCTGCGCCGAGCCCAAGGCGACGAGTGTGGTGACGGCGAGTACCGCCGCGCCGGTGATTGCGAGCAGCCGTGAGACGCGACCGAACATACCCAGCTCCCATCTCGAAAGCGGTTTGAACGAACAGGAAGCGGCCGTTCGGCTCAACATAGGTCGCCGCGCATGAGTGGCGCTACCGACGATCGGGTGGTCTAGACCAGATATCCAAGAGTTGCCCGAAAATCTCCCTCACGCGCGAAGGCCATCTCACGAGGCCGGGTGTCCTCGTGAGATGGCCTTCGTCATTCGGATGGTCAGACGGTGATGGTCCAGCTGTCGAGCGTGCCGGTGTCCTGCGCGTAGGCGTCGTAGAGCACGAGCGTCCAAGTGCCGGAAGCGGCCTCGTTGGTCACGGGGACCGAGTACGTCCTGGTGCCGAGATCCGTACAGGGCAGGGAACCGGTGGGTTTGACCGAGTACGTGCTGCCGTCGGGGGCCTTCAGGCTGATGCGGAGGTCCTCGGAGCAGGTGTGCGTCCCGGTGATCGACACCTTCACCGGCGAGGTCGCCGTGCCCGTCGCGGTGGACGTGATCGGGCTGTTGACCGTCGCGTAGTCGTTCAGCGCGTAGTCGGTGCCGTTGGTGAACGTGCGCACGCTGACGTCGCCGACGGTGAGCGTGTACTGCGCCGTGCGGTCCACCGAGGTCCCGTCACCGGTCACCGTGATCGTGCTGGTGCCGTTGGGGGTGCTCGCCGACGTCGCGATGGTGAGCGTCGATGAGCCGCCGGACTGCACCGAAGCGGGGTTGAACGTCGCGGTCGCCCCGGCGGGAAGACCGCTGGCACTCAGCGAAACCGCTTGTGCCGCACCGGAAGTCGTCGTGGTGTTGACCGTGACGGTCGCTGACTGTCCCGCTTGGACGGTGCTGGAGGACGGCGAGAGACCGAGCGAGAAGTCGGGCCCCGTCGACGTGCCGACGGCGAGCTTCCAGAGCGCGTACGCGATCGCGTCGCTGTTCTTCTCCAGTGGGGTGTCCGGGATGTTCGACAGCGTGTCGCACGCGCGGTGGTAGCAGCTGTCGAACGCCCTTCCGGCGGTGCCGCCCCATTTCTGTTGCTGCGCCGCGCTCTTCGTGTACCCGGCACCGGTCGCGAGACCGCCGACCGGGATGCCCGCGCTCTTGAACGACGCGTGGTCCGAACGGCCGTCGCCCTCGGTGTCGCCCTCGGTCTGGATGCCGATCGTCCGGAAGTACTCGTCGAACACGGCCTTGACCGAAGCGACGTCGTCGTAGACGAAGTAGCCCCAGTTGTCGGAGCCGATCATGTCGAAGTTCAGGTAGGTCTTGATCTTCGTGCGCTCGGTCTGCGGCAGGCTGTTGACGTAGAACCTGGACCCGCGCAGACCGGACTCCTCGTCGGCCCACCAGCCGAAGCGGACCCGCTTCGCCATCGCCGGGTTCTCGCGGGCCAGAGTCAGCGCGACTTCGAGGATCGAGGCCGAACCCGAGCCGTTGTCGTTGATGCCGGGGCCGGCGCTGACGCTGTCGAGGTGCGCGCCGAGCATGATGACCTGGTTGGCGTCACCCTGCGGCCATTCCGCGATCACGTTCTGGTTCGAACCCGCGCAGCTCGTGCAGGACTGCAACGTGACGTTGTAGCCGGCGTCGCGCAGTTTCTGTGCCACATAGGACACCGACGCCGGGTAGCCCGGCCGTCCGGCGGCGCGGTTGCCACCGTTCTGGTTGGCGATGGTCTGCAACGCGCTCAAGTGCGCCTTGACGTTGGCGAGCGAGATGTCCGGTGCGGCGGCGGCCGTGACCGCCTGCGCGGGCGCCGTGACGACACCCAGTACGGCGGCCATGCCGACGACGGCCGCTCCTATTCGCTTTCCCCACTTCATGCCGGGGTTTCCTTTCTGGGTAATGGTCCGTGAAGGCCTCCTTCCCTACGCTGAAGGTAGGGAAGGAGGCCTTCACGGAACGGGAATCAAACGGTGATCGACCAGCTGTCGAGCGTGCCGGTGTCCTGCGCGTAGGCGTCGTAGACCACGAGGGTCCACGTGCCCGCCGCGACTTCGTTGGTCACGTTCACCGAGTAGTTCCGGGTGCCCAGATCGGTGCAGGGCAGGGAACCGGTGGGTTTGACCGAGTACGTGCTGCCGTCGGGGGCCTTCAGGCTGATCCGGAGGTCCTCGGAGCAGGTGTGCGTCCCGGTCACCGTCACCTTCACCGGCGAAACCGCGTTGCCGGTGGCGGTCGAGGTGATCGGGCTGTTCACCGTGCCGTAGTCGTTCAGCGCGTAGTCGGTGTCGTTGCTGTAGGTGCGCACGTCGCCGCCGGTGCCGACGGTCAGCTTGTACTGAGCGGTGTGCGTGCCGCTCGCCGCGGTGCCGGTCACCGTGATCGTGCTGGTGCCGTCAGGGGTGCTCGCCGACGTCGCGATGGTGAGCGTCGAGGAACCGCCCGACTGCACCGAAGCGGGGTTGAACGACGCGGTCGCCCCGGTGGGAAGACCGCTGGCGCTCAACGAAACTGTCTGTGCCGCACCGTTGGTGGTCGCGGTGTTCACCGTGACCGTGGCCGACTCGCCCGGCTTGACGGAACCAGCCGCCGGGGTGACGCCGACCGAGAAGTCGTCACCCTGCGGGGTGCACGAGGCCGGTTCACCGGTCGCCGCGGGAACGCTGATGGCGTTCCACGCCGCCTTGGTGGTGTTGAACTCGGTGCAGGAACCCGGGTACAGCGCGAGCGCCGCTTCCAGGGTGGCCTTGCGGGCCGCGCGGTGGTTCCAGCTGGAGGTCTTCTTCAGCAGGCCGTTGTAGAAGATCTTCGCGGCCTTCTGGATGCCGATCCCGGTGATCGAGGTGTTGTTGCAGGTCGGGCTGGCCGGTTTGCCGACCGGCGCGGTGCCCTCGGCGAGCAGGTAGAACCAGTGGTTCTGCGGGCCCGCGGCGGCGTGCACCTCGGTGTTCGGGATGGACGACGAGTAGCAGTCGGGGTTGCCGGAGATCCTGCTCGGCTGGTTCATGTAGCGGATCGGGCCGCGGCCGACCAGGTTCACGCCCTCGCCGACGTCGTAGTCGGGGACGTCCTTGGCGTTGTTGGCGTAGTGCTCGGTGACGGCACCGAAGATGTCACCGGTGGACTCGTTGAGGCCGCCGTTCTCGTTGCCGCTGCCCGCGCCGCCCGGCGTGGTCTGGAAGATGGCGTGGCCGTACTCGTGCGCGACGACGTCCATCGGGGTGGCCTGGCGCTGGCCGTCCTGCGAGCGGCCGTAGGTGGTCGAGGAGCCGTTCCAGTAGGCGTTGGCCTGGTTGAGGCCGACGTAGGCGGGGAAGCCGCCGCCGCTGCCGTTGATGCCGTTGCGGCCGAGCCATTCGCCCAGCATCTTCCACTCGGTCTGGACGCCGAAGAGCGCGTCGACGCAGGCGGTTTCCAGGTCGGTGCCGGAACCGTTGCCCCAGTTGTCGTCCGGTCCGCTGTAGGGCGAGCCGTTCTGGCGGGCGCAGCTGATGTTGGTGCGCTGCGGGTCGCGCATCGTGTACGTGCCGCCGGAGTTCGTCGTGTCGATGGTGACGTTGCCGACGTAGTAGCTGTTCCCGGCGCCCAGCGTGCTGACGTCGTTCGACGTCGCCTTCGGCGCGGCGGCGGGGAAGTTGGACATCTTGACGTCGTCACGGGTTTCGAGCACCGCGCCGGTGACGCCGTCCACGAAGACGTGCAGGTTGCTCGGGTTCGCCGCCTTGGTACCGGCGACGACGACCTCGTAGGCGAGCTTGGGGGAGTTCCCCGCCAGTACGACGAGCTTCGGCGCGGCGACACTGTCTACTTTGGATAGCTGGCCGCGCGCGACCTCGGTCGCCTTCGCCGCGGAGATCTTGGCCTTCGTGTCCACCGAGATCGCCGCGGTCTCCGCGGCGCTGGTGCCGCGGACGCGCCCGGCGCCGTCGGCGACCACCACCGCGTCCCCGCCGACGACCGGCAGGCCACGGTAGGTTCGTTCGTAAGCGGCGTAGAAGAGTCCTCCGCCACCGGGGGTCAGCCCGACGCGGCGGAAGTCTTCCTGCGCCCCCTTCCTCAGCTGGTCTACACCGGTCGCGGCGGCCCGGTCGGCCGCGCTCGCGGCCACGGCGTCAGGGCTCGCGGGCTGGATGGTGGCAGTGGTCGCATTCGCCGGGGTCACCGGGAACGTCATGCTCAGGGCAAGGCCGGCGACGGCCGCCAACCCTGTTCTGAGCCCTCGCTGAACGGTCATGTGAACCTTCCATGGGCAGGACCGTGTACCCGTCCGGCTAGAGGCGCGGCGGGGAATTCGACCTGGCGGGCGCACGGCGGGGGACGGGGAGCGTGCCCATTCGGATAACTGGAGTTATCCCGATGGACACGTCCGAGTAAAGGAGCCGGTCACAAGGTGCGTCAATGGGCCGGATGGCCTAGCGGAGCGGGTGAAGATCGACATGCAGGGAATGAAATGCCTGTGTAGTAAGAGTTTTCCCGCCATGTGCGATATATGGCGACTTTCGTATGGTTTTCAGCCGGTCGGCCCGAAATCGGACATAGCGGCCGCGCGTACACCGCGCCGATAGGCCTCCGCGGCCTTTTCGATTAATCCGCGGGCGCGCAACGTGTCGCCCAGATGCAGTGAGGTGGCGACGAGCGCGCCGCGCAGTTCGGACTTTTCCTGTGCGGTGGCGGCTTCTTCGAGTAGCGCGGTCGCCTCGGACAGGTCGCCGCGCGCGCGGGCGATGAGTCCCAGTAACCGGAGAACCTCGGCCCTGGCCTCGATATCGGGGGATCGATCCAGAAGCGGGCGGATCCCTTCGGCGAGTTCGGCGGCCTCGTCGAGCTTCCCTTGGCGGCGGCGGACATCGGCGAGTTCGATGGTCGCGCCGAGCACACCTTCCCGCGATCCCGCCTTGGCAAGGAGATCGCGCGCGAGCCGCAGTTCGGCGTGCGCCTCGTCGAGTTTGCCCAGTCGCCGCCAAAGGAAGCCGCGCGCCCAGCGGCACCGGGCGGCGTCGCGGTCGTAGCCGAGGGAGGTGAACAGGCGCAGTGCCCGCGAAAGGTCCTTCTCCGCGCGGTCGACCAGGCCGATCGCCTGCCACAGTTGCGCGGCCTGCCGGTGATAGCGCGCGGCGATGTCCGCACGGTGAGCGGAAGGGAGGACGCGCCGGCCTTCATCGGCGGCACGACGGGCGCGGCGGAGCGCGCCCATTTCGATCAGCGGATGGATCAACGCGGTCACCAACGCCAGCTCGGCGTCGGGATCGCTCGTGCCGGGGGCGCGGAGATCGGCGAGCGCGTTTTCCACGAGCGCGACCGAAGCGCCCAGATCACCCGAAAGCGCGCGGCAGGCGGCGAGGCGGTTGACGATCATCGCGCGCAGCCGGGGCGACGCCGCGTCGGCGAGTTCCATGGCGTGCGCGAATCCCTTGTCCGCCAACGGGATGTCGTAGCGCTGCCACTGGACTTCGCCGAGATGGAAGCGCGCGTGGCATTGGACGTCCGGCAGCCGGTACTCCGCCGCTCGGTGTTCCACCCGGGTGAACTCGCGTTCGGCGGCCTCGAGTCCGCCTTGCTGCAACTCGCGGTACGCGGTCTCGAGCGCCTCGGTGAGTTCCTCGGCGGCGCCCGGTGGCCGGTCGAAGCGGAGTTCGTCCGCGGTGAGGCCGAGCCGTCGCGCGAGGTGGGAGAGCACGTCGTCCGAGGGCAGACGGCGGCCCGACTCGACCTTGGCGAGGAAACCGCGGTCGTAGCGCGGCTCGGCGAGCTCACGCTGAGTCAGCCCGCGTGCCCGGCGCAACCGCCGGATCCGCGCGCCGAGTGGTTCTGCCCTGGACGGCACCGATCCACGGTAGACGATTTCCCGGCGGGTATCCGGCTGAGCTGGGCGGATACCCGCCAACAACGGCCGGATCCGGTGACTTCCGACCGGCGAAACGGACATATTGACTGGTGGCGTCCCGGGCGCTAGCGTCTTGCGCCATAAAAAGGAAACTTTCTTAACTAATCCATGAGCGGGGCGCCGATGATGGTGAGTTCCTGGTCCCGGACGGTGGCCGCGGTTTCGGCACTGGTCCTCGGGGGTTTGACGGTTCCGGCGGTTTCGGCCGCGGCGGCGGTCCAAGGTGAGGTGCGGGTCGATCAGGTCGGCTACGGCATCACCGAGACCAAGTACGCCTATCTCCTGTCCAGCGCGCCGGGTGCGTTCTCGGTGATCGACGAACGCGGCCGGACCGTCCATCGTGGACGGACCGGGCAGTCGCTCGGCGCGTGGAACGCGAAGTACTCGGCGGTGTACCAGCTGGACCTGTCGAAGGTCTGGCTGCCGGGCAAGTACCGGATCGAGGTCACCGGCGAGACCAAGGCGACGTCGCCGACGTTCCGGGTGGACACCAAGGACCGGCTCTTCACGCCGCTCGTCCGTGCCACCAACGAGTTCTTCCAGGCGCAGCGCGACGGTGACGACATCATCCCCGGCCGTCTCGACCGCAAACCCTCGCACCTGGCCGACAAGCAGGCCACGGTCTACGAATGGCCCGCGTTCGGCGGTGAATTCGGCGACGAGATCACCGAACCGCTGAAGCCGGCGGGCGGGCCGGTCGACGTCGAGGGTGGCTGGGTCGACGCGGGCGACTTCGTCAAGTTCACGTCGAACACGGCGTACTCGCTGGCGGAGCTGGGTTACGTGCTCCGCGAGGACTACGATCGGGTGCTGGCCAAGGAGGTCAAGCTCGGCCTCGACTGGCTCGACAAGATGTGGGACGAGAAGAGCAAGACGCTCTACGCCCAGGTCGGGATCGGGACGGGCAGCGACAAGTTCGGGTTCCTCGGCGACCACGACGTCTGGCGGAATCCGCACGACGACGACCCGCTCGACGTGAAACCCGGTGACCCCAAGTACTTCGTGAAGCACCGGCCGGTCTTCCCCGCGAACCCCGGCGGATCCGCGCTCAGCCCGAACCTCGCCGGCCGCGTCGCCGCCGCGTTCGCGCTCGGCGCCCAGGTCGAGGCGAAGCGGAATCCCGCGCTGGCAAAGGAATACCTCGCCGAGGCCTCGTCGGTCTTCGCGCAGGCCAAGACCGAGAACGTCGGCGAACTGGTCACCGCGTTCCCGCACGCGTACTACCCGGAATCATCCTGGCGGGACGACATGGAACTCGGTGCGACGCAGCTGGCCCTGGCGGCCAAGGCCTTGCGTGACCCGCGGTCCGCCGAGTGGACGCGGCAGGCGGCGCACTGGGCGAAGGCCTACATCGACGTCGAAGAGAAGAGCACGCTCAACCTGTACGACACCAGCGCGCTGGCGCACGCCGATCTGGCGAAGCTCCTGCGGCACGGCGTCCCGGGTGCCGCGCTCGGTCCGAAGGAACTGATCGGCGACCTCCGCCGTCAGCTCGACGAAGGGGTCGCGAGCGCGGCTCAGAGTCCTTTCCGGACCGCCGTCTCGGTGAAGGAATTCGACGCGGCCAGCAAGAGCTTCGGGTTCGCCGCGACCGAGCGGCTGTACGCGGACCTGACCGGTGACCGCCGGTACGCGGCGTTCGGTTCGCAGCAGCGGAACTTCACCCTCGGCGCGAACGCCTGGGGCATCTCGCTGGTCGTCGGCGTCGGCACCACGTACCCGCGGTGCCCGCATCACCAGGCGGCGAACCTCGCCGGAGAGGAGAAACTGCTCTACGGCGCCGTCGTGAACGGACCCAACGGAGCGGAGAACTTCGAGCACATGGAGCTCCCGCCCGGTTCGAAGGACTGCAGGAAGCCCTTCGAAGCCTTCGACACCCCCGAGGCCCGCTACGCCGACGACCTCGCGTCGTGGCCGAGCAACGAGCCCGCCATCGACTTCACCTCGACGGCCATGCTCGCGTTCGCGCTGACCGGACGTTCCTGAGGCGTGATCGCGGGGCCCGCTCACCGGCGGGTCCCGCGTTCGCGTATCCGACAACTCCTGTTCGCGGCGATGCTGCCGCTCCGGACGGTGACGACGTCGTAGGCTTGGCGGGGTGAGCGAGACAAGCGAGTTCCCCGACGGCCAGTACCCGGAACGTCCGATCGAGCGCCACAAGGGTCCGGTCGTGCTGCGGCGGGATCGCCGTGACCAGGACAGCACCACCGACCAGCGCCTGCTGGACTCGCGGGGTCCGAGCGACTGGGTGCACACCGACCCGTGGCGCGTGCTGCGGATCCAGGCGGAGTTCGTCGAGGGCTTCGGTGCGCTGGCCGAGGTGCCGCGCGCGGTGACGGTGTTCGGTTCGGCGCGGACCAAGCGGGACCACCCGGAGTACGAACTCGGCCGCAAGATCGGCGGCGCGCTCGCGAACGCGGGCTTCGCGGTGATGACCGGCGGCGGCCCCGGCGCGATGGAAGCGGTGAACCGCGGCGCCAACGAGGCGGGCGGGTTCTCGGTCGGCCTCGGCATCGAGCTGCCGTTCGAGCAGGGCCTGAACCCGTGGGTCGACCTCGGCGTCAACTTCCGGTATTTCTTCGCGCGCAAGACCATGTTCATCAAGTACTCGCAGGCGTTCATCTGCCTGCCCGGCGGTTTCGGCACGCTCGACGAGTTGTTCGAGGCGCTCACGCTGGTGCAGACGAAGAAGGTCACGAAGTTCCCGGTCGTGCTGTTCGGCAGCAAGTACTGGGGCGGCCTGTACGACTGGATCGCCAGTTCGCTGCTCGCCGAGGGCAAGATCGGTCAGAAGGACCTCGAGCTTCTGCACGTGACCGACGACATCGAAGACGCCGTACGCGTCGTGCAGGATTCGTACAAGGCTTGGGAGGACACCCACTGATGGCGGCTCCGCGCCGGGTCTGTGTCTTCTGCGGCTCTTCGATGGGCTTCGACCCGCGGTACGCCGACGAAGCTCGCGCCCTGGGCACGCTGCTGGCCTCGCGGGGCATCGGGCTGGTCTACGGCGGGGCTTCGGTCGGGACCATGGGCGTCGTCGCGGACGCCGCGCTGGCCGCGGGCGGCGAGGTGATCGGCGTGATCCCGGAGGCGCTGGGCAGCGTCGAGATCGCGCACGCCGGCCTGACCGAACTGCACGTCGTCGCCGACATGCACCAGCGGAAGGCGAAGATGGCCGCGCTGTCCGACGGCTTCCTCGCGCTGCCCGGCGGCGCGGGGACGCTGGAGGAGCTGTTCGAGGTGTGGACGTGGGCGCAGCTCGGGCTGCACGAGAAGCCGATCGGGCTGGTCGACGTCGGCGGGTACTACGCGCCGCTGCTGAAGTTCGCCGACCACATGGTGTCGGAGGGCTTCCTGTCGGCTGGGTACCGGGACATGCTCTCGATCGACTCGGACGCTTCGGTGCTCCTGGACGGCTTCGCGGACTACGTGCCTCCGCCTCGGCCTAAGTGGGCTAAGTAGGGCTTGGTCGCGTGGGTCGTGGGGGGGGGTTTGGGGTTTCCCCCCAAAAACCCCCCCCCACCCCCCCCCCAAAGCCCCAGGCCAGGAAACCCGGAGAGGGGACCCTCGTAACCCCCGCCCACTCCTACCCCAACCCCCCCCCCAAACCCCCCTCCACCACCTT